>CAZKZQ010000062.1:0-16906 GCA_964557235.1 uncultured Nocardioidaceae bacterium
GCGCCGAAGGTCTCGCGGCCCGGGTGCTCGAAGACGATGTCGATGTCCTCGCCGCCGGTGAGCTCGCGGATCTTGGCGCCGAAGCGCTTCCACTCACGCGGGTCCTGGGTGCGCTCGTCCTTCCAGAACTGGTAGCCCTCCTCGGAGCGGTTGATCACCAGCTCGGCGCCCATCTTGCGGGCGATCGCGGCCTTCTCCTCGTTGGAGACCACGCAGATCGGGGTCGCGCCGCCGTTGAGGGCGTACTGCGTCGCGAAGCCGCCCAGGCCGCCGGAGGCACCCCAGATCAGCACGTTGTCGCCCTGCTTCATGTTGCCGCCGTTGGTCGAGACCAGCTGGCGGTAGGCGGTGGAGTTGACCAGGCCGGGGGAGGCGGCCTCCTCCCAGGTGAGGTGGTCGGGCTTGGGCATGAGCTGGTTGGACTTCACCAGCGCGATGTGGGCCAGGCCGCCGAAGTTGGTCTCGAAGCCCCAGATGCGCTGCTCGGGGTCGAGCATCGTGTCGTTGTGGCCGTCGGGGCTCTCCAGCTCGACGGAGAGGCAGTGCGCGACGACCTCGTCGCCCGGCTTCCACGAGTGGACCCCCAGGCCGGTCTTGAGGACGACGCCGGCGAGGTCGGAGCCGACCACGTGGTAGGGCAGGTCGTGACGCTTGGACAGCGGCGACATGCGGCCGTAGCGCTCGAGGAAGCCGAAGGTCGAGACCGGCTCGAAGATCGAGGTCCAGACGGTGTTGTAGTTGATCGCGCTCGCCATGACCGCGACCAGCGCCTCGCCCGGGCCGAGCTCGGGCAGCGCCACGTCGTCGACGTGCAGGGAGACGCGCGGGTCCTTGTCGCGGCTGGCCATCCCCTCGAAGATGCCGACCTCCTCCTTCTTGACGAAGGCGGCGGTGTAGTGGTCGGGGATCTCGAGGGCGGCGAAGTCCTCCGAGGAGGTGTCGCCGGCCATGATCGCGTCGAGGATGTGCTTCACGTGGGGCTCCTGGCAGTCAAGGGGTCACACAGGCGGTCAGGGGACGACGGTCAATGTAGAGGCGGGGCAGGGCGCACGGCATCCACCTGTGACCAATCCGACTGGCCGGTAACAACCGGTCAGGACCGCTCAGAACCGGCCAGAACCGCTCAGCCGCGCCACACCGGGGCCACGGAGCGGTGGTAGCCGCGGCCCAGCACGCGGCTCAGGAGCAGCACGACCGGCGCCGGGATCGTGCTGCGGAGGTGGGCCGCATGGGTCGGGTCCGCCCCGTCGAGCAGCCAGGCGAAGAACCACCCGGCACGCACGGGGGAACCCGCGCGCAGCTGCTTCTCGACCGCCTTCCACTCGGGGGTCTCCATGTGCGGGTGCAGCTGCGGCTCCAGCTCCCGCTCCTCGTGGTCGAGGTGGTCGCCGGCGACCTGCTGCGCGTGCGTCACCGCGTCGTGCGCCGCCCGCGCGTCGGCCGCGCTCGCACTGGTGGCCAGCGCCGCCATCGCGGCGCTCGCGGACTCGAGCGCCTCGTGCATGGCCTGGTGCTCGGACTCCATCGACGACACGAGCCCCTCGTCGACGCCGACGCCGCGCAGGTAGGGCCAGATCAGGGCGTCCTCGGACTCGTGGTGGTGCACGAGCTCGCGGGTGAGGTTCTGCCACGCGCGGGTCAGCCCGGCAGCGCGGTCGCGGTCGCCCTCGGTGAAGGACTGGAGCGCGGCGGCCGTCCGCGCGAGGTCGCGGCGCACGGCGCCGTGGATCACCTGGTTCATGGTCAGCTGCGTCATGCGGGTCACCCTGCCAAACGACGTCGCCCCGGACGAGTGGTCTCGTCCGGGGCGACGTCCCCCCAGGTGCGGGTTCCCTCAGACCCGCTGGCCGGCGCTCCGGATCCGGCGTGCCGCGCCCGCGGCGCCGGCGGCGCCCACGAGCAGGCCGCCCGGCAGCAGCCACGCGAGCTGCGAGCCGCCGGTGTCCTCGCCGGTGGTGGCGACGGTGGTCAGGCCGCCGGCGTCGATGCGGGTCGGCTTGTCGAAGGTGCCGGTGCTGTCGTCCACCTCGGGCTCGTCGGTGGGCTCGTCGGTGGGCTCGCCCTGGTCGCCGACCTCGGGGTCGCCGTCGCCGTCGCCGTCGCCGGGGTCGTCCTCGCCGCAGTGGTCCTCGGGGTCGCACCCGGTGTCGTTGGTGAAGTCGTCCGGGCCCTCGGGGAGGTCGGGGTTCAGCTCCGGGTCCACCGGGTCGGCGGGGTCGTCGCCGGGGTCGACCGGGTCGCAGCCGTGGGGCAGGTCGCAGGTGGGCGGGAGCGTGATGTCGCCGGGGCCCATCGGGCCGACGGGGTGCGGCGGCGTGAACGCCTCGGGGTCGACGGTGAGGACGGCCGAGGGGGCGAGGACGGGGGCCGGCGCCTCGGAGGCGTGGGCGGCGGCTCCGGTGCCCAGCGTGATCGCTGCGGCGACGGGGACGGACAGGGCCGAGAAGGCCAGCTTGCGGGCGATGGTGGTGGTCGTGCTCATGGTGACTCCTTGGTGTCGGGTGGCTGGTGGTGCCGGATGGTCGGTTGCCTGCTCTTCGGAGGTAGGAGGGGTGGGGCCCACAGACCTCACAGATTTCGGAGAACTTCTTCCGAGTTCTTCTCTGCGGCCCCGGGAGCGCCCTCAGACGACTCGCTGGAGGTAGACGACGGTGTTGGCCGGGAAGCCGGTGGGACCGGGGGTGCCGCCGCAGGTGATCAGCCGCAGGAGCGGCTCGTCGGTCTCGGGCCAGATGCGGTCGTAGGGCAGGTGCTCCTTGTCGACGGTCTGCTTCGAGCGGACGACGAACGTCGCCTGCCCGCGGGTGCCGTGGACCACCGCGAGGTCGCCGGGCCGGAGCGTGGCGAGGCCGGCGAAGACGTCGGGACCGGCCGGCCCCCGCACGTGGGCGACCACGACGGCGCCGCCGGGTGCTCCCGGACGCGGCCCCTCGTCGTACCAGCCGGCGGAGCCGAAGTCGGGCATCTCCATCGCGCCGTCGGGCTGCAGCCCGAGGCCGGTGAGCGACTCGTCCACCCCGATCGCGGGGACGACGACGCGGGTCGGGCGGCCGATGCGCACCGGCCGGGGGTCGCGCTCGGGGAGCGTCAAGGTCGGTGACGCGCCGTCGCCCGGAGGCGCGGTGGTCACGGCGGTCGTCGGGGCGGTCGTCGGGGTGGTGGCGCGGGTGGCGTCGACGGCGGCGAGGACCCCCGCGGCGGCGACGAGCAGGGCGACGAGGAGGACGGAGAGGTGGATCAGGCGGCGCATGGCGGGCTCCCTGGGTCGGTGGTGTCTCACCGATGGGAGCGAGCCGGGCCGCGGTCCTTACAGCTTTGGGTCAGCCGACCGGTGGTGGCTGGGTGACCCGGACCGTGAAGGTCGTCGAGCCGCCGTCCCAGGCGACGGTGACGACCACGTCCGACGTGCCGGCGGGAGCGGAGCGCCGGTCGACCACGACCGTGACCGGGGCGGACTCGCCGGCGGCCAGGCTGCCACTGGGAGGTACGACGACCCACGGCTGCGCGGCGCTCGCCGTCCAGTCCACGGGGAGCTCGCCCGGGTCGGTGAACGTGACCGTGCCGGCCCGGGCCTGCTCGCCCAGGTCGAGCAGCGCCGGCGTGACCACGACCGTCCCGGCCACGGGCCCGGCGGTCGTCGGCGGCGACGCCGGCTCGGTGGTGGGCGGGCTGGTCGGGCTGGTCGGGCTCGTCGGGGCGGACGCCGTCGGGCTCGGGGTCGCGGACGTCGCCACCGGCGGCGGGGGCGCCGAGGTGGGGGCTGGGGTGAGCGTCACCGCGCCGGTGGTCACCTGGGCGACCGGCGTCGCGGTCGGGGTCGGAGTCGGAGTCGGGGCAGGGGACACGACGGCGTCCCGGGCCAGCGGGGTCGTGTCCGGGCGGTCGAGCAGGGCGATGACGGCGAGGGCGGCCACGACCAGCAGGGCCGCGACGACGGAGAGCGCGCGGACCGCGCGGCGACGGCGCACGTCGAGGGGCGCGGAGGGGGCGGTCGGTCCTGCCGGGCCTCCGCCCGTGGTGTGGCCCACCAGCCGCAGGTCGCCGAGCACGCGCTCGCGCAGCTCGGCAGGGGCGGACAGGAACGGGAGAGCGGAGGCGACGCCGAGCGGCGCGAGGGCGACCCGCTGCCGGTCGCAGGCCAGGCACTGGTCGACGTGGCGGGCGACGCGCTTGCGCAGGAGGACGGAGAACCTGCCGTCCCATCCCTGGAGGACCACGCCGAGCTCGCGGCAGTCGGGGTTGCCCTGGCGGGCCACGAGGAGCGCGCCGAGGGACCGCTCGAGCTGGGACTTGAGCCGGTTGAGGCTGGTGTAGGCGTTGCCGGCGGTGATGCCCATCGCCTCGGCCAGCTCCTGGCCCTCGAGCCCGTGGCGCAGGTGCAGGTCGAGGAGGGCCTGGTCGCGCTCGTTGAGGCCCTCGGCAGCCGCCCACACCAGCTCGCGCAGGGCGGCGGACTCCACCTGCTCGTCGGGGAGGGGAGCGGCGTCCGCGATCTCACCGAGCCGGTCGTCGTCGCCGAGGGCGACCTTGGTGCGAGCCTCGATCCGACGCAGGCACTCGCGGCGCACCACGGAGTACAGCCAGGGACGCAGACGGTCGGGGTCGCGCAGCTGGCCGAGCTTCTCAGCCATGGTGACGAACGCGTCGGCCACCGCGTCGGCGGCGTCCTCGCGGTTGCGCAGCATGCCGACCGCGAAGTCGAACAGCCGGTCGGCGTAGCGCTCGTAGACCTGCGCGAACGCCACCCGGTCGCCCTCCAGGACACGCAGGACCAGTCCCGCGTCGGAGGCCTCGCCGGCCGTCGTCATCGCAGCATCCTAGGTCGCACATCGGGCTCCTCTCGTGCGCGCACGGTGGTGTGCTCGCAGGAGGAGGAGCGCCGAGGAGCCGGAACCTGACAACTTTTGCGGGAGCGGCTCCCGCGGTGGTCCCTCAGTGACCGCCGTCGGCGGCCGGCTCGACCAGCTCGACGAGCACGCCGCCGGCGTCCTTGGGGTGCAGGAAGTTGACCCGGCTGTTGGAGGTGCCGCGCTTCGGGGCGTCGTACAGCGTCCGGACGCCGCGCTCGTTGAGGATCGCGGCGACCTTCTCCACGTCGGTCACGCGGTAGGCCAGCTGCTGGATGCCGGGGCCCTTCTTGTCCAGGAACTTGGCGATCGTGCTCTGCTCGTTGAGGGGCGCCAGCAGCTGGATGCACGACCCGGAGTCGCCCACGCCGACCATCGCCTCGCGGACGCCCTGCTCCTCGTTGGTCTCCTCGTGCAGGACCTTCATGCCGTAGACGTCGCGGTAGAACGCCATGGCCTCGTCCAGGTCCGGCACGGCCACGCCCACGTGGTCGATCGCGATGAAGAGGTGCTCGGGGATGCTGAGGTCGGTCATGCCGCCATCGTCGTACGACGTCGCGGGGGAGTCCACCAGGGGCGTCACCACTGTGACCTGTTCCTCAGTGGTCAGGGCTGAGCGGCCCTCCCGCCGCCGGATGCCCGTGGGTATCGTCGGGAAGTCCGTCCCGCTCCCTCAGGAGGCCTCACATGTCCGGATCCGTCATCGTCGCCGGGGCTCGCACCCCGATCGGTCGTCTCCTCGGGGGCCTGAAGAGCCTGTCGGCCGCCGACCTCGGCGGGGTCGCGATCAAGGCAGCCCTGGAGAAGGCCGGCGTGTCCGGCGACCAGGTCGACTACGTGATCATGGGGCAGGTCATCCAGGCCGGCGCCGGCCAGAACCCCGCCCGCAGCGCCTCGGTCGCCGGCGGCATCCCGATGAGCGTCCCCTCGATCACGATCAACAAGGTCTGCCTCTCGGGCGTCAACGCGATCGCGATGGCCGACCAGCTCATCCGCGCCGGCGAGCACGACATCATCGTGGCCGGCGGCATGGAGTCGATGACCAACGCTCCCCACCTGCTGCCCAAGTCCCGCGAGGGCTTCAAGTACGGCGACACCGCGCTCGTCGACTCGATGGCCTACGACGCGCTGTTCGACCAGGCGACCCAGCAGGCCATGGGCGGCCTGACCGAGGCCTGCAACGCCGCCAACCAGCAGTTCACCCGCGAGGAGCAGGACGCCTTCGCCGCCGGCTCGCACCAGAAGGCCGCCGAGGCGTGGAAGAACGGCGTCTTCGACGACGAGGTCGTCCCGGTGACGATCAAGGGCCGCGGCGGCGACACCCAGGTCACCACCGACGAGGGCGTCCGCGGCGACACCACCGCGGAGTCGCTCGGCAAGCTGCGCCCGGCCTTCGCCAAGGACGGCACGATCACCGCCGGCACCTCCTCGCAGATCTCCGACGGCGCCTGCGCGGTCGTCGTGATGAGCAAGGCCAAGGCCGAGGAGCTCGGGCTCACCTGGCTCGCCGAGATCGGCGCGCACGGCCAGGTCGCCGGCCCCGACTCCACCCTCCAGCTCCAGCCCGCGGCCGCGACCGCGAAGGCGTGCGAGAAGGAGGGCATCACCCCCGCCGACCTCGACCTCGTGGAGTTCAACGAGGCCTTCGCCGCGGTCGGCATCGCCTCGGCCCGGGAGCTGGGCCTCTCCGACGACAAGGTCAACGTCAACGGCGGCGCGATCGCGCTCGGCCACCCCGTCGGCATGTCCGGCGCCCGCATCGTGCTCCACCTCGCGCTGGAGCTGCAGCGCCGCGGCGGCGGCGTCGGCGCGGCCGCCCTGTGCGGCGGTGGCGGCCAGGGCGACGCCCTGATCGTCAAGGTCCCCTCCGCCTGAGCCGGGACTCGACTGAGCTCGACCACCGAGGACTGCCATGGCCCGCTCGACCGACGTACCCGCGCTGGTCGAGCAGGCCAGGGCCGGCCAGGCCCGGGCGATCGGCCGCCTGGTCTCGCTCGTCGAGGACTCCTCGCCGCAGCTGCGCGAGGTGATGCGCGAGCTCGCCCCCCACGTGGGGCGGGCGCACGTCGTGGGGATCACCGGCGCTCCGGGGGTCGGCAAGTCCACGTCGACCAACGCGCTGGTCCGCGCCTGGCGCGAGCAGGGCAAGCGGGTGGCGGTCCTCGCGGTCGACCCCTCCTCGCCGTACTCCGGCGGTGCGCTGCTCGGTGACCGCGTGCGCATGGGCGACCACGCGACCGACAAGGACGTGTTCATCCGGTCCATGGCGTCGCGGGGCCACCTCGGCGGCCTCGCCTGGGCGGCGCCCCAGGCCGTGCGCGTGCTCGACGCGGCCGGGTTCGACGTCGTGCTCGTCGAGACCGTCGGCGTCGGGCAGAGCGAGGTGGAGGTGGCCGGGGCGGCCGACACCACGGTCGTCCTGCTCGCCCCCGGCATGGGCGACGGGATCCAGGCGGCCAAGGCCGGGATCCTCGAGGTCGGCGACCTCTACGTCGTCAACAAGGCCGACCGGCCCGAGGCCGCCTCGGTGCGCCGCGACCTGCGCTCGATGCTCGCCCTCACCGAGCGCCGCGACGCCGACTGGAGGCCGCCGGTGCTCCTGATGTCCGCGCAGGCGGGCGACGGCGTCCACGAGGTCACCGAGGCGCTCGCGGACCACCTGCGGCACGCGCAGGAGTCCGGTGAGCTCGAGCGCAGGCGCCTGCGACGGGCGCGGGCCGAGGTCGAGGCGCTCGCGATGGACGTGCTGCGCCGGCGCTGGGAGGGGCTCGGTGGCGACCGCCTCGATGACCTGGCCGGGCAGGTCTCGACCGGTGCGTTGGACCCATACGCAGCGGCCGATGCGCTTCTGTCCTGACTAGCCACGAACCACCCCTTCGGAGGTCTACTCTCCTCTGAGCATGCGCCACGGGAGGACGCGATGAAGGGGATCATCTTCAACCTGGTCGAGGAGGCGGTGGTCGCCGAGCACGGCGACGACGCCTGGGACGCCGTGCTGGCGGAGGCCGGGGTGACCGGTGCCTACACCTCGCTTGACCTCTATCCCGACGAGGAGCTCGTCGCCCTCGTCGGCGCCGGTTCGCGACTGCTCGACGTCGAGCCGAGCGCGCTGACGCAGTGGCTGGGCCACGAGGCGTCCCTGGGCCTGGCCGACCGCTACCCCCACTTCTTCACCCCCCACGCCTCCACGCGGCCCTTCCTGCTCACGCTCAACGACGTGATCCACCCCGAGGTCCGCAAGGTGCACCCCAACGCCGACCCACCGGACTTCGGCTTCGGCGAGTCCGCGGACGGCGACCTGGTGCTCACCTACGCCTCGCGTCGGCGGCTGTGCGACCTGGCGATCGGGATGATCGCGGGCGCGGCGACCCACTACGACGAGACCTCCTCGGTGACGCACGACGTGTGCATGAAGGACGGAGCGGACGCCTGTGTGTTCACGGTGACGTTCGCCCCGGCGAGCGGTGCCTGAATCCGCGGAGGTGCTGCGCCTGCGCGCCCGCCTGGAGCGGGAGCGCGCCGCCCGCCGGGCCGCGGAGCGCACGGGCGAGCAGGCGACGGCCGCGTTGTACGACGCGGTGCAGGACCTCCAGCGCGCCCAGGCCGAGCTGGTCGAGCAGTCGGACCGCGACCGGGTCGTGGCCGACCTGGTGCGCGACTTCCGGCAGGAGGTGGAGCCGGCCCGCCTGCGTGACCGCGCGTGCGCGGGGCTGAGGGCCGCGCTGGCGGTCGACCGGTGCGAGGTCGTGGTGGAGCTCGAGGAGGAGCACCCCGCCCTGGCGACCCGCCTGCGGCAGCTCGGGCACCCCGTCGACGGGGTGTGGGTGGAGCACCTGGCCCAGCCCGAGCTGGCCGGGGACGTGTGGGGCACGGCGCTCGGCTGCGAGCCGATCCTGGTCGGCGCGGAGGCGCTGGGCTGGCTGCTCGTGGTCTCGCAGGTCCCGCGTGCCTGGACGGCCCGTGACCGGTCGATCGTGCGGGGCGTCGCGCGCGACCTGGGGGCCTCGCTCGTGCAGGCCAACGCCTGGGAGCAGCAGCAGCGCACGCTGCGGCGGCTGCGCGAGCTCGACCAGGCCAAGTCCGACTTCGTCGCCACCGTCTCGCACGAGCTGCGCACCCCGCTGTCGAGCATCCGTGGCTACACCGAGCTGCTGCGCGACGGGCTGCTGGGCGAGCTCGAGGCCCAGCAGGGCAAGGCGATCGAGGTGATCGACCGCAACGCCGACCGCCTGCTGCGCGTGGTCGGCGACCTGCTCACGCTGGCCGAGGTCGACTCCGGGGCCAGCGCACGCCGCGAGGGGTGGGAGCACGTGGACCTCGCCGCGGTCGTCGAGGAGGGCTGTCGCTCGCTGCAGCCGCTGCTCGAGGCGCGCGAGCTCGACGTCAGGGTGCCGCGGGGCATCGAGGTCCCGACGGTGCTCGGCATCGCCAGCCACCTGGACCGGGTCGTGCTCAACCTGATGAGCAACGCAGTGAAGTTCACCGAGGACCACGGCCTCGTCGAGGTGGACCTCGACGAGGAGACCCGCGCCGGGGCGTCGTACGTCGTCCTGCGCGTGCGCGACTCCGGCATCGGCATCTCCGCGGAGCAGCAGCACCGGCTCTTCGACCGGTTCTTCCGGTCGGTCGAGGCCCAGCAGCGCGCGATCCAGGGCACGGGACTCGGCCTGGCCGTCTGCAAGGCGATCGTCGAGGCCCATGGCGGCGAGATCACGATCGACTCCGCGCCGGGGGAGGGCACGGTCGTCACCGTGGCCCTGCCCGCCGCACCCGAGGTTCCCGAGGCGCTCACGGGAGACCTCGGTCACAACCTCACGGTGTGACGTCGCCCGCTGCGAGGAACGATTAACGCCGCCGCGACAAGGCAGCACACACTCCCGAAACACGCCGCCGGTTCTCTGTCCGCACACGTTGTCCCGCTGGGGGGCACGCGCAAGGACGGAGGCTGCCGATGTCGGCAACCATTCCCGGCGAGGACGTCGTCACCGCCGCACCCGAGACCACCGCCCCGGTGCGGGGCGGCGGGTGGATCGACCACTGGGACCCCGAGGACGAGCTCTTCTGGGAGACCGCGGGCCGCCAGGTCGCCCGCCGCAACCTGTTCTGGTCGGTCTTCGCCGAGCACCTCGGCTTCTCGGTCTGGGTGCTGTGGAGCGTGAGCGCGGCGCTGCTCGCCCGCGCGGGCTTCGCGTTCACCCCGCAGCAGCTGTTCTGGCTGGTCGCCGTGCCCAACCTGGTCGGCTCGCTGCTGCGCCTGCCCTACACCTTCGCCGTGCCGCGGTTCGGCGGGCGCAACTGGACGGTGATGAGCGCACTGCTGCTGCTCGTCCCCACCCTGCTCTTCGCCTACGTCGTGCAGCAGCCGGGGACGCCGTACTGGGTGTTCGTCGCGATCGCCGCGACCGCGGGCGTCGGCGGCGGCAACTTCGCCTCCTCGATGGCCAACATCAACCACTTCTACCCGGTGAGGCAGAAGGGCGCAGCGCTCGGCCTCAACGCGGCCGGCGGCAACGCGGGCGTCGCGGTCATCCAGTTCTTCCTGCCGATCATCGTCGGTGGCGCGGGTGCCTTCGGGCTGGTCAAGGGCGCGCAGGCGATCGACCTGCCGCGCGCCGGCTACCTGTACGCCGGCCTCGCGGTCGTCGCGGCCGCGTGCGCCTTCTTCTTCATGAACAACCTGCGCACGGCGTACTCCACGCCGCGCGAGCAGCTCGCCGTCGTGCGCTACCGCCACACCTGGGTGATGGCCTTCCTCTACATCGGCACCTTCGGCTCGTTCATCGGCTACTCCTCGGCGATGCCGCTGCTGATCAAGCTGAACTTCTGGAACCAGCCGATCCCGACGGTCCCCGGCATCGGCATCAACTTCGCGTTCTACGCCTTCCTCGGTGCCTTCGTCGGCTCGGCGGCGCGGCCCTTCGGTGGCTGGCTGGCGGACCGCTTCGGCGGCGCTCGCGTGACGCTGGCCGGGTTCCTCGCGATGATCGTCGGCACGCTCGCCGTGCTGGCCACGCTGTTCCAGCTCACCGCGGTGCCCAAGCCCCCGGCCGGCGCCCCCGCGCCGGACCCGGCGACCTTCCAGTACTCCGACGCCGTCCGTGCGGCGGTCGACCACAACTCGTCGGTGTTCCCCTTGTTCCTGGCGGCGTTCCTCTTCGTCTTCGCCGCGACCGGCATCGCCAACGGGTCGACCTATCGCATGATCCCCGCGATCTGGAAGGGCCACTACGCCGCACGGACCGGTGAGGCCGGCAGCGTCCAGCGCCTCCTCGCCGAGCGCAAGGCCGCCAAGGAGTCGTCGGCGGTCCTCGGGTTCGTCGGCGCGGTCGGTGCCCTGGGAGGCTTCCTGATCCCGATCACCTTCGGAGCACCCTGGGTGACCGACCCGGTGGCCGCGACCAAGAGCGCGTTCATGGTCTTCGCCGCGTTCTACGCGATCTGCCTCGCGGTGACCTGGGCGGTCTACCTCCGCAAGGGCTCGGCGCTCTCGAAGGTCCACGTGTGACCGACACGCACTGCCCGTACTGCGCCCTGCAGTGCGCGATGCGCCTCGAGGCCGCTGGTGACGGCGGCCTCGAGGTCGCGCCGCGCGACTTCCCCACCAACAGGGGAGGCCTGTGCCAGAAGGGCTGGACCTCTGCGGAGGTGCTGCGCGCACCCGACCGCGTCACCCACCCGTGGGTACGCCGTGGCGGCCGGCTCGTGCCGGCGTCGTGGGACGAGGCGCTCGGCCTCGTCGCCGAACGGGTGCTCGAGCTGCAGGCCGAGCACGGCCGGGACTGCGTCGGCGTCTTCGGCGGTGGTGGCCTGACCAACGAGAAGGCCTACACGCTCGGCAAGCTCGCCCGGGTCGCGCTCGGCACCCGCCTGATCGACTACAACGGCCGCTTCTGCATGTCGGCGGCCGCCGCCGCGGGCAACCGGGCCCTCGGCGTCGACCGGGGCCTGCCGTTCCCCGTCAGCGACATCGACCGCGCCCAGGCCGTGCTGCTCCTCGGCAGCAACGTGGCCGACACGATGCCGCCGTTCGTCCAGCACCTGGCCGGCGCCCGCAGGGCCGGTGGGCTGGTGGTGGTGGACCCGCGCCGCTCGGCCACCGCGGCGCTCTGCGACGGGAACGGCGGGCTCCACCTCCAGCCCCTGCCGGGCACCGACCAGGTCCTCCTGCTCGGCCTGCTCCACGTGCTGGTGCGCAGCGGCCGCGTCGACACGGCGTACCTCGAGGAGCGCACGGTCGGCTGGGAGGCCACCGCCCGCTCGGTCTCGGACCAGTGGCCCGAGCGGGTCGCGTCGGTGACCGGCGTCCCTGCCCCGCTCGTCGAGCGGGCCGCGCACCTGCTCGCCGACGCCGCGCCCGTCCACGGCGGCGGGGGAGCGATGGTGCTCACCGGCCGCGGGGTCGAGCAGCACGCCGACGGCAGCGACACGGTCGCCGCCGCGATCAACCTGGCGCTGGCACTCGGGCTGCCCGGGCGGCCTGCGTCCGGCTGGGGCTGCCTCACCGGCCAGGGCAACGGCCAGGGCGGGCGCGAGCACGGGCAGAAGTCCGACCAGCTGCCGGGCTACCGCTCGATCACCGACCCCGCCGCCCGCGCCCACGTCGCCGCGGTGTGGGGCGTCGACCCCGCCACCCTGCCCGGCCCGGGCGTGCCCGCGGTCGAGCTGCTCGCGCGCTGCGGCGGCGAGGTGAGGGCGCTGCTCGTCCACGGCAGCAACCCGGTCGTCAGCGCCCCCGACGCGAGCGCCGTCACGCGGCGGCTGCGCGCGCTCGACCTCCTCGTGGTCACCGACCTCGTGCCGAGCGAGACCGCACAGCTCGCCGACGTCGTCCTCCCCGCGACCCAGTGGGCCGAGGAGGAGGGCACGACGACCAGCCTCGAGGGCCGCGTGCTGCGGCGCCGGCGCGCGCTCGCGCCCCCACCCGGCGTACGCGACGAGCTCGAGGTGATGGCCGACCTGGCCGCACGCCTCGGGTCGCCCGTCGCGTTCGAGACCGACCCCGCGCTCGTGTTCGACGAGCTGGCCCGGGCCTCGGCCGGTGGTCGGGCGGACTACAGCGGTCTCAGCCACGCGCTGCTCGACGCCGACGTGACCGCGCCCGAGCAGGACGCCGCGGTGGCGTTCTGGCCCTCGCGCGACCTGGTCGGCACCCCGCGGCTGTTCGCCGACCGGTTCGCCCACGAGGACGGGCGGGCGCGCCTGCACCCGGTGCGCCCGTCCGGCCCGGTCGACGACCTGCGCCCGGACGCGCCCGTCTACCTCGTGACCGGGCGGGTGCTCGCGCACTACCAGTCGGGCGCCCAGACCCGCCGCGTCGCGGCGCTCACGGAGGCCGCACCCGGGCCGTTCGTCGAGGTCCACCCACGGCTCGCGGAGCGGCTCGGCCTGCACGACGGCGAGCCGGCCGAGGTCATCTCGGCGCGCGGCGTCGCCGTCGCACCGGTGCGCGTCACGACGGCTGTGCGTCCCGACACCGTCTTCATGCCCTTCCACTGGCCGGGCCCCGGCTCGGCCAACGTCCTGACCAACGACGCGACCGACCCGGTCTCCGGCATGCCGGAGTTCAAGGTCTGCGCCGTCCGGCTCCGGCCGCTCACCCCCGACTCCGGGGCGACGGCCGACCAGCTCGAGGAGGTACTCCTGTGACCCGCATCGTCATCGTGGGAGCCGGCATGGTCGGCCACCGATTCGCCGAGGAGCTCTGCCGCCGCGACCGGCACGGGCACCACGAGGTCCGGGTCGTCGGCGCCGAGGCCTACGAGCCCTACAACCGGGTGCTCCTCAGCGAGGTCGTCGCCGGCCGCGCCGCCTGGCGCTCGCTCACCCTGCCCGACCTGCCCGAGCGGGTGGACGTGCGCCGCTCGGCGTCGGCGGTGTCCGTCGACCGCGAGGCCCGGACGGTGCTGCTCGACGACGGGACGGTGTGGGACTACGACCACCTCGTGCTCGCGACCGGGGCGTCGGCCTTCGTGCCGCCGATCGCCGGGCTCGACCGACCCGAGGGCGAGGGGCCCCGCCACGTCCACGTGCTGCGCGACCTCGACGACGTGCGCGCGGTCGTCGCCCGGTCGGCCAACGCCCGGCACGCGGTCGTGCTCGGCGGCGGCGTGCTCGGCCTCGAGGTCGCGGCCGGCCTGCACCACAGGGGCGTCGGCGTCACGGTGCTCCAGGTCGACCCCACCCTCATGGCCGGCCAGCTCGACGCCGGGCCGGCGGCCGTCCTGGCGCGCAGGCTCGAGGAGTCCGGCGTGCGCGTGCGCCTCGGCACCAGCGTCGCCGAGGTGCTCGCGGCGTACGGCGAGCTGGTGGCGGTCCGCCTCACCGACGACACCGTCATGGCGACCGACCTCCTCGTGGTGAGCTGCGGCGTGCGGGCCCGGACCGCGCTGGCCGCGGACGCCGGCCTCCCCGTGGGCCGCGGCATCGTGGTCGGACCCGACCTGGCCAGCCCCGCGGACCCGCGCGTCCACGCGATCGGCGACTGCGCCGAGGAGCCGGGTGCCGTGGCCGGGCTGGTCGCGACCGGGTGGGACCAGGCCGCCCGCCTCGCGGCCCACCTGACCGGTGCGGTCGTGGAGAGGACCGCAGGCCCCGCCGAGCCCGCCGGGGCGGGCGACATCCGGCTCAAGGCTGTCGGGGTCGACCTCGTCGCCCTCGGCGTCCGGGCCTCCGCGGCGCGTCCCGAGGACCGCGTGATCACGGTCGACGACCCCGCGGGCGGGCGTCACCTCAGCCTCGTCGTGCGCGGCGAGCACCTGGTCGGCGCGACCGTGCTCGGCGCGCCTGCCGTCGCCGCGGAGGTGTCGGTCGCGCTCGACCGCGGCACGCCCCTGCCCAGCGACCCGCTGGCCCTGCTCACCCCCGAGCGCACCGGCGAGTCGACCTCGCCCATGCGGATGCCGGGCGCGACGACCGTCTGCCGCTGCAACTCGGTCACCAAGACACAGGTCGTCGCGGCCTGGGAGGCCGGGGCCGACTCGGTGGAGAAGGTCGCCGCGCGCACCCGTGCCACGACCGGCTGCGGGGGCTGCCGCGAGGTGGTCTGCGGGCTCGTGGACTGGCTGGCGGAGGTGGATCCACCGGAGCCGGTGGACGCCCCCGCGCCCCGGCAGCCGCAGCCGGCTCCCGTTACATCGGCGTAACGCCACGTCACCGTCACAGAAACCAACGACTGGGAAGGTCCCTCACATGTCCGCAGGACACAGCACCCACGCTGACCGTCGACCCCGACGACTCGTCGTCGTCGGAGGCGGGATGGTCGCGCACCGGCTGGTGGAGGCGCTCGTGGCCCGCCAGCACGACAGCACGGCCGCCGCCACGCACGAGTGGGTCGTCGACCTGGTGTGCGAGGAGCCGGTCGCGCCCTACGACCGGGTCGCGCTCACGTCGTACTTCTCCGGCCGCAGCGTCGAGGACCTGCTGCTCGGCGACCCCGCGCTCTGGGACGACCCCGCCGTCACGCTGCACCTCTCCACGCGCGTCACCTCGGTCGACACCGCAGCGCGGCAGGTCACGGTCCGGCGTGACGGGGCCGAGGCGACGCTGGGCTACGACGCGCTCGTGCTGGCGACCGGGTCCTCGGCCTTCGTGCCCCCGGTGCCGGGCAGCGACCTGCCCGGGGTCTTCGTCTATCGCACCGTCGA
This sequence comes from uncultured Nocardioidaceae bacterium, assembly GCA_964557235.1. Lineage (GTDB taxonomy): Bacteria > Actinomycetota > Actinomycetes > Propionibacteriales > Nocardioidaceae > Marmoricola_A. The sequence goes on from CAZKZQ010000062.1 coordinate 15,491, forward strand.
GGACGTCGTCGCGCTGCGCACCTGGGTGACCGGTCTGCTCGGTGCGGGGGACCGCCCGCTGCGCGGCACCGTGGTGGGCGGCGGCCTGCTCGGTCTCGAGGCGGCCGGTGCGCTCACCGGCCTCGGGGTCGAGACGACGGTCGTCGAGTTCGCCGACCGGCTGATGCCGATGCAGGTCGACGCCGGCGGGGGCGAGGCGCTGCGGCGGCTCGTGCAGGCCCTCGGCGTCGACGTGCGCACGGGCGTCGGCACGTCGGCGATCCACGCCGGCGAGGACGGCCGGGTGGCCGCGGTGGAGCTGTCCGACGGCACCACGCAGCCGATGGACGTGGTCGTCGTCGCGGCGGGCGTGCGCCCGCGCGACGAGCTGGGACGTGCCGCCGGGCTCCCGATCGGGGAGCGCGGCGGTGTGGTCGTCGACGAGGGCTGCGCGACCCCGGTGCCGGGGGTGTACGCCGTGGGCGAGGTCGCCTGCGTCGACGGACGCTGCTGGGGCCTGGTCGGTCCCGGCAACGCGATGGCCGAGGTGGTGGTCGACCGACTGCTGGGAGGCAGCGCGGTGTTCCCGGGTGCGGACGCCTCGACCAAGCTCAAGCTGCTGGGGGTGGACGTGGCGAGCTTCGGCGACGCCTTCGCGTCCACCCCCGGCGCGCTCGAGGTCGTGTACGCCGACCCGGTGGCGGGCGTCTACAAGAAGCTGGTCCTCTCCGACGACGCGACCACGCTGCTCGGTGGCGTGCTGGTCGGCGACGCGGCGGCGTACACCACGCTGCGACCGCTCACCGGCACCGCGCTCGAGGGCGACCCCAACGCCTGGCTGCTCGGCGCAGGACCGGAGCGTCAGGGCGACCTGCCCGACGAGGCGACGGTCTGCTCCTGCAACAACGTGAGCGCCGGCTCGATCCGGCACGCGGTCGCCGACGACGGGGTCTGCGAGCTCGCCGAGCTCAAGAGCTGCACCAAGGCGGGCACCAGCTGCGGGTCCTGCCTGCCGCTGGTGAAGAACCTGATGGGCGCCGAGCTCCAGAAGCAGGGCGTGACGGTCAGCAACGCGCTGTGCGAGCACTTTGAATTGTCACGCGCACAATTGTTCGACGTCGTCCGTGTGACCGGGCTGCGCACCTTCAGCGACATCATCGCCGCCCACGGCCGTGGCCGTGGCTGCGACATCTGCCGTCCGGTGGTCGCGTCGGTGCTCGCCTCGCTCGGCACGGGCCACGTGCTCGACGCCGACCAGGCGCGGCTGCAGGACACCAACGACCACGTGATGGCCAACCTGCAGAAGGACGGCACCTACTCCGTCGTGCCGCGCATCCCCGGCGGCGAGATCACCCCCGAGAAGCTGATCGTGATCGGCGAGGTGGCCAAGGACTTCGGGCTCTACACCAAGATCACCGGCGGCCAGCGGATCGACCT
>CAZKZQ010000063.1:0-11459 GCA_964557235.1 uncultured Nocardioidaceae bacterium
GTCAGGCGGTCGGGTCCTCGCCCTCGGGGGCGCCGGGGCCGGAGTAGGCCAGGCTCTTCTGCACGTTGTTGATGACGGGCTTGAGGTCGGCCCAGGCAGGGGTGTTGGAGTACTTCGCGATGCTGCGCTGGTAGCAGTAGTTCACGCCGTCGACGTTCTGGGTGAAGTCGTAGTCGAGGACGATCTGCCCCCGCTGGTCGACGCCGGGGTTGTGGTCGGCGAGCAGCACCTGGCGGCGGTAGGTCGACCGGAAGCCGCTCGGGTGGAAGATCCTGCCGACGCTGCGGAAGGTCCAGCCCTGCTGGCGCAGCGCCGCGCGCCGGCTCGCGAGGTAGGCGCGCACCGAGTCGCCGTAGGTCGCCCCGTCGGCGCAGAGGGTCGAGCTGAAGCCGAGGTCGAGGACGGCCCCGCGGCCACCGGTGACGGTGATGCCGTAGGTGCCGTAGGACGCGGTCCACGACGACGGTCCGAACCACACCCAGTTGGGTCCGGAGTGACGCGTGATCGCGGCGCTCGACGGAGCCTGGGCCCCGACCCCCAGACCGGCGGCGAGGGAGAGGGCGAGGAGCACGCGGAGCAGGAGACGCTTCATGCCGGGGACGCTAGTGGCCGACTCACCCCTGCAGGCAGGACGAAGGGCTTGCCCGAACGGGCAGACCTTGCGGGCCCGTTCCGCCGACGTGGCAGCATGACGGCCGTCCAGCTCGACCGCCCGACCCCAGGAGCGCCCATGCCCAGGCAGACCGACCAGCGACCGCCGTTGGACCGAGCACTCGAGGTCGTCGACGGACTCAAGGCGGGGTCGTGGGAGAGCGTGGAGACCCTCGCCCTGCTCGCCGTCGAGGCCAGGCACACCGGGCGCGGAGTGGAGCTGCGCGAGGCCGCGCGGACCGCCGCCGCCGGGCTCAAGGCCGGCTCCTGGGAGAGCGCGCGTGCCCTCGTCCTGCTGGCGCGGGCCGACCGCGAGCTGGGCTGAGGGCACCGACCCGCCTCCGCGATCACTCCGGTGTGTGGAGCGACAGAGCCGCGATGCGACGTCCCGCTGGGGTGTCGACGACCAGGTAGGTCGCGGCGAGTCGGCTGATCTCCTCGCCGTCGCGTCGGCGTCGTGAGAACCGGCCGCGGCAGCTCGCCGTCGCCGCGTTGAGCGGCGTGACCTCGAGCTCCAGCACGTCGCTGTGGTCGTAGTCCGCGGCGACCATGCCGTCGACCTGGTGGCGCACCAGGTCGACGACGTCGTCCTCGGTCATCAGGGCACGCGCACCGTCGTCGGAGCTCACCAGCAGGGGAACGGCGTAGTGCCCCAGCATCGACTCGGCCGCGGCTTCACCCCGGCCGCAGGCCGCGAACGCGTCCAGGTAGCCGGCGAACCAGCGTTCGACCTCTGCAGGGTCCATGCGCGGGACAGTACTCGGCCTCACGCGTGACGCTCGGCACGTGCCACGGGGGTGACGCGCGACGGCTTCTGGGTAGGAAGCGGGCAGGAGGATGTCTGCCGCACCGGGCCCCTGGGGCAGGACCTTCACCATCGACGAGGGACGAGGACGAGTTGAAGATCCTGGTGACAGGGGCCACTGGATACGTCGGCAGCCGGCTGGTGCCGCTGCTGCTCGACCGGGGCCACGAGGTGCGCACGACCACGAGCACTCCGGACCGCGATCTGCCCTGGTGGGGCGACCGCGTCGAGAACGTCGTGATGGACGTGCTCGACGCCGGCCAGGTCGCGGACGCCTGCGAGGGCGTGGACGCGGTCTACTACCTGATCCACGGGATGGGCGGCGACGACTTCGCACGCACCGACCGTGAAGCGGCGACCAACGTCGCCGAGGCCGTCCGGGCGCACGGGGTCGAGCACGTCGTCTACCTCTCCGGCGTGGTGCCGGACGTCGCCGAGGAGGAGCTCTCCGAGCACATCCGGTCGCGGCGCGAGGTCGAGGAGATCCTGTGCGGCACCCCGGCCACCACGGTCGTGCTGCGCGCCGCGGTGCTCCTCGGCAGCGGGTCGACGTCGTTCGAGATCATCCGTCAGGTCAGCGAGCGGATGCCCGTCCACACGATCCCGACGTGGATGGACTCCGAGGTGCAGCCGATCGCGGTGGTCGACGCGCTCGAGGCACTGGTCGGCGCGCTGGCGTACGACGGCCCCTCGCGCCACTACGACGTCGGCGGCCCCGACCGCATGCCCTACAGCGAGCTGCTCGACCGCTACACGACGCACGCGGGGCTGGACCGCTCGCAGATCGACGTGCCGCTGCTGCCGACCGGTCTCGTCGGGACGCTGGTCGGCAGCCTGACCGACGTCCCCCGGACGACGGTCGAGGCGCTGGTGGAGAGCCTGCGCCACGACATGGTCGCGGAGGACGACTCGTTCCGGGCCCTCCTGCCGGAGGCACACCGGCTCATGGGGCTCGACGAGGCGTTCGAGCGCGCCCTGGCCCCGCGCACGACGAGCCCGGCGGACGCCGACCCGATGGGCCCGCTGCCTCAGGACCCGTCCTGGGCCAGCGGCGGCGACGAGCGGCCGGCGATGGCCAAGGTGATCGACGCGGTCAAGGACGTCCTGCCGGGAGCCTGAGAGCGGTCAGCCGGACCGGAGCAGGGCGGTGAGGAAGCCCAGGGTGCCGCGGTAGCCGCCGAGCCACTCGTCGCGGTGCTCCGCAGCCGCATCCCGGGCGGCGGCGCTGTCCGGGTCCTCGGGGTGGTCGAGTGCCCAACGCGCGAGTGTCCCTGTCCACGACCACTCGTAGTCGTCCCACTCCTCCAGCGTGCTCACGTGGCCGAAGACGGGGGTCCAACCGGCGCCGGCGAGGTCGGCGACCGTGCCGGCGAGGTCCTTGAACTCGTCCTCGCCGAACCCGAGGCCGAGCGTCGCGGCGTCGGGCGGCCGCTCCCAGAACCCGTCGCCGACGAGGACGGCCCCACCGGGGGCGAGGTGGGCGCGAGCAGCCTCGAGGGTGGGCAGCAGCCCCCCGAACACGTGGGCGGCACCGACGGCCAGCACGAGGTCGAACTGCTCCGAGGAGACGTAGCTCGTGGCGTCCTGGACGACGAGCTCGACGCGGTCGGCGGTGGTGGACCCGAGCCGGCCGACCGCGGCGCGTGCCTGGGCGATCGCATGCTCGTCGAGGTCGACCCCCACGGCCCTCACGTCGGGTCGACCTTCGAGGGCGCGGATGATCCAGGCCGCGGTGCCGCAGCCGAGGTCGAGGATGCTCTCGTCGCCGCGCCGCAGGCCGCGGTCGAGCAGCCGCCGCACCGACTCCTCGCTGAGCGGGGCGGCGACGGGGTGGTCGGCGTGGGCGATCGTGCTGAGGCGTCCGCGGTCCACGGCTGCTCCTTCGTGCTCGGTGGCTGGGGTCAGGCGGGGAGGGCTCGCCAGTGGGTCACGAGCGTGCCGTCGTCGCCGTGCAGGTGCAGGGCGAAGGTGATCGGCGCGTCCGTCCAGATCATCGGCAGGGCCTCGGCGTCGTGCGTGACCGTCGAGACCGACCCGCCGCCGATGAGCAGCGGACGCCCGGCGAAGGTCGTGGCGCTCATCGTGTGGGCGTGGCCGACCAGCGTCGCGACGACGTGAGGGTGGCGGGCCAGGACCGCGGCGAGGGCGGGGCCGTTGTCGAGCTTGATCGGGTCCATCAGCCCGAGGCCGATGTCGACGGGCGGGTGGTGCAGGCAGACGAAGGTGGGGGAGTCGTCCTCGGCCAGCCGCTCGTCGAGCCAGGCGAGGGAGGCGGCGGTGAGGTGCCCGGGGTCGGTGCGCACGCCGTCGACCGCGTCGACCAGGGAGTCGAGCATCAGGAAGCGGCGTCCCTCGTGGGCGACGGCGGTCTCGGTCGGGCCGAACGCGTCGGCGTACGCCGTCCGGACGTCGTGGTTGCCCGGGCAGATCGCGAACGCCCCGGTCCAGGTGTCGAGGACCGCCCGCGCGTCGGCGTACTCCTCGACGGTGCCGTGGTCGGTGACGTCGCCGGTGACGACGAGCAGGTGCGGCCGCGGGGTCATCGCCTCCAGGTGGGCCAGCACCGTGCGCACACGCCCGGCCGCGCCCGGGAGCCCGAAGTGCGTGTCGCTCAGGTGCGCGACGACGAAGCGCGACATGGGTCGATCATGCCGCTTCCGCGTGCGCCACGTGCATGAGCTGACGCCAGACCAGCACGAGCATGAGGGCCGACCCCACCGCCGCGAACCAGAACGGTGCGGTGATCCCGCCGAGGCGGGCGATCGGGCCGGCCAGCGCCTGGCCGATCACCAGACCGCCCATCAGGCACAGCATGTAGACGCTGGACACGCGTCCCTGGAAGGCCATCGGCACCGCGCGCTGGCGGACCGCACGCGACGTCGTGCCCCAGACGAAGGCGTGGGCGCCGAAGGCGAACATGACCGCCATCGCGACGACCGGTGAGGTGGTGAGCGCGAGGCCGAGGTGGGTCAGCGTCTCGATCACCAGCCCGACGCGCATCACGACGCCGAGGTGGACCCGCCGCTCGATGAAGCCGTACGCCGCCGTGCCGGCGAGCCCGCCCACGGCGCTGACCGTGGTGAGCAGGCCGAACCCGACGGCGCCGAGGCCGAGCCGCTCCTGGGCGTAGAGCACCAGCACCGCCCACGCGCAGCCCCAGGTGATGTTGAAGACCAGGATCGTGAGGGCGAGCGTGCGGACGGGCGGGTTGGCCATCAGCCAGCGCACGCCCTCGACGAGGTCCTGCCGGACGTGGCTCGGCTCCCGCGGTGGCAGCTCCGGCAGCCGGATCCGCGCGACCAGCAGCGCGCCGAGCGCCACCGCGACCGCCTGGCCGACGAACGGGATCGCCGTGCCGGCCGCGAAGAGGAACGCCCCGATCGGCGGCCCGGCGAGCTGGTTGAGCGTGAGGAAGCCGAACATCAACCGTGCGTTGGCGATGCCGAGGTCCCTGCGCTCCACGAGCATCGGCAGCATCGCCGGTGCCGCGGTGTCGGCGAAGGTCTCGGTCACGCCGAGCAGGAACATCGCAGCGAGGACGAGCCACACCTGGACGGTGCCGGTGAGGATGGTCAGCGTCAGGACCGCCAGGACCGCGGCACGGGCCAGCTCGACCACCACGGTCATCACGCGCCGGTCCAGCCGGTCCGCGAGGACGCCGGCGTACAACCCGACGACCAGCCACGGCAGCCTCTGCAGCAGGGCCGCCAGCGACACCAGCAGCGGGTCGCGGGTGACCGACGCGATGAGCAGCGGTCCCGCGGCGAGGGCGATGCCGTCGCCGAGGTTGCTGACCCACGAGCTCGCCATCAGCAGCCGGAAGTCGCGCCCCAGGCGGGGCGGGACGATCCGGTCCACGACGCCGGTCAGGGGAGGGCTCACAAGGACGGGACGCTACCCGCCCTCGCCTCGTCCGGTCGCGGACGCGCTAGGGCGCGTGCGCAACCGGACGAGGCGGGTCAGGCGCGCAGCGCGCGGCGGGCGTAGCCCCTCACGTCGGCGTCGGTGTCCTTGGTCGCGCGCTCGAGCGCGTCGGCCGCGTCCGGGTGGTGCGCATGGCCCGTGAGCGTGATGACCGCGGCCTTGCGCACGTCGGCCGACGGGTCGTTCACCGCACCGGCGAGGACGGGCGCGACGACGAGGGTCGGCGCGGACGCCAGGCCTCGGGCCGCCCCCACGCGCACCTGCCACTCGGGTGCCTCGAGACCGCTCAGGCACAGGTCCCACAGGGCATCCACCTCGGTGAGCCCGGAGACGGCCTCGAGCGCAGCCGCCCGCACGAGCGGCTCGCCGTCGGCGGCCAGGTCGAACAACGCCTGGGCGGCTCCGTCGCCACCGACCTGGCCCACCGCGTGCGCCACCGCGACCCGGACCTCGCGGGCCGGATCGTGCTGACCGGCCAGCACGCCCTCGAGGTCGTCGAGGGACACCAGGCCGCGCACGGCCTGCAGGCGTACGCCGACCGCGGGGTCGGCGAGCGCCGTGCGGAAGAGCGTGCGGTCGCCGAGGCGCAGCGCCCTGAGCACGTCCAGGACGGCGGCCCGCGACGCGGGGTCGGGGGCGTCGAGCCCGTCGCGCAGCGCGGTGCCGAGCGACTCGGTCGCGGGCAGCACCTCGACCAGCTCGCGCAGCGCGGCGGCCGCCGCGGAGCGGACCGGGCCGGCCTCGTCGCGCAGCCGCAGCACCAGGGCCTCGCCGACCCCGGCCGGCGCCTCCTCGGTCAGCGTCGCGACCGCTGCCCGGCGTACGGCGTCGTCGGGGTCGGTGAGGAAGGGCTGCAGGTCGGCCAGCGTGGGCGTCCCCTCGGCGAGCGCGAGGAGGTCGAGCAGGCGGGGGTTCTCGGCCTCGCTCGGCCTCGAGGCTCGCTCCGCTCGCACCTCGACCGGCGCGTGGTCACGCACCTCGACCAGCGACGAGGTGGGCTCGACCGTGTGGATCACGGCGACGTCCTTGGGGGCGCCGGCGGGGATCTCCAGGTCCTCGAGCGGGACGAGGTAGTCGTTGACCGGACGACGCACGAACTCGGTCGCGCCGTCCTCGCGACGGCGCACGTTGAGGTGGAAGAACCACGTGTCGTCGTCGCGCAGCGGCAGGTCGGCCCGCTGGTGGTAGAGCCCCCAGCGGGACTCCTCGCGCACCATCGAGGCACGGGCGGCGAGCTCGGCGCAGTCGCGGATGAACGACACCTCCGCGCAGCGCATCAGCTCGTGCGGCGTGCGGGCGCCCATCTCGAGCAGCTCACCGCTCATGCGGTCGAAGGACTCGATCGCGATCTCCAGCTTGCGCGCCGTCTTGGGCGGGGCGACGTAGTCGTTGACGAACCGGCGCAGCTTGTACTCCACCTGCTGCTGCGGCGGCCCGTCCGGGTTGCGCAGCGGGTGGTAGATCAGCTCGTGCGCGGCCTCGATCTGGTCCTCGGGCAGGGCCGGTCGCGAGGCGGGCAGGTGCGCCGACGCGTGCGAGCCGGCCAGGTCGCCGAAGACGAACGCGCCGATCATGTAGTTGTGCGGCACGCAGGCCAGGTCGCCGGCGGCGTAGAGCCCGGGGACCGTGGTCTGCGCGTTCTCGTCGACCCAGACGCCGGACGAGGAGTGCCCGCCGCAGAGCCCGATCTCGGAGATGTGCATCTCCACGTCGTGCTCGCGGTAGTCGTGGTTGCGGCCGGAGTGGAACGTGCCGCGGGTGGGCCGCTCGGTGTGGTGGAGGATGCCCTCGATCTCGCTGATCGTCTCCTCGGGCAGGTGCGACAGCTTGAGGTAGATCGGGCCGCGCGCGGAGTCGATCTCGGCCTTCACCTCGGCCATCATCTGGCCCGACCAGTAGTCGCAGTCGACGAAGCGGTCGCCCTCGGAGTTGACCTGGTAGCCGCCGAACGGGTTGGCGACGTAGGCGCACGCCGGGCCGTTGTAGTCCTTGATCAGCGGGTTGACCTGGAAGCACTCGATGCCCGACAGCTCGGCCCCCGCGTGGTAGGCCATGGCGTAGCCGTCGCCGGCGTTGGTCGGGTTCTCGTAGGTGCCGTAGAGGTAGCCCGAGGCCGGCAGGCCGAGCCGGCCGCACGCCCCGGTCGCGAGGACGACCGCACCGGCCGACACGGTGACCAGCTCGCCGGAGCGGGTGTCGAAGGCGACCACGCCGACGGCCCGGCCCTCGGCGGTGAGCACCCGCACGGGCATGAGGCGGTTCTCGATCCGCAGGTGCTGGCGGACCTCGCGTCGCCGCATCTGGCGGTAGAGAACCTTCTTGACGTCCTTGCCCTCCGGCATCGGCAGGACGTAGGAGCCCGACCGGTGGACCCGGCGTACGGCGTAGTCGCCGTGCTCGTCCTTGTCGAACTTCACGCCGTACTTCTCCAGGCGCTGGACCATCGCGAAGCCGCGGGTGGCGGTCTGGCGGATCGTGGCCTGGTTGACGATGCCGTCGTTGGCGCGGGTGATCTCGGCGACGTAGTCGTCGGGCTCGGCCTTGCCGGGGATGACCGCGTTGTTGACGCCGTCCATGCCCATCGCGAGCGCACCGGAGTGACGCACGTGCGCCTTCTCCAGGAGGAGTACGTCGGCCCCCGCCTCGGCCGCGGTGATCGCGGCCATCGTGCCGGCGGTGCCACCACCGACGACGAGCACGTCGCAGGTCAGCTCGCGCCGCTCGGAGACCGGCGGGATCGCCATCGTGGCGTGGTGGCGGGAGTTGGTGTCGGGACGTTCGGGGGCGACGGTCATGCGGAGGTCCTCTCGGCGACGGGGGCGAGCGACTGGGTCTGGGCGAGGGCGGCGAGCACGCGGTCGCGGTCGCGCGGGTCGGGCTGCGCGCCGGGCTCGCGGGGCTCGGCGACGACGTGCTCGGCGACGACGCCCTCGCGGCCGAGGACGACGATGCGGTCGGCGAGCGTGAAGGCCTCGTCGACGTCGTGGGTGACGAAGACGACCGTGCAGCCGCTGGCCTGCCACACGTCGATCAGCAGCGCCTGCATCGAGGCGCGGGTCTGGGCGTCCAGCGCTCCGAACGGCTCGTCCATGCAGAGCACGGCGGGCGCGCCGGCGAGGGCGCGGGCCAGCTGGACGCGCTGGCGCATGCCGCCGGAGAGCTGGCCGGGCAGGCGGTCGGCGTACTTCGTCAGGCCGACGCGCTCGAGCCACTCGGCCGCGCGTCGACGCCGCTCGCGACGCCCGATCCCTTGCAGGGCGAGGGGGAGCTCGACGTTGCGGCGGGCGCTGCGCCACGGCAGAAGGGCGTCCTCCTGGAACACCAGGGCCCGGTCGGCGTGCGGAGCGGTGATGCTGCGACCGGCGGACGACAGCTCGCCCGACTGCGGACGGATGAGCCCGGCGACGGCACGCAGCAGCGTCGACTTGCCGCAGCCGGAGTGGCCGAGCACGACGACGATCTCGCCGGGGGAGACCTCGAGGTCGAGGTGCTCGACCACGGGCTCGCCGGCGTAGCCGAGGGTCAGCTGCTGGGCGATGACGGTGCTCACTGGGCGCTCCTCTGCTCCGACGCGAGCCAGCGGGTCAGCCGGCGACCGACCAGCTCGACGCACCCGGAGGTGATCCAGCCGATCGCGCCGATCGTGAGCATCCCGACCAGCACGTGGGGGTAGTCGACGATCGTGTAGGCCTGCCAGGTGCGGTAGCCGATGCCGAAGTCGCCGGAGATCATCTCCGCCGAGATCACGCAGATCCACGCGACGCCCATGCCGACCGAGAGGCCGCCGAAGACCCCGGGGACGATGCCGGGCAGCACCACGTGCGCGAGCACCTGGCGCCGCGTCGCACCCATCGTGCGCAGCGCGTCCTCCCACACGGTCGGCAGCGCGCGGACCGCGTGCCGCGTGCTCACCAGGATCGGGAAGAACGCCGCCGTCGCGGTGATGAACACGATGCCCTGCTCGTTGGTGGGGAACAGCAGGATCGCCACCGGGACGAGCGCGATCGCCGGCACCGGCCGCGCGATCTCCAGCAGGGGCTGGAGGACGTCGCTCAGCCAGCGCGAGCGCGCCAGCAGCACGCCGAGCCCGATGCCGAGCAGCGACGCGATCGTGAAGCCGCTGAGGATGCGGATCACGGACTGCGCGAGGTCCTGCCAGTAGAGCGAGGTCCCCACCTGGCGCTCGAACGCCGTCCACACCTCACCCGGGCCGGGCAGGCGGTTGAACCGCAGCCACAGCTCGACGTCGCGTGCGGTCAGCAGGTGCCAGAGCCCGACAGCAGCGGCCACCGACGCGAGCCGGACCGCCCAGCGCACCGCGGTGACGCGGCCGCCGGGGGAGCGTCGCACGACGGGAGGCAGCGGGCCGACCGCGGTCGCGGCGGGGCTCGACTCCACCGTGGGCCGGGTGGCGAGGTCGGTCATCGCGCCTGCTCCAGCGCCTCGTCGTACGTCGTCGGGCGGGCCGCCGCGTGCTGCTCGCGGTAGTCGGCGGCCGACTCGGCGGTGGCGAAGGGCACGAAGCGAGCCCCCTCGCGCAGCCACACCATGCGGTCGGCGAACCAGCGGGTGCCGGTCAGCGCGTCGGGGACGTAGGCCGCCCGGACCTCGTCGCCTGCGTCCTCGGCCGCAGCGACGGTCCGGAGCAGGCAGGTCGCGTCGGCGACGGGACGGGTGTCGTCCTCTCCCTCGACCCAGACCTCGCCCGCCGTCGTGGCGTCCTTCACCGGGCGCTTGCACAGCTCGTCGCGGCCCGAGATGGCGGCGGGGTTGGCCAGCGAGGTGACGTCGCCGTCGTAGTCGCCGTCGTAGACCTCACGCAGGAAGGAGTCGTCGACGAAGCGGTCCACGTCGAGCGGGTCCTCCATGACGCCGATCGACTTGAGGAACGGCACGTCGTGGTGGAGCGCGGCGACCTGCTCCTCCTTGACGGTCGGGTCGAAGGAGGAGACGCCGTTGCGGCCGTTGTAGAGGTAGACGACCTCGGGCGGCAGGCCGGTCTCCTCGGCCACGATCTCGGCGGCCTCGAGCGGGTGCTGGTGCAGGAACTCCGTGGCCTCGAGCTGCGCGGTGAGGAACGCCTCCACGACGTCCTTGTGCTCCTCGGCGTACTCGTCGCGGACGACGACGCCGTGCAGCGTGGGCAGGTCGAGCCGCGCACCGTCGTACACCAGGCGCGCGTCGTCGCGGAACGCGAGCAGCGCGGGCCAGGCCACGAACTGCGAGACCGCGTCGACCGACCCGGCCGAGAGCGAGGAGGCGCCGACCGGCGGGTCCTGGTTCTCGACCGTGACGTCCTTCGTCGGGTCGAGACCGGCCTTGTCGAGGGCCTGCACGAGCGTGCCGTGCCCGGCCGACCCCACGCTCGCCGAGATCTTCCTGCCCTCGAGGTCGCTGAGCCGCTGCACGGGGGAGTCCGCGGCGACGACCACGCCGTTGAGCCCGCCCTTGGCGTTGTAGCCGGTGACCGAGACCATCGAGGTGCTGCTGTCGCCCTCGCCTGCGCGGGAGCCGTTGATCAGCAGGGGGTAGTCGCCCATCGAGCCGATGTCGATCTTGCCCGCCAGCATCTGCGCGGTGATCGGAGCGCCGGTGTCGTAGTCCTGCCACTCCACGCGGAGGTCGGGGTCGAGCTCCTTCAGCGCCTTCTCGAAGAAGCCGCGCTCGCGCAGGAGCGTGCCTGCCGTGACGGTGTTGATGGTCTTGGACTGGTAGCCGATCGTCACGGTCTCGTGCTCCGCGGCACCGGCGCCCTGCACGGAGCAGGCGCCGAGAGCCGACGTGGCGAGGGCGGCCGTCACGAGGGCAGGCAGCAGCGACTTGTTGTTCATCGGTGGGTGGTTCCTCTCGGAGGTGCGGCGGGTCAGCGCAGGAGGTAGGGGATGTTGACGGTCACGGCGCCGGTGGGGCAGCGGTCCGCGCAGGGGCCGCAGTACCAGCACTCGTCGACGTGCATGTAGGCCTTGTTGGTCTCGGGGTCGATCGCCAGCGCGTCGAGGGGACAGACGTCGACGCAGAGGTTGCAGCCCTCGATGCACAGGGACTGGTCGACCGAGACCGGCACGTCGAAGCGCTGGTC
>CAZKZQ010000063.1:11559-16558 GCA_964557235.1 uncultured Nocardioidaceae bacterium
CGGCTGCGGTGGCGTCGCTGCAGGTGGTGGGCGAGGCGGTCGGGAGGCTCACGCGGGGACTCCTTCGATCTGGGTCTCGATGTGGGTGGGGGTCGGGAGCACGACGGGCGGGTGCAGTCGCGCGAGCGTGCCGCGCATGGTGACGCGGTCGCCGCGGAAGCGGATGAACTCCAGGTCGACCGGACGGCCGTCCTCGGTGTGCGTCAGCCGCTCCAGCAGGAGCAGGGGCGCGCCGGGGGAGACCCCGAGCAGCTCGGCGGCGTGCTGGTCGGCGAGCCCGGCCTCGAGGGCGACGTGGGCGCCGCCGAGCCGTCGACCCGACAGCTCCTCCAGCAGGGCGAAGATGTCGCGGCCGGCGAGGTCGCACTCGAGCAGCGGCTCGCCGAGGTCGGGGACGAGGTAGGTCAGGTCGAGCGAGAGCGGCTCGCCGTCGGCCAGGCGCAGCCGCTCGACGTACACCACGGGGTCGCCGGGGTCGAGGCCCAGGCGAGCGGCCACGGACGCGGGGGCGGGGACGACGCGGCGGTCGCGGACGACGTTGCGGACCTCACCGCTGCCGGTGAGCGTCTCGGCGAGTCCGGCGAGGGTGTCGATGCTGTGGTCGTACTTCGCCGACGTCACGACCGTGCCCACGCCGGGGATGCGCTCGATCAGGCCCTCGCGTCGCAGGAGGTCCAACGCCTCGCGGACGGTGTTGCGCGAGACCGCGAAGTCCGACGCCAGGTCGTTCTCGGCCGGGAGGAGGTCGCCCTCGGACCGCGTCACGAGTGCGGGGCGGAGCACGTCGGCGACCTGGCGGGCGCGGTCGGCACGGCGGCGGGCGGGCGCGGCGGGGAGTGGCGCGAAGTGGCGTTGCCTCGTCATGAGGCCTAACCATACTTAGTCGATCGGGTTTGTCGATTGCCCTGTCCGCAACGCCACCAACTCTTTCTCCACGTGCCCTGTGACCTGCGGTTTCGTCCACCGGACCACGAGATCCGCCACCTCGCGCCAGCGTGTCGCGCGTCGCCTCGTCCGGTCGCGGACGCGCTCTGGCGCGTCAGCACCCGGACGAGGCGGGATACTGCGCGGATGCGCAGCTTCAGGCAGGTCGACGTGTTCTCCGCGGTCCCCGGTCTCGGCAACGCCCTCGCCGTCGTGCACGACGCCGACGGGCTGGACGACGAGGCGATGCAGGCGTTCGCCCGCTGGACCAACCTCTCCGAGACGACGTTCCTCGTCCCGCCCACCGACCCGGCCGCGGACTACCGCGTCCGGATCTTCACCACGAGCACCGAGCTCCCCTTCGCCGGCCATCCCACGCTCGGCACGGCCCACGCCTGGCTCGAGGCCGGGGGAGTGCCGGCTCGCGAGGGCGTCGTCGTGCAGGAGTGCGGCGTCGGCCTGGTCGAGGTACGCCGCGGCGAGCGGCTCGCCTTCGCCGCACCGCCCCTGCTCAGGTCGGGCGCGGTCGACGAGCACACGCTCGCCCGGGTGCTCGCGGCCTCGCAGGTGCGCCGCGAGGACGTCGTCGGCGCCGCCTGGGTCGACAACGGGCCCGGCTGGATCGGCGTCGAGCTGGTCTCGGCCCAGGCGGTGCTCGCCGCCCGCGTCGACCAGGCGCACTCGGCCGGCCTCAAGTGGGGGCTGGTCGGCCGGTGGCCCGACGCCGACCGCGAGGCGCTGGGCAAGGACGTCGAGGTGCGCGGGTTCTTCGACGGGGGAGAGGGCTGCTGGGAGGACCCGGTCACCGGGTCGCTCAACGCCGGCCTCGCCCAGTGGCTCACCGGCGCCGGGCGCCTCCCGTCGTCGTACGTCGCGGGGCAGGGCAGCGCGCTGCACCGGGACGGGCGGGTGCACGTCACCGGTGACGGCGACACGATCTGGGTCGGCGGCGACGTGGTGACCGTCGTCGAGGGCGCCGTCAGGCTGTGACCGGGACCGGCTCGAGCAGGTCGAAGTCGGCGACGTCGAGCGTGGCGCAGCGGTCCTCGTACTCCTGGACCGTGCCCGGCCAGTTGGTGCTGACCCGCCCCGTCGCGTCGGCGTACCACGAGCCGCAGCCGTGCCAGACGCTCGTGGCGAGCCGCTCCTGGATCTCCGCGTCGTAGGCCTTGCCGACCTCGGCGCGCACCTCGAGCGCGGCCGTGGTGCCGCCGGCGAGGAGGTCGACCGCCTGGCCGATGTAGCCCGCCTGCGCCTCGAGCATCTGGATGATCGAGGACCCGCCCAGGTTGGTGTTGGGGCCATAGACGAGGAACAGGTTGGGGAACCCGTGCACGGTGATGCCGAGGTGCGCGAACGCGCCGTCGGCCCACACGTCGTGGAGGCTGAGTCCGTCGCGACCGCTGACCTCGATCGAGCGGAGGAACTCGGTGGCGGCGAAGCCGGTGCCGAAGATGACGACGTCGGCGGGCACGACGGTGCCGGCGTTGGTCACCACCGAGTCGGCGGTGAGCTCGGCGACGGCCTCGGTGACGACGTCGACGTGCTCACGGGCGAGGGCGGGGTACCAGTCGTTGGAGAACAGGATCCGCTTGCAGCCGATCGGGTAGTCGGGACGCAGCTTGTCGCGCAGCGCGGCGTCGGGGACCTGCTTGCGCAGGAGCGCGCGCCAGATCCGCACCTGCGTGCGCGTCATCCGGTTGCCGCCGGCGTCGAGCGCCTCGTTGAACCGCTCGGAGACCCAGCGGGTGAGCTGCCGGCCGAACTGCTGGGTGGCCGGGACGCGGGCGTAGGCCCGGCGGCGCACGGCGGAGTAGGCGATGTCGGGCTTCGGCAGGATGTAGGGCGCCGAGCGCTGGAACACCGTCATCGAGCCGACCCGGTCGACGATCGAAGGCACGAACTGGATCGCGCTGGCGCCGGTGCCGATCACCGCGACGCGCTTGCCGGTGAGGTCGACGTCGTGGTCCCACTCGGCGGAGTGGAAGGCCGGGCCGGCGAAGTCCTCGAGCCCACGGAGCCTGGGGACGACCGGCTCGGAGAGCTGGCCCAGCGCGGGCACGAGCACCTCGGCCTCGTGCACGTCGCCGTCGGCGGTGGTGACCTGCCACAGGGCGCGCTCCTCGTCCCAGTCGGCGCGGGTCACCGTGACGCCGGTGCGCACGAGCGCCCGCAGGCCGTGCCGGTCGGCAACGCTGCGGATGTAGTCGAGGATGTCGGCCTGCTCGGAGTAGCGCCGCGGCCACTCGGGGTTGGGCGCCCACGACCAGGAGTAGAGCGACGACGGCACGTCGCAGGCCGCGCCGGGGTAGTCGTTCTCGCGCCACACGCCCCCGACGTCGCCGGCCTTCTCCAGCACGGTGACGTCGGTGTGGCCACGACGGAGGAGGTCGGCAGCGACGCTGAGGCCGCCGAAGCCGGCGCCGATGACGATCACACGGGGGACGCGAGGTGACTTCATAGGAGGAACGTAGGGGTCCTTCACCCGGGCCGCCGAGAGACGCCCGGACAGCCGATCCACAATTCCGGCCAACCTGCGGCAGACTCGACCCATGGTGCTCGAGCGGCCGGCCGCCCACGACTGGGAGTTCGCCCGTGGCGTCGCCGGGATCGCGGTGCTGCTGGAGGCGGGGGAGTCCGCCTCGGTCCCGGCCGCGACGATGCTCGCCGGCACCGGCCTGCGGGTCGGCGAGCTGCGTGACCACGAGCGCCTCGTCACCGCCGAGCAGGAGCTGCGGGTGGTGCGCAACCTGCGCCGGGCCGCCCCGCAGGTCAGCGGTGTCGAGGTCGGCCGCGGCTACCACGTCAGCACCTTCGGCATCCTCGGCTTCGCGCTGCTCTCCAGCCGCACGCTGCTCGAGGCGCTCAACGCCGCCCTGCGCTACATCGACCTCTCCTTCACCTTCGCGATCCCCACGCCCGTGCTCGAGCACGACCGGCTCGTGCTGGCCGTCGACGAGCACCGTCTGCCCGCCGACGTGCGCGGGTTCCTCGTCGAGCGCGACCTCGCCGCGATCCACTGCGTCGCCGGCGAGCTGCTCACCCACCCGCTCCCGCTGCTCGACCTCGAGCTCGCCGCAGCCGGTCCCTCTGCGCCGACCACCGACACGGCCGCACGCGAGGTCTTCGGCCGCGTGCCGGCGTACTCCTGCGCGCGGAGCGCGATCGTCTTCGACCCCGCCCACCTCGACCTCGTGCTCCCGCAGGGCAACCCGCAGTCGCGGGCGATGAGCGAGGCGCTGTGCAACGACGTGGTGGCGCGACGTCGAGCCCGCACGGGCGTCACGCAGCAGACGCGGGTGCTGATCACCCAGCACCTCGCCCAGGGCGCGCCGATGGAGGCGGTCGCCCGCGACCTCGGGCTGAGCGAGCGCACGCTGCGCCGGCGCCTGGCCGAGCAGGGCACGTCCTACCAGGAGCTGCTCGACGAGGTCCGGGCGTCGCTGTCGACCGAGCTGCTCACCCGTGCCCGGCTCGGGGTCGAGGACACCGCCCTGCGGCTGGGGTACGCCGAGGCGACGAGCTTCATCCACGCCTTCCGGCGCTGGCACGGCACGACCCCGACGGCGTACGTCGCGGCGGCCGGAGGTTGACCCGTCACCCGTCGGGGTAGGGGGTGGGACAGGTCACACCCCCGCACCACCTCTCGGGAGGTCCCCATGTCCCTGGCCGTACTCGAACGCGAGCGCACCGTCGCCGGCACCGGCTTCAACCGCTGGCTGATCCCGCCCGCCGCCCTCGCCGTGCACCTGTGCATCGGCCAGGCCTATGCCACGAGCGTCTACAAGAACTCGCTGGTGGAGCACTTCGGCTCCTCCCTGACCTCGGTCGGGTTCGTCTTCTCCATCGCGATCGTGATGCTCGGCCTGAGCGCTGCGGTCTTCGGCACGTGGGTGGACACCGGGGGTCCGCGCCGCGCGATGGTGGCCGCGGCGCTGTGCTGGTCGGCGGGCTTCCTGGTCGGAGCGGCGGGCATCGCGACCGGGCAGCTGTGGCTGCTCTACCTCGGGTACGGCGTGCTCGGCGGCATCGGCCTCGGCATCGGCTACATCTCGCCGGTGTCGACGCTGATCAA
>CAZKZQ010000064.1:0-16446 GCA_964557235.1 uncultured Nocardioidaceae bacterium
ACTCGACGATCTGGCGCTTCCACCCGGCGCCGAACTCCTTGACCAGCTGCTGGTGCACGACCGCCTTGCTCATCGGCGGCGCGGAGTCCTGGAGCTTGGTCAGCTGCTCGCGGTAGGGAGCGGCCACCTCCTCGGGGAGCGCGCCCTCGAAGATCGAGAGGGCCTGGCCGAACTTCATCGCCCCGCCCTTGAGCTCGCCGAGCGTCTTGAACAGCTGGGCGGCCGTGCGGGTCTGGACCTCGTTCATCACGACCTCGGCCGGCGCACCGCCCAGACGCTTGCCGACCCCGAGCGCCTGACGGCCGGCGTAGCCGAGAGGCAGTGCCGCCATGCGCGCCGTGCGCGTCACGGCCTTGCGTGGGAGGTCAGCCATGATGACCATTCTGCCGGGTCGGTGGTGCTATGCCCGACTGCAACCACAGTCAGGACTGCGCGGCCACGTCTGCGCCTCCATCTCGACCAGGCTCCGGTCGAGGCGCAGGGTCCGTCCGCTGGTCAGCGGAGCCTCCCCGTCGACGTACGCCGTGAGCTCGCGCGCGGCCCATCCGAGGGCCACGGCCGCCAGCGCGGCGTCGACGGGCTCAGGCATCCCGTCGGCGCGGTCGGCACCGCCGAGTCGGGAGAGCTGCTCGACGAGCAGCGGCCACGCCGGGTCCTGCTCGGTCAGGTGGGCGTCGATGCAGCGGACGCACGGCGTCCGGCCGGGCTCGACGAGGGGGCCGAGCAGGGCCTCGCCCTCCACGAAGCGCACCACCAGGTGGGGCTCTGCGAAGGCGTCGAGCACGCCCCGGTCGGGCTCGCCCACCGCGACGACCGCGCGCACGAAGGCCGGGCGGGAGACGCGTGGCCCCCGCGGGACGACGTCGCCGGCCCGGAGACCGCCGCGCAGGCACAGGCGGAGCAGCTCCGCGGCCAGGGCCTCGGCCAGGCCGGGCGTGCGGTGACGGCCCGTGCGCGTCCGTGCGGCCTGGACCACCACCGCGTGCCTCGCGCGGCGGCGGAGCGTGGAGGCGTCGGCGCGGCCGTCCCGCGCGAGGGCGGCGAGGCTGTGGCGGCTCCACGCCTGGGCGTCGGCGTAGGACGTGGCGCTCGCGGGCGGGAGCGCGGCCCGCAGCGGGGCGTCGTCGGGCAGGAGCACCGGCGCCAGCCGTGCGGCGAGGTCGGTTCCGCCGCACAGCCCCTCGCCGGTCTCCAGCCTGCGTGCCGCGGGGGAGTCGGCGAGGACGACGCGTGCGGAGGCGCCGAGCCCGACCTGCAGGTGGTGGGCGTCGCGGCGCAGGACCCGGGTGCCGGGGAGGAGGAGCGGCTGCATGGGCCGAAGCCTCACCCCGGTGTCCAGCAGGGCTCCGGGACCCTCCACATCTGCACGGAACCGGGCCCGAGGACGCCACGAGGGCGCGACCCGTGCGGGTCGCGCCCTCGTGAGGGATCGAGGTTCGGTCAGGCCTTGCCGAGGATCCGGTTGAGGTTGGTGCTGCAGACGGGGCACACGGCCTTGGCCATGCGGGTGCCCTTCTCGTTGACCTTGACCTCACCATCGGCCTGGCGCTTCTCCTTGCACTTGACGCAGTAGAACTCGCCGCTCCAGGTCTCTGCCATGTCGACTCCTTGGTCTCTTTCTGTACACGCTCTTCGGTGCCGCGGTGTGCGGCCGTCTCCGACCCTACGCCCACGCGTGGCTCAGGCTGGGGAACCACCCCTCCGCGCGTGTGGCCGCGTCACCTCTACGATGACGCTGGCTGCCCACGGGTGCGGCCTCGCCGGTGTAGCTCAGTTGGTAGAGCGCCTTACTTGTAATAAGGATGTCGCGGGTTCGACTCCTGTCACCGGCTCAACGCGCGGGCGACCAGCTCGAGGGCCTGCTCCGGCGAGAGGCCAAGGGCCCGCACCTGCTCGGCGTACGCCGCGGCAGCGGCCTTGGCGCTGCTCTGCACCTCGTCGCCGGTGACGAAGCTGCCGGCCCGGCCGCGCGTCTCGATCACGCCGGCGGACTCCAGCTCGCGGTAGGCCCGCGCCACCGTGTTGGCGGCCAGCCCGAGCTGCTCGGCGAGGCCTCGGACGGTCGGGAGCCGGTCGCCGGCGACGAGGTCGCCCGAGGCCACGAGTGCGGTCACCTGCTGGCGCACCTGGTCGTACGGCGGCGTGGGTGACTGCGGGTCGACGACGAGCCTCACTCGACGAACCCCGCGAACTCGACCCCGCGGTGCGCCGCCAGCCGCTCGGCCTGCTCGGTGAGGTCCGGCAGGGGTGCCCAGGCGTCGACCTGGAGCCGCAGCCTCCTGCCCGACGCCCGGGGCCGCCAGGTGCCGAGCACCTCGTGGCCGACGAGCACGCCTCCCGGTCGGCCGAGGGTGCGCCACAGGTCCTTGCGGTCGGCCTCGTCCGGCACGACGAGCGGCCGGTCGCGGCCCTGGAGGAAGAGGTCGAAGGGGCCGAGCAGGGCGACGACGCCGGACACGTCGGGCGGCCAGGTCAGCGTGGCGACGTCGTCGGCGAGGATCGACCGCTTCTCGCCCTCGACGCTCACCTCGACGACGTCGGTCGGCCAGCGCTCCTTGACCGCCGCGACGGGCGCGTCGACGTAGTCCGCGACCTGCTTGGGAGTGCAGGGGCCGAGCAGGTGCAGCACCGCGCGGACGAGGTCGAGCTCGTCGGGGACCACCGCGGCACGACCGCGCCAGCGGGGGAGTCGGTGGAGCACCGGAGGCGACGTGCCGGCCTCGAGCTCGAGCCCGGCCTGCAGGGCGGCGAGCCGGAACGGCTGCTCGTAGAGGTGGGTGGCCTGGCACGGCCCGCACCAGCGGCGGTAGGGCTCGGGCATCCGCTTGGTGAGCTCCTCGGAGACCTCGCCCTTCACGGTCGGCCGCGTGACGATGTCGCGCTGGGCGGCGGCGATCCGGTCGATCGCCTCGAGCGCTGGGATGCCGGCAGCCTTGAGCGGCTTGGAGGCGTCGAAGAGCCGCCTGGCCGCGTCGGCGTCGGACCAGGGGCGTACGGCGGCCGCGACCGCCTGCGCCTGGCTGCGGCGGTAGGCGTGGGGTGCGCCGCGCACGGTCCAGGCGATGAAGTGGTCCTCGGGGTCGAGGCGACCGCCCCTCAGGGCGAGGGCCCACGCGGCGCCGTCGGGGCCGGTGTCCTGCACGCCGAGGTCGAGGACCGCGGGGTCGCCCTCAGGAGCGGGGGCGTCGAGCTGCTGGACGTGGACGCGATAGGCGAGCACCTGCTCGCGGGCGACGTCCGGCACCCGTCACCAGTCCTCGTCCTCGGCGATGACGTGCATCGCCGCCTCCTCGGCCGAGGCGGCCGCGCCGTCGATGCCGGCGTCGTGGGCGAAGCGGTCGTCGTGGTGGGCGTCGCCGTCGCTGTCGTCGGACCACAGGCGTCCGGCGCGGCGGTCGCCCACCTCGCGGTCGTCGAGGTCGTCGTCGTCCCAGGGGACGCGGTCGGTCTCGGGCTCCTCCTGCGCGATGCGCATCTCGAGGCTCTCGCCCTGGCGCATCTCGGCCACGGTGTTGCCGAAGCCCTCGCCGGGCGACCAGCGCTCACGGGTCACGATCCCCTCGTCGAGGATGTCGTCGAGACCGCGGTCGTCCAGGGTGTCGCCAGGCTGGAGCTGGTCGCTCTCCTCGCGGGTCCAGCCCTCTCCGCTGCTGCTGGTCATGACCCCATCCTGCCACCGGCGGGGCCCTCCGGGTTGGCCTGCGAGCGACCGGGTATGTCTCCTTGGACACACCAGGCCAAACCTGCTCCCCAGGGTGGCCTAGCCGACATCACCGCACCGATAACCATCCCCCGACCGTCCTCGTTGAACGGCCGAGGATGGAGGCACCAGACATGAACCAGATCATCATCGACACGGCGGGGTGGATCCGCGGCGTGGGCGAGGCCGAGACCGTCGAGGTCCGGATGTCCTACGACCCGGCGGACCCCCTGGCGATCTCCCTGCGCATCACCGGCGAGTCCCGCGTGGACAGCTGGGTGTTCTCCCGCGACCTGCTCGCCGACGGTCTGCGCTCGATGGTGCCGGTGGGGGCCGGATCCATCCAGGTGCAGGCCACCTCGGTGCTCACCGAGATCTCGCACCTCTCCGACGACGGCGGCATCGAGATGCTGCGCCTCCCGTGGTGGAACACCCGCGAGTTCATCCGGCTCACGCACACCGTGGTCCCCCGCGGCCACGAGGAGATCGACATCGACAGCTGGCTGGACGACCTCACCTCCAGCTGATCCACCTCCCAGTCCACCTCCCAGGCGCATCGGCGCCCGATGGATCCGATTCGGACCGAATCACAAACCAGGACTTCTGGTTCTCGGACGTATGACCAACAGCGGGTTAGTATCGTTCCAATGTCCGGTCCAGACCATGCGAGCGAGATCACGGAGTCCCGTGCGGTTCAGGACCAAGGGCCTATAACGTTGGACCAACGTTGTTCCTTTGGGAGAGGGGCAACACTTTCTGGGAGGTACACAACGATGTGTGCACACATGCCGGCCTGTCCTGAGGCCACCGAGAGCTGCTGCTGGACCGCTCACGTCGTCAGCGACCACTCCGAGCAGGGCTGGACCAAGCTCTGCAACGGCGTGATCGTCTTCGACGACGGCTATTTCCTGGCCCCCGACGGCCACTCCGAGCCGATCCTCGCCGTCGCCGCGTGAGGGCGCGGCTCACCGCCGCCGTCCTTCTCGTGCTGACCCTGGTCGGCGCCTCCGCGCCGGCCGCGTGGGCACGCTACGAGCTGCCCGTCGAGGACTACGCGTCCTACCAGCCGCAGACCAGCTGCCGTCGTACGGCGATGCCCGGCACCGCCGAGCTCGCCAGGTGGATCAACCGCCGCTTCGACGGCGGCACCGCGCGTGCGTCGCTGCGCGCCTGCGGCTCGGGGGGCACCTCGGAGCACAAGGACGGCCGCGCCATCGACTGGTCGATGGACGCCGCCAAGGCGGCCGACCGCGCCACGGTCCGTGAGTTCATCACGCTGATGCAGCGCACCGACGCCGACGGCAACGAGGACATGCCGGCGCGGCGCATCGGAATCATGTACTTCATCTGGAACGACCACATGTACTCCGCCTGGCGCGAGTTCGAGCCCGAGGACTACCTCAGCGGCGGGTGCAAGTCGCGCGCCAAGTGCTCCAAGACGCTGCGGCACCGCGACCACGTGCACATCTCGCTGGGTCGTCCCGGTGCCCGCGCCGAGACCAGCTGGTACGTCGAGCGGGCCAAGCCTTCTTCCTGACAGAACTAGAACTTGTTACAGTTCTGGGATGAGCCTGCCTGCCTCCATCGATGACGCCCTGCTCTCCCGCCTGACCGGGGCCATCACCGCCGACGGCACGTCGACGTACAAGCTGACCGAGGTCTACACCGGCGAGCTCATCGTCGAGCTCCCGCAGAGCAGCCCGGCCGACATCGCCTCGGCGTACGACGCGGCGCGCGTCGCGCAGAAGGAGTGGGCCTCGTGGCCGCTCAAGCGCCGGCTCGAGGTGATGAAGCGGTTCCACTCGCTGCTGCTCAAGGAGTGGGAGACCGTCGTCGACCTGATGCAGGCCGAGACCGGCAAGGCGCGGCGCATGTCGTTCGAGGAGGTCTGCGACGTCGCGATGACGACCAGCCACTACCTCAAGAACGCCAAGCGCATCCTGTCGGAGAAGAAGCGCGGTGGTGTCGTGCCGATCGTGTCCACCAGCACCGAGGTGCGCGTGCCCAAGGGCGTCGTCGCGGTGATCTCTCCGTGGAACTTCCCCTTCGCCACGAGCCTCTCGGACTCGATGCCCGCGATCATCGCCGGCAACGGCGTCGTGCTGAAGCCCGACAACAAGTCGGCGCTGTGCGTGACGTTCGGAGTCGAGCTGCTCAACCGCGCGGGCATCCCGCACGGCCTGGTGCAGGTCGTCTGCG
The DNA here is from genome assembly GCA_964557235.1 of uncultured Nocardioidaceae bacterium. Taxonomy (GTDB): domain Bacteria; phylum Actinomycetota; class Actinomycetes; order Propionibacteriales; family Nocardioidaceae; genus Marmoricola_A. The sequence continues at coordinate 5,900 of CAZKZQ010000064.1, forward strand.
GCGACGGCGCCGACGTCGGCCCGGCGATCATCGACGGCGCGGACTTCGTCATGTTCACCGGCTCCACCGCGACCGGCCGCGTCGTCGGCGAGCGAGCCGGGGCCAACCTGATCGACTGCACGCTCGAGCTCGGCGGCAAGAACCCGCTCATCGTCATGCCCGACGCCGACCTCGACGAGGTGATCCCCGGCGCGTTGTTCGGGGCGTTCCTCAACGCCGGCCAGGCCTGCATGCACATCGAGCGGATCTACGTCCCCCGCGAGCTCGAGGCCGAGTTCACCCGCCGCTTCGTCATCGGCGCCAACAAGATCGCCCTCGGGGCGTCGTACGACTGGGACGCGCAGATGGGCGCCCTGATCTCCACCGCACACCTGGAGCGGGTCTCCTCCCACGTCGAGGACGCGCGCGAGAAGGGTGCCGAGGTGCTCACCGGCGGCCGGGCACGTCCCGACCTGGGCCCCACCTTCTATGAGCCGACCGTGCTCCGCGGCGTCACCAAGGACATGGTCCACGGCGTGCAGGAGACCTTCGGGCCGGTGACCTCGATCTACACCTACGACGACCTCGACCACGCGGTCGCGCTGGCCAACGACACCGACTACGGCCTCAACGCCAGCGTGTGGGGCACCGACCTCGAGGCCGCCGAGGCACTCGGCCGTCGCATCGAGGCGGGCAACATCAACATCAACGACTCGCTCGCCGCGTCCTACGCCTCCAAGGCCTCGCCGTCGGGTGGCATCAAGCAGTCCGGCGTCGGCGGTCGCCACGGTGACGCCGGGATGCTGAAGTACACCGACCCGATCAACGTGGCCGTGCTCAAGAAGCAGGTGCTCACGCCGGACCCGGCCGTCGACTACGCGAAGTACGCCAAGCAGACGGTGACCTCGCTCAAGGCGATGCGCAAGCTGCGCGTGCGCTGAGCTAGCTGATCAGCAGCGACCGCTTGCTCAGCCCCATCCAGTAGCCGTCGATGACCTGCTCCGCGGGCGCGGAGACGTCGGCGCCGGCGCCGAGGGCGACGAACAGCGGTGTGAAGTGCTCGACCGTGGGGTGCGCGTAGGGCATGCCCGGGGCCAGGTGCTGGTAGGACGCCAGCGTGTCCACGTCGCCGGACGCGATCGCCTCGGCGGCCCAGAGGTCGAAGTCCGTGGACCAGCCGGGTGCGGCCGCGTCGATGCGGAACTCGGTGAGGAACGGCAGCCCGTGGGTGAGGAAGCCCGACCCGACCACGAGCACACCCTCGTCGCGCAGCGCGCGCAGCCTGCTGCCGAGGTCGAGCAGCCGTCCCGGGTCGTGGGTGGGCAGCGACATCTGCACGACGGGGAGGTCGGCGTCGGGATACATGATCTTGAGCGGCACCCAGGCGCCGTGGTCGAGGCCGCGGCTGGGGTGCTGGTGCACCGGCTCGTGGTCGGGCATCAGCGAGGCGACCGTCGCCGCGAGCGCCGAGGCGTCGGGCGTGGAGTACTGCTCCTGGTAGTAGCGCGGCGCGAACCCGCCGAAGTCGTAGACCAGGGGAGTGCCCGCCGCGGTCGCACTCAGGCTGAGCGGCGCGGCCTCCCAGTGCGCGGACACGATGAGCACGCCCGTCGGGCGCGGCAGGCGGGCGGCGAGGTCGCGCAGCTGCCCGCTCCACACCGGGTCGTCGAGCAGCGGCGGGGCTCCGTGGCCGATGTAGAGGGCGGGCATCGGGGTGCTGGTGTGGGTCATCGGCTCTCCTTCAGGGGGAACAATACTTGAAACCTCAACTGTTCGGCTAGTATTCCGCCATGACCCGTTGGCTGACCGAGGAGGAGCAGGCCGCCTGGCTCGCCCTCGCCGGCGTGATGCTCCGCCTCAACACCGCTCTCGACCAGCAGCTGCAGCGCGACAGCCGCCTCACGCACTTCGAGTACCTCTGCCTGGCGATGCTCTCCGCCGAGCCCGAGTGGACGACCACGATGAGCGAGCTCGCCCGCACGGTCAACGCCTCGCCGTCGCGGCTGTCCCACGTGGCCCGCAAGCTCGAGGAGCGTGGCTGGATCGCCCGCAAGCCCGCCGAGCACAGCCGGCGCGTGACCGTCGTACGCCTGACGCAGGAGGGGTACGACGTCCTCGCCGACGCCGCGCCCGGTCACGTCGGCACGGTGGCGTCGCTGGTCTTCGACGGGCTCGGGAGCGACGACGTCGAGCAGCTGCGGCGCCTGATGAGCCACGTGCTGGCGCGCCTCGAGGCATCCGGCCTGGCCAAGCCCGACTGCTGAGCCGGACTGATGGGTCCCGCTAGGGCAGGGTCCAGTCGATCGGCTCGCCGCCCTGCTCCACGAGCAGGTCGTTGACCCGGCTGAAGGGCCGTGACCCGAAGAACCCGCCGCGCGCGGACAGCGGCGAGGGGTGCACCGACGCCACCCACGGCACGGGGCCGAGCAGGGGCTTGAGCGTCTGGGCCGGCGAGCCCCAGAGGATCGCCGCGCACGGACCGCCGCGGGCGGCGAGCACCTCGATCGCCCGCTCGGTGACCCGCTCCCAGCCCTTGCCGCGGTGGGAGTTGGACTGGCCGGGCTGGACGGTCAGCACCCTGTTGAGCAGCAGGACGCCACGGTCGGCCCACGGCGTGAGGTCGCCGTTGGAGGGCATCGGGGCGCCGATGTCGGCAGTCAGCTCCTTGTAGATGTTGAGCAGGCTCGGGGGCAGCGGGCGAACGTCGGGGGCGACCGAGAACGACAGCCCGACGGGATGGCTCGGGTTGGGGTAGGGGTCCTGGCCCACGATCAGCACGCGCACGTCGGCCAGCGGCCGCTGGAAGGCGCGCAGCACTCGGTCGCCCGACGGCTGGTAGGAGCGCCCGGCCGCGAGCTCGGCCCTCAGGAACTCGCCCATCCGTGCGATGTCCTCCTCGACCGGAGCGAGCCCCTCGGCCCAGTCGGGGGCCATCAGCCCGCGCTCGACGAGCCCGGCGAGCGTGCTCACGACGCGTGCTCCTGCCACCGCTGCTCGACCAGCTCGGCGACGGCCTCCTGCTCGCTGGCGAACGGGTGGTAGGCCAGCGCCTGCGTGCGGTCGGTGTCCTTGCCGTTGACCCACGGGTCGTCGCCGCAGATCTCGTGCCCGCGCGAGGCCGGCCAGAGGTCGAGGAACTCCACACCCGCGTCAGCCGCCGAGGTGCGCATCGTGGTGCGCAGGCGCTGCTCGACGATCGCGAGCTCGTCCTGCTGCCCGGGCTTCAGCGGCAGTGCGGGGCAGGTGCGGTCGGTGTCGACGAGCCGGGGATAGCCGACGAGGAGCACGAGCGCGTCGGGCGCGGCCCGGCGCACGACGCGGCGCAGGGCGGCGGTGAGGTCGACGCGGGTGTTGGCCAGCGTCTCCTCCGTGCTGGCCGCGAAGGACAGGCGCCGGCACGGTGCGAGCCCCCGGTTGAAGGAGCAGACCAGCTGGGAGAAGAGGTTGCCGTCGTTGCCGCCGATGCCCACCGTGACCAGCTGGGCGTCCTTGCGCAGCGCACGGAGCTGGGGCGGCACGGTCGAGCCGCCCAGCACGCGCTGGCGACCGACCACGTCGCTGCTGGCCGCGCCGCTGCAGCTCACGTCGACGAAGGCGCCGGGATCGAGCCGGGCGGCCACGAGGGTGGGGTAGTTGCCCGTCGACCGCAGGCAGCCGCTGGCGACGTCGGTGGTCGGCACGAAGGGCGCGGAGGCGTAGGAGTCGCCCAGGGCGACGTACGCCGTGGGCGCGGGCGGGCCGTCCGGTGTCGCGGACGAGGTCGTCGACGAGCTGGGCGGCGCCGGGCTCGCGCTGCCGCTCTCGCAGGCGGTGAGCAGGGTCAGCGCAGCGAGGACGCCCGCGAGGACGGCCCGGCGAGGCCGGCGGTCAGCCGGCGTCACGCTTGACGGGGCGCGTCGGAGACAGGCTGCGGGAGCTGGCCGAGGAGAAGCGTCGCTGCGGGTTGGCGCCGATCGAGGGCTCGGCGACGGCCTTCGTGGCGGCCGCCTTCTTGGTCGCGGCCTTCGTGGCTGCGGGCTTCTTGGTGGCCGCCTTCTTCGCGGCGGGCTTCTTCGTGGCCGCCTTCTTGGTGGCGGCGTTCTTCTTGGCGGCCTTGCGCTCGGCGCGCGCGGCGGCCTCCTGGCGCGCGGCGTGGTCGCTGGAGTGCTGCTCGATGAACTCGTCCATGATCCGCCACGTCGTGTGGCGGGCGGCGCGGCCGGTCAGCATGCCGAGGTGGCCTCCGGGGACGACCTCGAAGCGCATCTCGGCGGCGTTGGGCACGAGGTTCACGATCGGGCGCACGCAGCTGACCGGGGCGATCGTGTCGCCCGCGCCCCCGAAGGACAGCACCGGCACGGTGATGTCGGCGAACGTGACGTCGCGACCCTCGAAGTGCACCTGCCCGTGCGCGAGCTCGTTGCCCTTGACCATGCGGTGGTAGAGCTGCCCGAACGTGCGGCCGGGATAGGCCAGCATGTTGGCGGTGAAGCGGTCCACCGCCTCGACCTGAGCGAGGAACTCGGTGTCGTCGAGCTTGGCCAGCTGCACGAACGGCTTGGTCACCAGCTTGTCGAACGCCGAGAGCTGGAAGGCGCGACGCACCAGTGGCTGCGGGACGCCGCCCATCGCGCGGTAGGCGAGCGTGATGATCGAGGCGCGCTCCGGCACGACGCCCAGCAGCGGACGCAGCGGCGCGATGAGCGGCACCTGACGGATGTCGATCGGGCTCCCGACCGTGGTCACCGAAGCGATCGGCAGGCTCGTGAACGCAGCCGCGGTGAGCAGGCTGAAGATGCCGCCCAGGCTCCATCCGACGAGGTGCACGGGACGGCCGCCGGCGTGGCGGCTCACCTCGCGGATCGCCTCGGGGATGACCTCGGAGACCCAGTGCTCCATGCCGAGGTTGCGGTCCTTGAAGGCGACCTGGCCGTACTCCACGAGGTAGGTCGGGCGGCCCTGCGAGACGAAGTGCTCGACCAGCGAGCAGCCGCGACGCAGGTCGAAGCACAGCGACGGCGCGGCCAGCGGGGTGACCAGCAGGACCGGGTCACCGGTCTCACGGGTCTTGCCGGACGGACGGTAGTGGTAGACCTCCCGCAGCATGCCGTCGTCGATGAGCGTGCGCGGCATGGGCCTCAGATCGGCCACCCCGCCGTACAGCAGCTTGCTGGCGACGTTGGCGGAGGCGGCGACGATCTGGTCCGGCTTGGGGATCAGATCCATGCGGCGCATGGTACCTGCGCCGGGAGGACCCTCCCGACCGTGATCACGGCAGGAGGGTGGAGGGCCTCAGCCGCTTGCGATGGTCGGGTCGCGCCTGCTTGAGGGTCCCCATGAACTCCTCGGCCCAGTCGCCGACGTCGTGCCCCCGCACCGTCTTGCGCATCGCCTTCATGCGCTTGGTCAGCTCGCGCGGAGAGGTCGAGAGCGCCTGGATGATGGCCGCCTTCATCCCGTTGATGTCGTAGGGGTTGACCATGAACGCCTGCTTGAGCTCGTCGGCGGCTCCCGCGAACTCCGAGAGCACGAGGGCGCCGGTGTCGCGGGGCCGGCACGCGACGTACTCCTTGGCGACGAGGTTCATGCCGTCGCGCAGCGGGGTGACGACCATCAGGTCGGCGGCGCGGTAGAGCGCGGCCATCTCCTCGCGGGGATAGGAGGAGTGGAGGTAGGAGATCGCGGGGCGGCCGATCCGGCCGTAGTCGCCGTTGATCCGCCCGACGAGGCGGTCGATCTCGTCACGGAGCCGGCGGTACTCGTCGACGCGCTCGCGCGACGGGGTCGCCACCTGCACGAACACGGCGTCCTCGACGCTGAGCGAGCCCTCCTCGAGCAGCTCGCCGAAGGCACGGAGCCGGTCGTAGATGCCCTTGGTGTAGTCGAGCCGGTCGACGCCGAGCAGGACCACGCGCGGGTCGCCGAGCTGGGCACGGATCTGCGTGGCGCGCTCCGCGACGGAGTCGGAGAGCGCGAGCTTCTCGAGGCCGGCGAAGTCGATCGAGATGGGGAAGCACTCCGCGGCGACCGTGCGGCCGTCCTCGAGGTAGATCAGGTCCTTGTGCGTCTTGTGGCCCAGGCGCTGCCGCACGAGCCGGACGAAGTTCTGCGCGCCGCCGCGGCGCTGGAAGCCGACCAGGTCGGCGCCGAGCAGGCCCTCGAGCAGCTGGGTGCGCCACGGGAGCTGCACGAAGAGCTCGCTGGGCGGGAACGGGATGTGCAGGAAGAACCCGATGCGCAGGTCGGGACGCAGCTCGCGCAGCATCGCCGGCACGAGCTGGAGCTGGTAGTCCTGCACCCAGACCATCGCCTTGTCGGCGGCCTCCTGCGCGGCACGCTCGGCGAAACGCTGGTTGACCGCGACGTAGGAGTCCCACCACTCGCGGTGGAACTCGGGCTTGGCGACGACGTCGTGGTAGAGCGGCCACAGGGTGCCGTTGGAGAAGCCCTCGTAGAACTCCTCGATCTCCTGGGCCGACAGCGCCACCGGCACCAGGCGCATGCCGCCCTGGTCGAGCGGGTCCTCGGGACCGTCGGGGCCGCCGTCCCAGCCGACCCAGGCGCCGTTCTGGCTCTGCATGATCGGCTCGAGGGCGGTCACGAGGCCGCCGGGGGAGCGACGCCACGAGATCTCGCCGTCCTCGCCGACGACGCGGTCGACGGGCAGGCGGTTGGCCACCACGACCAGGTCGTGCTCGCCCGTGCCGGCATCGGTGGTCATGTCGCCCACCCTAGGAGGGGCTGTCCATCTCTCCATCGGGGTGACCTCGGCGTGGGGCGAATGACATCGTTGTGGTTCGTCATTAGCATGACGCTCATGGACAGCGCCAACGCCAACAGCTTCCACGAGCCGGTCGTCACCTCCGAGCTGTCCGAGCGCGACCAGTCGGTGCTGGAGTTCGAGCGCCACTGGTGGAAGTACGCCGGCGCCAAGGAGCAGGCGATCCGCGACCAGTTCGACATGTCGTCGACGCGCTACTACCAGGTGCTCAACGCCCTGATCGACCGTCCGGAGGCCCTGGCGCACGACCCGCTGCTCGTCCGTCGCCTGCGTCGTCTGCGCGCCGCCCGCCAGCGGGCCCGCTCGGCACGCCGCCTCGGCATCGAGGTCTGAGGGTGGAGCCGCTCAGCCGTTCCCGGGAGCGCGCACGCGCCGCCCGGGCCGAGGCCCGTCGACGGCCGCGTCCCGACCAGGGGTTTGCGATGTCCTCGCCGATCGCCCTCATGGCCGCTGCCTCGGTGACCCTGGCAGGCGCCGCGTTCGTCGCCACCGACGGGTCGCGCGACCGCGAGCGACGCGAGGCCGCCCTGGTCGACGCCCCGGCGCAGGTCGAGCCGCAGACCACGATCGTGGCCAAGAAGGTCAAGCACGTGGTCAAGCGCACCGAGGTCTACGTCGAGGTCTACAACAACACCAACATCACCGGTCTCGCCGGCGAGACCGGTGCCCGCATCTCGGCCGCCGGCTGGCAGCTGGTCACCACCGACAACTGGGTGGGCACCATCCCGGCCACGACGGTCTACTACCCGCCGCAGCTCAAGGCCGCCGCCCAGCTGCTCGGCAAGGACCTGGGGATCGAGCGGATCATCGCCTCCGAGGCCCCGATGAGCATGGACCGGCTGACCGTCGTCCTGACCTCCGACTTCGGCTGATCCCGCCTGCGGGCATGCTTGATGCGTGAGCGCACCACTCCCGAGCACCGCCGAGCCCGTCTCCGACGCCGCCGCTGAGCGGTGGTCCACCGTGGTCGACGGGCTCGACCGCGCCCTGGTGTGCCTCGACTTCGACGGCACCCTGTCGCGCATCGTGGACGACCCCGCGAAGGCGACCATCCACCCCGACGGGCCCGAGGTGCTCGCCGCGCTCGGGGCCCGGGTCCTCGGGATCGCGATCGTGACCGGCCGTCCCGCCCGTGACGTGATCGTCCTCGGCGGGCTCGAGCTGCTCGCCACCCGGCTCGAGTCCAGCGGCGGCTGGGTGCTCGTGCGCGGTCAGTACGGCGCCGAGCGCTGGGACGGCGAGTCCGGCGAGGTCGAGTCGCCCGACGCGGCCCCCGGGATCGAGGAGCTCAGGGACAGGCTGCCCGACCTGCTCGACGAGGCCGACGTCTCCGACGCCCAGGTGGAGGACAAGGGGCTCGCGCTCGCCGTGCACACCCGCCGCCTGCCCGACGCCGACCCCGCCGCGGACCGGCTCGCCGACGCCCTCGGGCCCGTCGCGGCCGAGCTCGACCTGGCGCTGGAGCCCGGCCGGATGGTCGTCGAGGTGCGTGCCCCGGGCATGGACAAGGGGGCCGTCGTGCGCGAGCTGGTCGAGGAGCACCGGCCCTCCGCGGTGGTGTTCGTCGGCGACGACCTCGGCGACCTGCCGGGGTTCGCGGCGGTGGAGGAGCTGCGTGCGGACGGGCTCCCGGGCCTCCTGGTCTGCTCGGGCTCGGAGGAGCAGCGCGCGCTCGTCGAGCACGCCGACCTCGTGGTCGACGGCCCCGACGGGGTCATGTCCCTGTTGCGCGCTCTCGCCGAGGCTCGCCCGCGCTGACCACGACATAGCCGCCGGCGGCCAGGCCGGCCCGGCGCTCGAACACGTTGTGGGCGGCGAAGTCGCCGCTGCGCGCGTAGGACCAGGCCGACGCGGCGACGTACAGGGGGAGGAGCGGGAGCCCCAGGCACCAGGCGTACTGCGTGGCGTGACGCTCCTCGTGCTCCAGCAGGGCCGGGCGCTCCAGGAAGTGCTCGCGGCCGTGCGGGGAGAGGACCACGTTGCCCAGGGTGAACGCGGTGGCGTCGGGCGTGCGCAGGCCGTAGCCGGTGGCGAGCACGAGGCCCCTCGGCCCGACGTGGAAGTCGCAGCCGGCGACCATCCCGAGCACGAGCCCGGCGGGGGTGGAGAGGTTGAGCAGGTTGGCCACGCGCCGGACCGCGGCGCGGGCGCAGGTGCGCGTGGTCAGCTCGAGCGCTCCTCGTCGGTCTCGCGGTCGTCCTTGTCCTTGTGCTTCTGCTTGTGAGCCTTCTCGGCCTTCTTGTCGGCCTTCTTGTCGGCCTTCTTGTCCGACTTCTGCTCGGACTTCTCCTCGCCCTTGCCCTGACCGTGTGACCACGGGGGTGGTCCGTGGTGGCCGCGGGCCCACTCGGCCTGCTCCTGGCCGCGCGGGTGCTGCAGGCCCGGCGGGTCGTCCCCGCGGCGCTCGTCGGCACTGCCCGGGTTGCCGACGGCCAGGGCGCCGACCGCGGTCAGCGCGACGATGCCGACGGCGATGCCGACCACGGACTCGGGTCGGACGCGTCGTCCTGGGTCGCTCGCCATGGGTCCTCCGAGCTGTCGTGGCCCTTGTGCAGAGCCAGAAAACTTAAACGGCCGGAGAAGCTCGCGCTTCTCCGGCCAAACCCCGTCGCACCCACGAGGTGAAGCAAGATTAGGCGTGCGCCGATGAGTCCCGCAACGAGTTCCGATTCGTCCGCAACTCGGTCTAGACCGGCCGGCGTCCCCCGAGGTCAGGCGGGGAATCCGCCGGGGGCCCGCTCGTCTTGCACTCGCAGGGGGCGAGTGCTAAACATGAGTTAGCACTCTCCTCAGGAGAGTGACAATCCAGGGATTCGAGGTTGAGGCCCGAAGCGCCGGCGGGAAGGGACCGTCGGGCAGCCGGGTCGGCCGTCGCGGGCAGCCACGACTCCCTCCCAACTCTCAGCGTGAGGAACCGCAGGAGTTATGCCGAAGCTGATTGCTTTCAACGAAGAGGCCCGCCGTGGTCTCGAGCGTGGCATGAACACGCTCGCCGACGCGGTCAAGGTGACTCTGGGCCCCAAGGGCCGCAACGTCGTCCTGGAGAAGAAGTGGGGCGCCCCCACGATCACCAACGACGGTGTCTCCATCGCCAAGGAGATCGAGCTCGAGGACCCCTACGAGAAGATCGGCGCCGAGCTGGTCAAGGAGGTCGCCAAGAAGACCGACGACGTCGCCGGTGACGGCACGACGACGGCGACCGTCCTGGCCCAGGCGATGGTCCGCGAGGGCCTGCGCAACGTCGCGGCCGGCGCCAACCCCATCGCGCTGAAGCGCGGCATCGAGAAGGCCGTCGAGGCCGTGTCCTCGCAGCTGCTCGAGATGGCCAAGGACGTCGAGACCAAGGAGCAGATCGCCTCCACCGCCTCGATCTCCGCTGCTGACACCCAGGTCGGCGAGATCATCGCCGAGGCCATGGACAAGGTCGGCAAGGAAGGCGTCATCACCGTCGAGGAGTCCAACACCTTCGGGCTCGACCTCGAGCTCACCGAGGGGATGCGCTTCGACAAGGGCTACATCTCGCAGTACTTCATGACCGACCCGGAGCGCATGGAGGCCGTCCTCGAGGACCCCTACATCCTGGTCGCCAACCAGAAGATCTCCAACGTCAAGGACATGCTCCCGGTGCTGGAGAAGGTCATGCAGGGCGGCAAGCCGCTGCTGATCATCGCCGAGGACGTCGAGGGCGAGGCCCTGGCCACCCTGGTCGTCAACAAGATCCGTGGCACCTTCAAGTCCGCTGCCGTCAAGGCGCCGGGCTTCGGTGACCGCCGCAAGGCCATGCTGCAGGACATCGCGATCCTGACCG
>CAZKZQ010000065.1:0-16416 GCA_964557235.1 uncultured Nocardioidaceae bacterium
ATCAGCCAGCTCGCGTTCACGCTGGCCAACGGCTTCACCTACGTCGAGTCCTACCTCGCGCGCGGCATGGACATCGACGACTTCGCGCCCAACCTGTCGTTCTTCTTCTCCAACGGCATGGACCCGGAGTACTCCGTCCTGGGCCGCGTGGCCCGCCGCATCTGGGCGATCACGATGCGCGACAAGTACGGCGCCAACGAGCGCTCGCAGAAGCTGAAGTACCACGTCCAGACGAGCGGCCGGTCGCTGCACGCGCAGGAGATGGACTTCAACGACATCCGCACCACGCTGCAGGCGCTGATCGCGATCTACGACAACGCCAACTCGCTGCACACCAACGCCTACGACGAGGCGGTCACCACCCCGACCACGGAGTCGGTGCGCCGGGCGCTGGCGATCCAGCTGATCATCAACCGCGAGTGGGGCCTGGCGATGAACGAGAACCCGCTCCAGGGCTCGTACGTCATCGACGAGCTCACCGACCTCGTGGAGGCCGCGGTCCTGGCGGAGTTCGACTCGATCAACGAGCGCGGCGGCGTGCTCGGCGCGATGGAGACCGGCTACCAGCGCGGCCGGATCCAGGACGAGTCGATGCTCTACGAGCACCGCAAGCACGACGGGTCGCTGCCGATCATCGGCGTCAACACCTTCGTCAAGGAGTCCGCGGCCGACGCGCAGCCGCACGAGCTCGAGCTCGCCCGGGCGACCGAGGCCGAGAAGGAGTCCCAGCTGCAGCGCGTGCAGGCCTTCCACGAGGCCCACCGGCCCGAGGCCGAGGCCGCCCTGGCCCGACTCAAGGACGCCGCCACCTCGGGGGAGAACGTCTTCGCCGCGCTCATGGACGCCGCCCGCGTGTGCTCGCTGGGTCAGGTCACCAACGCGTTCTTCGAGGTGGGCGGGCAGTACCGCCGCAACGTCTGAGAGGGGCCGCCCGCGTCAGCGGGCGCGGGTCATCAGCGGCGTGGTCTGCGCCCAGCCGACCAGGTCGGAGACCTGCGCGGCCAGCGACATCGGGTCGAACGGCTTGGAGATCACGCCGGCGACGTCGAGGCCGTCCCACGGCTGGGCGCCGCCGCCGATCTGCAGCTTGGCGGTGAGGAACACGACCGGCACGTCGCGCAGCAGCGGGTCGGCCTGCATGGCGCGGAAGGTCGCCGGACCGTCCATGCCGGGCATCATGACGTCGAGCAGCACCAGCTCGGGCCGGCGCTCGCGCAGCATCTCCAGCGCCATCGCGCCGCCGCTGGCGGTGCGCACGTGCCAGCCGGCCACGGTCTCCAGGGTGAGCTGGGTGATCTCGCGCACGGAGTCGTCGTCGTCGACGACGAGGACCTCTCGTGTGGTCATGTCACTCCCCCGGTCGGTCTTGCTCTCCGCTCCAGGTTAAGGCTCGACGTGCCGTGGTTGGGGCAGTTTGCCCAGATCGCGCGTGGCCTCCGGCACACCGCAGTAGTAGGTCTGGCTGTCGAGGACCTCCACCTCGACCGGCGAGATGTCCTGAGACACGGCCGCGACGACCTCGCTGAGGCGGGCGACCTTGTCGTTGAAGCCGCAGACGTCCCAGCCGCAGACGCCCCGCGCCTCGGCGACGCGGGTGATGACCGCGCGCGAGATCTCGCTGAACATCTTCTGCCGCTGCTTGCCGGGGACGGCGAGGATGAAGCCGAGGTAGAACACCGCGCCGCGCGCGGTCGGCTCGGGGTACTTGTGGGCGAAGTACTCCGGGCTGATCCACGGCACCGTCTTCAGGTGCTGGGTGACGGTCGCCAGCGCGATCGCGTGGCCGTCACGGTCCCACGCGACGTACTTGTCGATCAGCGGGTCGACCATCTCCTCGCGGAACTCCTCCTCGTGCAGCACGTGCCGCGCCACGGCCAGCGTGCGCAACGGGCCGAAGGCGTCGAGGTAGAGGCCGTAGAACCGCTCGATGTCGGCGTCCTCGATCGTGCTCTGCACGGTGATCCGTGTGCCCCCGCGCTGGGCGGCGATCGGGGACGTCGGGGCCACGGCCCTCGTGGCGGAACCGGTCCCGGCGCTCTTGCGCGTGCTCATCGGTCACTCCTCGTCTCGGTGGCGGGCTGGTCCCAGGACGCGGTCGCGTAGCTGGCGAGGACCAGGGCGCACGCCGGCTGGTCCTCGTAGTGCGCGGAGGACACGGCGGTCTCCACGGGCCCGTAGTGCCCCCCACGGTTGCGGTTGAGGTCCTCGAGGCTGAGGTGGATCAGCTCGAGGAGGGTGTCCTCGCTGCCGGTCTCGTGCTCCACGAAGAGCCCGTTGCCCTGCTCGTCGCGCACCCAGCCGATGCCGGCCCAGGCGGACTCGCCGGGGTGCTCGGCGTACGCCGCGGCGTAGACGCAGTAGAGCCGGTCGCCGTGGCTGCCCACGAGCGGCTGCGGGTCGCGCGTGATGACCGCCTGCCGGGGGATCACCGAGGAGAGCCGGACGAGGTTGTAGTTGGCCACCCCTGCTCCCAGCAGGGCGGCGTCGAAGGCGGAGAGCAGGGTGTGCCCGCGGCCGGCGGCGGCGTGGATGCCGATGGGGAGTGGTCGTGTGCGCGACCGGGTGTCCCGGTCCGGGGCGAGGGCTTGCCGTCCGATCATCGTGGTCCTCCGGTCCTGGTGGCCGACCGCGGTGCGGTCCTGGTGGGGGGTGCTGCCAGGCTGTCGACGAGGCGCAGGACGCGTGCCTCGAACTCCTCCGGGTGGATGGATCCCTTGGAGAGGAGGGTCGCGCCGACCGCGGCGAGCCGGTCGCCCAGCTCGGGGTCGACGTCGGTGCCGGTGTAGACGACGACCGAGGTGCGGGACTCCTCGTCGGAGGGGGGCGCGCTCGCCTCGAGGTCGGCGACCACGTCGAGGCCGGACCCGTCGGGCAGGTCCAGGTCGAGGACCAGGACGTCGGGGCGGCGGGCGGCCAGCCACGCACGGGCCGCGGCCACGTTGGACACCCGCTCGACCCGCAGGCCGTCGCCCGACAGGAGCGTGGACAGCACGGTCGCCAGGTCGGAGTCGTCCTCCACGACCAGCACCAGGGGCGCGTCGTCCGCGCCCTCCGGCCAGGACGGGTCCGAGGGCGTCGTGGTGCGCGAGAGCGTGAACCGCATCGTCGTGCCCTGGCCGGGCTCGCTGCTCGCCCAGATGCGCCCGCCGTGCGCCTCCACGATGCGTCGGGTGATGGCCAGGCCCAGGCCCGTGCCGCCGTGCTCGCGGGAGTCGGAGCTGTCCACCTGCTCGAACGGGTGGAACACCGCCTCGAGCTTGTCGACCGGGATGCCGCGGCCCTCGTCGGCCACGGAGAACAGCACGTGTCGGCCCGGCTTCTCCGGGTCGGGTCCGGCGGACACGGTCACCACGCCTCCGCGCGGGGAGAACTTCACCGCGTTGCCCACCAGGTTGGTCAGCGACTGCGCGATCCGGTCGACGTCGGCGAGCACCCAGCCCTCGACCTCCCCGGCCCGCAGGACGACCCCGCTGGAGGAGGCGAGGCCCGACATCTCGCGCAGGCAGCGGTCGACCAGCTCGGCGGCCTCGTGCGGCAGGAGCTCCATCGGCAGGCGACCGGCCTGGATCCGCTCGATGTCGAGGATGTCGTTGATCAGGCGGCTCAGCCGCTCGCTGCTCTCCACGGCGATCGTGAGCATGCGCTGCGCGGCCGGGTTGAGGTCGACGATCCCGCCGCCGCTGAGCAGGCCGAGCGAGCCCCGGATCGAGGTCAGCGGGGTCCGCAGCTCGTGGCTGACCACGGAGAGGAACTCGTTCTTCATCCGGTCGACCTCGTGACGCTGGGTCATGTCGCGGAACGCCACGACCGCACCGCGCACCCCCTCGTCGTCGCGCAGGGGGCTGGCGGTCACCTCGACCGGGATGACCCTGCCGTCCGCCCGGCGGTAGCGGTCGGCCTCCGCGGAGACCGTGATGCCGTCGCGCACCGCCTGCGTGAGGTAGCACGCCGCCTTGGGGAACGGTGTGCCGTCCTCCTGAGGGGCGTGGAACGTGTCGTGGGGGTCGAGCCCGAGGAGCTCCTCGACGCGGTAGCCCAGGGTCTGCGCGGTCGCCGGGTTGACGAAGGTGATCAGACCCGCGCGGTCGACGCCGTAGATGCCGTCGGCGACCGAGCTCAGCAGCGTCTCGTTCTCACGGGCCATCTGGCGCAGGTCGGCGGTCTGCTCCTCCACACGGCGCTCGAGCCCGGCCCGCAGCGCCGCGTTGTCGCCGGTGAGCAGGGCCTGGCGTGCCCCGACCGCCACGAGGAGGCAGATCCACAGCGTGTTGCGCACGCCGGGCAGGTTGCTCTCGGGCGAGAGGACCTCGACGCCCAGCGCCGCGACCAGCAGCCCGAACACCAGCACGGTGCGCTGCACCGGCGTCCGCACCGCTCCGGTCGGGGTCGGCTCCTCGACCGCGTCGGGACGCCAGACCGCCACGAGGAACAGGCCGTAGCCCGCGATCCAGCCGAGGTCGAACGGGGTGCCGAAGGCGGAGGCGCCCTGGGCGGTGCGCACCGCGAACGCGAGGTCACCCAGCGCGTAGAGCGCGAAGCCCCCGCCGATGAGGGTGAGCAACGTGCGCTGGGAGCGGTTCTCGGCGATCAGCAGGGCGGCGACCGTCACGATCACCACGTCGAGGAAGGGGAAGGTCAGGGTCAGCAGCTGGTGCAGCCAGGCCCCGCGCAGGGAGTCCAGCACGCGGCCGTAGACCGTGATCGTGGTGATCAGCAGGACCGCGCTGCCGGCGACGAAGCCGTCGAGCACCAGCAGGACCTTCTCGGGACCCCGTGCGCCCGCGGCCCGCAGCGCGATCAGGCCGCCGATGGACAGCACGGCAGCCAGCGCGATGAACACCTCGGAGACCAGGCTCGGCGAGGAGACCGGGTCGGCGCCCACAGCGGCCGACCAGCCGTTGCCGATGATCGCGGAGGCGGCGGCGAGGGTGAACAGCCGCCACGCGCGCCGGCGGGGGCCGGTGCAGAGCCGCGAGTTGCGGAAGGTGCCGTGGGCCAGCGCGACCGCGAGGACCACCAGGGCGAGCCCGCTGGTCGAGGCCCGCACAGTGAGGGGGGCCGGGCTGAGCAGCACCAGGGCCACGGCCACCACAGCTCCTGCGACCAGGAGGTGGACCGTTGCGGTGGGCGCCCGGCGTCCGGCGGTTGACACGGCCATGACGTTGGCAACGTAGCAGCGGGACTTGGTGCCTGACTGCGACTCGACCAAAGACCTTCCGAGGGGTCACAGAAGGGGCACGAAGCGGTAGTGCCCGTGGGTGGTGGTCGTCACACCCGCCCCGGTGCGCTCCACGACCACCATCCGCCCCGCGACGGGGAGCACCAGACGGCCCGGGACGTCGAGCTGGTCGACGAGCTCCTCGGGCAGCCGGCCGCCGTCCGCGGACACCAGCACCCGGTCGTACGGCGCCCGCTCGGGCAGCCCGAGCACGCCCGGCTCGGCCTGGTGGACGGCCGCCCAGGTCATCCCCGTCGCCACGACGTTGGCCGCTCCGAACGCCACCAGCTCGGGCACGATCTCGACCCCGTCCACGCGTCCCTCGGGCCCGACCAGGTGGGCGAGCAGGGCCGTCGTCCACCCCGAGCCGCTGCCGACGTCGAGCACGCGGTCCCCCGGCTGCACGTCGAGCAGGCGGAGCATGTCGGCGACCGTGCGGGGCTGCGAGCAGGTCTGGCCGTGGCCGATCGGCAGCGGGCCGTCGTACGCCGCCGTCCGCCTGCTCTGGGGCCGCCCGTCACGGCGACGTGGGAGGAAGCCCTCGCGCGGCACCGCTGCGAAGGCCCGTGCGACCCGGTCGGCCTGCTCGGACGCCACGGCGTCAGGTCCCGGAGCGCACCTGGGCGAGCAGCTCGTCCATGACCGGACCGACGTGGCGGGCCAGCGACCACACGTCGGGGATCTGCTCACGGCAGCCGTGGAGCCCGACGTGGAGCGTGCCGTCCAGCGACATGACGGTGATGTTGAGCCCGGCGCCGTCCATGACCGGTCCGAGGGGGTAGACCGCGTCGAGCCGGCCGCCGAGGAAGGTCAGCGGGCCGGGCGGGCCCGGGATGTTGGAGATCGTGAGGTTGTGCACCACCGGGTGGCGGTCGGCCAGCCGCAGGTTGCTGTAGGACCTCATCACCATGCCGACCAGCGGGCTCGACCCGACCTCGGCCCAGTCGTGGAGCGTGTCGGGGCCGAGGGCGCTGGAGTGCTCCTTGGCGGCACGGGTGTCCTTGTGCACGATCATCAGCCGCTCGAGGTGGTCCTCGACGTGGCTGCCGAGCCGCACGAACAGGATGCTCACCTTGTTGCTGCCGATCTGGCGCTCCGAGGTCGCGCGCACCGAGACCGGGATGTTGGCGACCAGCGTCTGCTCGGGCAGCAGGTCGTGCTCGGCGAGGTAGCGCCGCAGCGCTCCCCCGCAGACCGTCAGGAGCACGTCGTTGACCGTCGCGCCCGTCGCCCGGCGGATCTCCTTCATCTCCTCCAGCGACAGGTCCGCCAGGGCGACCGTGCGGTGGCCGGTGACCGCCCCGTTGAACGGCAGACGCGGCGCCCGGAACGGCGCGGCCATGGTGGAGCCGGCCCGCGCCCGGCGGATCGTGCGGCCGATGCCGGTCACCGTGTGCGGGACGAGCCTGACGATGCCCACCGGGCGGCCCAGGGACTTGAGCACCCCACGGCCGACGAGCTCGGCCGTCGTCGGCTGACGCTCCGACCTGGCCCGCTGCGCGGCGACGGGGTCGGTGGGCGCCAGCCCGCACAGCTGGCCGATCACGTCGGCGCTCGCGACGCCGTCGACCATCGAGTGGTGGAGCTTGGCGAAGATCGCCACGCGGCCGTCGGCCATGCCCTCGATGAACCACATCTCCCACAGCGGCCGGTCGTGCGGCATCGGGATGCCGGACATGTGGCCGACGATGTCGGTGACCTCCTCCAGCCCCGCGGGGCTGGGCACCGCGAGCCGGTGCACGTGGCGGTCGAGGTCGAAGTCCCCGTCGATCACCCACAGCGGGTGGTCGAGGCCGAGCGGCACGAGCCGCGGCTTGCGGAGCAGGACCGGGATCTGCGCGACCCGCTCCGCGAGCGCGTCACGCATGCGCTCGAAGGAGTAGCCGCCCTCGACGCTCGCGGGGTCCACCACCGCGACGACACCGATCGTCATCAGCTGGGTCGGCGACTCGACGTAGAGGAAGCTGGCGTCCAGGCCGCTCATCCGCTCCACGGCACGCTCCTCAGCTCGGCCGGCCCTCGGGCCGGGCGTCGGTGTCCTCGGGGCTGCCCCCACGACGCACGATCTCCGTGCGGGCCCGGTCGATCCCGCCGTGCTCGAGCGCGGCGACCCGCGACTCCCCGGACCACACCGGCCGGCCGCGTCGGCGTACGTCGACCCGCAGCGTCGCGCCCAGGTGCTCGATCGCGCCGGCGACGTTGCGACGCTCGGCCGGCAGCGGGACGGGCAGGACGTGGGCGGCGCCGAGGTCGCCCAGCCCCTCGACGTCGACCTCCCAGCCGAAGCCGCGGCCGTGCAGCAGCCACCGGTCGTCGGACACCTCGGCGCTCACCGGCGAGACGACCGGGTCGCCGAGGCGGATCAGCTGCCCGCCGGGGAGGTGGACGACCAGCCCGGTCACGGTCGTGCGGAGCGGCCCGGCGGTGACCTCGCCGCCGGCGAACGCCACGCAGGCGTCCTCCTCGGCGAAGCCCTGGGCCTGCCCCCACCACCACGAGTCGGGGAAGCCGCCCTTGCCCCAGTTCTTCTCGCCGTAGACCTGCCAGCCGTCGAGGTCCCAGGTCTCCTCGCCCACGGTGACCTCGCCGAAGGCGCGTCCGCCGAGGAGCCACGGGTGCCAGTACTGGTTGAGCGCCGGGACGGCCTGGAAGATGCTCGAGCCGCCCAACGAAGCGCGGGGCCAGGGGGTGGCGTCGCGGACCTCGACGTCGAGCCGGGTCTGCGGGCCGAGGTCGACGTGCAGGCGGTCGCGGGTGCCGACGAACGCCTCGCCCGCGGACGCGCCCAGGTCGTGCGGGACGGCGCTGCCCTCGGGGTGGACCAGCGTGACGAGGTGGCCGGTCGGGTGGGCGGCGACGCCCAGGGTCGACCAGGGCCCGTCGGGCCCGCGGTTGACGCCGATCAGGGCGATCACCACCCGGCCCGAGGCGGCGTCGCTGAACCGCCAGAAGTAGCCCTCCATGGCGACGCCGTGGGCCCGGACGGGGTCGCCCCAGGGTGCGTCCGCGCCACTGGCCCGGTAGACCCGTCCGAGACGGGAGAAGAGACTCACCCAGCGAGCCTGTCAGACGGTGCGGTGCAGCACCAACGGAAGCACCAGGCTCGCTCCGGCCCGCCTGAGCATGGCGGCGGCGAGCGTCACCGCCCACCCGCTGCGTGTGGCGTCCACGACGAGCAGGACCGTGCGTCCGCGGACCTGGTCGGCCACGCCCTCGACGGGGCCTGCCAGGGCGTCGCGCCAGTGCGCGGCCTCCTCCCCCGACGACGGGTCGCCCGGGACGGGGCGCACGCCCTGGAGATCGACGCGGTCGAGCCTGCCGACCCCGGCGAGGTGGTCGGCGACGCTCGCCACGGCGGTCGCGCGTCCGGCGGCGGGCAGCCCCACCACGACCTCCGGCCGCGCGGCCCAGTCGCCGCGCCAGCGCGAGAGCAGGCCGACGCTCGCCTCGAGCACCTCCTCGCCCATCGGCTGGTCGGGACCGGACAGGGCGGCGCGCGCCTCGGCCCACTCGGGGGCGTCGGCGTGGATCAGCACGCGGCCCGTCTCGGCGAGCTCGTCGGGGGCGATGCGGCCGCGGGCCCCGAACGCCCCACCGGGCCACATCTTGCGCGGCTCGAGGACGGTCGTGGTGGAGCGCAGGAGGGTGGCCACCGCCCGCACCGTCTCGGTGGTCGGCGCGGCGAGCAGTCCCTCGGGCAGCCCGCCCCGGCAGACCGAGCACCGGCCGCACTTCTCCGCGTGGGGGTCGTCGAGCGCGGTCTGGAGCAGCTCCATCAGGCAGCTCGCGCCGCGGGTGTAGGACTCCATCAGGTCGGCCTCGCGGCGCCGCACCGCGAGGAGCGCCTCGACCCGCTGCTCGTCGTAGACCCACTCCTTGCCGGTGGGCAGCCAGCCGCCCTCGACCCGGTCGACCACCTCGTCGACCGCGAGCTGCTTGAGCAGCAGCTCGACGCGGGTGCGGCGGAGGCCGGTCTGGGCCTCGAGCGCGGGGACGCTGACCGGCTCGGTGGCGCCGTCGAGCGCCTTGAGCAGGCGCTCGACCTGGTCGGGCTTGGCGATGGTCGCGGTCGCGAAGTAGTCCCACACCCCGGCGTCGGCGCTCGAGGGCAGCAGCACCGCTGCGGCGTGGTCGATCGCCCGCCCGGCGCGGCCGACCTGCTGGTAGTAGGACACCGGCGACGGCGGGGCGCCCACGTGGACCACGAAGCCGAGGTCGGGCTTGTCGTAGCCCATGCCCAGCGCGGACGTGGCCACGAGCGCCTTGAGCCGGTTGTCGCGCAGCGCGTCCTCCAGACCCTCGCGGGTCGCCGGGTCGAGCTGGCCGGTGTAGGCCGCGACCGGCAGGTCGGACCCGTGCACCGACGCGATCGCCGAGGCGAGCCGGTCGGCGTCGGCGACCGTGAGGCAGTAGACGATGCCCGAGCCCGGCAGGGTCGGCAGCTGGTCGACCACCCAGGCGTAGCGCTCGATCGGGCTGAGGTCCCCCACCACCGACAGCTCGAGGCTGGCGCGCGCCAGCGGACCGCGCAGCACCAGCGTCGCCTCGCCGAGCTGGGCGGCGACGTCCTCGGTGACGCGCTCGTTGGCGGTCGCGGTCGTCGCCAGCACGGGGGTGTCGGGGTTGAGCCGCCGCAGCACGTCGCTCACGCGGCGGTAGTCGGGACGGAAGTCGTGGCCCCAGTCGGAGACGGCGTGGGCCTCGTCGATCACCAGCAGCCCGAGACGGCCCGCGAGGCCCTCGAGCACGCGCCGGCCGAAGCCGGGGTTGGCCAGCCGCTCGGGCGACACCAGCACGACGTCGAGGTCGCCGGACCGGAGCGCAGCCTCGATCTCGCCCCAGGCCTCGACGTTGCCGGAGTTGAGCGTGGCCGCGCGCAGCCCCGCCCTCGACGCGGCCGCCACCTGGTCGCGCATCAGGGAGAGCAGCGGCGAGACGACCAGCGTCGGCCCGGCCCCCTCCGACCGTCGTACGGCGGTCGCGGCCCAGTAGACCGCGGACTTGCCCCACCCGGTCGCCTGCACCACGAGCACCCGCGAGCCGGAGTCGGAGAGCGCCTCGACCGCGGTGAGCTGGTCCTCGCGCAGGGTCGCCCCCTCGCCGGCCATCGCCGTGATGACGCGTGCCGCGACGCCTGCCCGCTCTGAGTTCCACACGCGAGCCACCGTAGGCGGAGCAGCCGACAGGGCGGTCGGCGCCGTCCACAGGGGTGGGACAAGATGGGACACATGCCTGCCGACCGCCTGATGCCGACCGAGGAGTCCGCGGACCTGATCCGCCTCACGCGCGACCTCGCCGCCAAGGAGCTGGCGCCCAGGGTCGCCGAGGCCGAGGCGACCGAGACGTTCCCGCGCGAGGTGTTCCGCACCCTCGGCCGGGCCGGGCTGCTCGGCCTGCCCTACCCCGAGG
The DNA here is from genome assembly GCA_964557235.1 of uncultured Nocardioidaceae bacterium. GTDB lineage: Bacteria > Actinomycetota > Actinomycetes > Propionibacteriales > Nocardioidaceae > Marmoricola_A. The sequence continues at coordinate 10,628 of CAZKZQ010000065.1, forward strand.
AGCACGGCGGCGGGGGGCAGCCCTACGAGGTCTACCTCCAGGTGCTGGAGGAGATCGCCTCGGTGTGGGCGTCGGTCGGCGTCGGGGTGAGCGTGCACGCGCTGTCGTGCTTCGGGCTGTTCACGCGCGGCACCGAGGAGCAGAAGCAGCGCTGGCTGCCCGACATGCTCGGCGGAGAGCTGCTCGGCGCCTATGCCCTGTCCGAGGCGCATGCCGGGTCCGACCCGGCAGCCATGAGGGCACGGGCCCGTCGTGACGGTGACGACTACGTCCTCGACGGCGCCAAGGCGTGGATCACCCACGGCGGGCACGCCGACTTCTACAAGGTGATGGCCCGGACGTCGGAGGACCGCAACGGCATCTCCTGCTTCCTCGTGCCGGCCGACGCCGAGGGCCTCTCCGCCGACCCGCCCGAGCGCAAGATGGGCCTGACCGGGTCCTCCACGACGACCATCCGGCTCGAGGGCGTGCGGGTCCCGGCCGACCGCCGGCTCGGCGAGGAGGGCGACGGGCTCAAGATCGCGCTGGCCGGCCTGGACTCGGGGCGTCTCGGCATCGCGGCGGTCGCGACCGGGCTGGCGCAGGGCGCGCTGGACCACGCGGTCGCCTATGCCAAGGAGCGCGAGACCTTCGGCTCGCGGATCATCGACCACCAGGGGCTGTCGTTCCTGCTGGCCGACATGGCTGCGGCGGTCCACACCGCGCGGGCCACGACGCTGCACGCCGCGCGGCTCAAGGACCGCGGGCTGCCGTTCTCGACCGAGGCCTCCGTGGCCAAGCTGGTCGCGACCGACAACGCGATGAAGGTGACGACGGACGCCGTGCAGGTGCTCGGCGGCTACGGCTACACCAAGGACTTCCCGGTCGAGCGGTTCATGCGCGAGGCCAAGGTGATGCAGATCTTCGAGGGCACCAACCAGATCCAGCGGCTGGTCATCGGCCGGTCGCTCGACCGCTCTCCGGGCGGGCGGATCGAGGTCGCGCGGGACTCCTGAGCGCCCGCTCGAGCCACCAGTCGAGCACCGGGCCCTCGGGGACGTCGTACGCACGGCACATCAGGTGGGCGGCCTCGACCAGCCCGGCTTCTTGTCCGCGCGACAAGAGATCGGCGGCCTCGTCCCACGGCTCCTCGTGCACCGGCAGCGGGATCGCCGCGACCTGACGTGCGCTGAGCTTGACCGACGTCGGGCTCATCGCCGCGCCGGCGTACGTCGTCGCCGCGTGCACGCTGACCGGCGGGGCGAGCAGGACGGCGAGCACGTGCCACAGTCGGCCCTGCCGCGGGACGACGCTGACCACCGGCACCGACGGCAGCCAGGCCCCGTCGGGGTCCGCGACCGCCTCGACCACCTTGCCCTGAGTGCCGACCAGCACCTTGGGCACGAGCCGCGCACGGGCCCACGAGACCAGCTCGTCGGGCAGCCGCTCGAGCACGATCACCGGAGCAGCCCAGCCCTGCTTGAGGAAACGCGTCGGCCGCTCGCCCCAGTCGCAGCGACCGGGGTCGACGAGACCGGAGGTCACCAGCCGCACGCGCCACGGCCCCGGGCCGTCGGGTCCGGCCTCCTCGACCGCCTCGGCGAGCCCGTAGTACTGGTCGCGGAAGTCGGCGGTGCAGACGGCCAGGTCCCCGAGCACGCCGTCGGTGCTCCAGCTCAGCGCGGGCACCCCGAGCGACGCGGCGACCAGGTGCCCCCACGAGCCCACGAGGTCGCCCGGCACCACCGCGGACGCCGGCGCCGGCGGCACGCCGACCCACCGCGCCACCTCGCCCTGCGGCTCGTCGGCCTCCCGACGGCGCAGGACCGGCGCGCACGTGTGGACCGACGCGTCGAAGGCGCGGCCCTCCGAGGCCCACAGCGCCTCGAGCACGCAGGTCTCGGCGACCCGCCCGCGGACCCCGCGAGCGTCGCGCGCGGCCAGCAGGGACGACGGCTGCACGAGCGCGACCCTGCCGCCCGGCCGCACCCAGGAGGTCGCCCGGGCGAGGAACACCGCGCTCAGGTCGGTGTAGGGCCCGAGCAGCCCCGGGTCCTCGCGGCGCACACGCTCGGCGGCGGACCGCTCCTGCGCGGTCGCCCGCTCGAGCTGGTTGAGGAAGGGCGGGTTCCCCACCACCACGTCGTACGACGACGGGTCGGGGGCCGCGTCACCGAGGGTGTCGCCGACCCGCAGGGCCAGGTCCGGCAACGGGCTGCCGGGGTCGAGGTGCGGCAGGAGCTCGAGCCACAGCACGACCCGGGCGAGCTCGACGGCGTCGGCGTCGAGGTCGGTGCCGTGCACGCAGTGCGCCACGAGGCCGACCACGTCGGCGTCCGGGCCGGCTCGTCGCACGATCCGCCTGGCGGCGGCAGCGAGGAACACCCCACCGCCACACGTCGGGTCGAGCACCTGGACCTCGGGGGTGTCCTCGAGCGCCGGCTCGAGGGCGAGGTCGAGCAGGTGCTGCACGAGCGGCCAGGGGGTGAACCACGCCCCCGTGGCGCGCCGCGCGTCGGCGGCGAGCAGGCGCTGGTGCAGGTCGCCGAGCCCGAGCAGGTCGGCGGTGCGGCTCGCCCGCGACGGGGCGACCGCGTCGCGGAGCCGGCCCAGCAGCGCGGGGACGTCGTGGCCGGCCAGGTCGGGGTGGTCCAGCGCTGCCGGCAGCTCGTGCCCGCGCTGGGCTGCGAGCACGGCGAGCAGCAGGCGGTAGGCCCCGGCCCGTCCGGTCGTGTCCACGACGGCCCGCACGGCGTCGTACGACGGCAGCGGCATGGGGCGAGCCTCCCACGACCGAGCCCTCATGGGACCCTGGGAGACGTGGACACGGCGACGGCGACCCTCCTCGTCAGCCAGACCGTGACCGCCGGAGCCCTCCTCGTCGCGTGGCGTGCGCTGCGCCAGGAGCGTCGGGCCCACGAGGAGCTGCGCGAGAGCGTCCGCCACCCGGCATCGCGCGCCACCCACGCCGCCGGCTGGGCCGTGCGCCGCGTGGTCGACACCGCGACCCGGGTCCGCGAGCGGGGCATCCTCGGCGGGCTGGTGATGGCCTCGATCGAGGACCTCACCGCCTGGGCGCAGGCCGACCGCGACCAGATCGCCCGCGTCGCCGCACCCGACGGCACCGTCACGATCATGTTCACCGACATCGAGGACTCCACGCCGCTCAACGAGGAGCTCGGCGACGCCGACTTCGTCAAGCTCCTCGCCGCCCACGCCCGCGTGGTCAACCACCAGGTCGAGAAGCACCGCGGCCACGTGGTCAAGAACCAGGGCGACGGCTTCATGACGGTCTTCGGCTCCCCCGCCGACGCGGTCGACGCCGCCATGGCGATCCAGCGCGAGACGGCCGGCTCCGCCCGCCGCCGTCGTACGCCGGTCCGCGTGCGGGTCGGCATCCACGAGGGCACCGCGATCCTCAAGAACGGCGACTACTTCGGCCGGGCCGTCGCGCTCGCCGCCCGCGTGGCCGCCCAGGCCGAAGGAGGTCAGGTGCTCGTGACCACGCCGGTCGTGGACGCCTTGCAGGACTACGAGGTCGAGTCGTGCGGCGAGTTCGAGCTGCGCGGCCTCGGCGGCGTCCACGAGCTGTGGGTGGTGCACCCGTGAGCACCCGCGCCGCCCGCTTCACCGCGACCGTCGAGTCCCGCGAGCAGCTCAGCGACCACCTGGTCCGGCTCGTGCTCTCCGGGGACGGCCTGGCCGGCTTCACCTCCACCGGCATCCCCGACGAGTGGGTCGGGCTGGTCGTGCCGGGACAGTTCCAGAGCCGCTACTACACCGTGCGGTCCTGGCAGGACGGCCGGCTCACGCTCGACGTGATGGTCCACGACGTCGGGCTGGTCACCGAGTGGGTGGCGACCGACTGCGTCGGCGACGAGGTGGTCGTCACCGAGCCCAAGGGTGCCTTCGCGATGCCCGACGACGCGCGGTGGCTGCTCCTGGTCGGCGACCTCACCGCACTGCCGGCCATCGCCCGGATCAGCGAGTGGCACCTCGCCCGGCCCGGCGAGCGGTCGATCGCCGTCCACGCCGAGGTGCCCGACGACCTGTCGGCCTACCTCCCGGCCGAGGTCCTCCCCCACACCCGTTGGCTCGCGCCTCCCGCGCCCGGCAGCAGCGACCTCGCCGAGGTGGTCCGCGGGCTCGACTGGCCCGAGGGCGAGGGCTACTTCTGGATGGGCGGCGAGTCGGCGCAGATGCGCGCGATCCGCACCCACCTGATGCGCGAGCGCGGGCTCCCCGGGTCGGCGTACCACGTGATGGGCTACTGGAGGTCGGTGCTGCGCCGTCAGCCGCGCGCGGTGGACCCCGGGCCGATCTGGCGTGCGGGCAAGGCGGCCGGCAAGTCCGACGAGCAGATCTGGGCCGACTACGACGCCGCACGGGAGGGCGAGAGCTGAGCTCTCCACAGGGCGCGGGACGTGTGTCCCGTCGGACCCGGGCGACACGCGGGACGCAGCGGACCCTTGGTCCGTGTGCCGACAAAGCGGGACGTGTCACGCTGGCGGAGGAAGGCACCCCCCGCCTTCGCGACCGCCCCCGCACCCCGGCCGCAGGAGGATCTGTGAACCTGACCGCTCTCAGGATCGGCACCCACCACGTGGTGGCGCCGCGACCCGTCGTGCCCGACACGACGGTGGTGCTCGCCGAGGGTGGGGTCGCGTTCAGCGGGGTCTGGGACCGCGTGGTGCTCCCCTACGAGCGGGTCGCGCTCCGCACGCCCTACGGCACCTACCTCTCCTGCCAGACCGGCCCCGGCGGCGTACCTCGCCTGACGCTGGCCAACGACCTCGGCCCGCGCGAGGCGTTCGAGGAGGTGCTCTGGCCCGACGGCACCGTCTCGCTGCGCACCTGCGAGCGCACCTACGTCGCCGCACCCGAGAACCCCCGCAAGCCGCTGCGCGCGGACGGCGCCGACGGCGACCCGGCGACGCGGCTGCGCTACATCACCGTGCCCGGCTCGGTGGCCGCCCAGGTCGCCTCGGTCCAGTCGGGCAAGCCCCGCGTCGCCGACATGCCGCGCCAGTTCGCCCAGCCCCTGGAGGAGCTGCCGCTCCAGCGCGAGCGGAGCGAGTGAAGCCGTTCGTCCTGCTCGCCACACGTGCGGAGGACCTTGCCGCCGACGAGGAGTACGCCGCGTTCCTGCGGTTCACCGGCCTGGACGAGCGTGACCTGCGCCGGGTGCGCCTCGAGCAGCCCGACGCCCCTGCGGCGGCGACGCTTGACCTCGACGACCTGTCCGGGATCATCCTCGGCGGCTCGCCCTACACGACCTCGGTGCCCGCCGACGCCAAGTCCCCTGACCAGGTGCGGGTCGAGGCAGACGTCGCGCGGCTGCTCGACCGCGTCGTCGCCGAGGACCGACCGTTCCTCGGCGCCTGCTACGGCGTCGGCACGCTCGGGGTGCACCAGGGCGCCGTCGTGGACGGCACCTTCCGCGAACCCATCGGTGCGATCAAGGTCGAGCTCACCGCCGACGGCGCGGTCGACCCGCTCACCTCGTCGCTGCCCGGCTCGTTCGAGGCGTTCGTCGGCCACAAGGAGGCGGTGACCCGGCTGCCCTCTCACGCAGTGCTGCTCGCGACCTCTGCGGCCTGCCCGGTGCAGGCGTTCCGCGTCGGGCGCAACGTCTATGCCACGCAGTTCCACCCCGAGCTCGACGCGCCGGGGCTGCGCACGCGCATCGACGTCTACAAGCACTACGGCTACTTCGAGCCGCACGAGGCGGAGTGGATCAAGGCCGAGGCCGGTCACGCGTCGGTCAGCGAGCCGCCTCGGCTGCTGCGTGGGTTCGTCGAGCTGTTCGC
>CAZKZQ010000066.1:0-6246 GCA_964557235.1 uncultured Nocardioidaceae bacterium
GTCGCCGACCTGACCCGCGACACCGCCGCCACCGAGGGCGACGCGACGTGAGCGTGGGGGAGCCAGCGACGACCGAGGAGTGGCGCCGCCTCGACGCGCGCATCATGCTCATCGACCCGGTCCGGCAGGGCGGCCGGCTGCTCTTCCCCCTCGTCATCGCGGCCATCGGCATCGGCTCGGGCGACGGGCCGTCCGGGGCGCTGCTCGGGGTGGCCGTCGTCGCGATCGCCCTCGTGGTCGGCGTGGTGCCGTGGGCGACGACCCGCTGGCGCATCGGCGAGGGCCGGCTGTCGTGGCGGCGCCGGTTCATCGGCCAGCGCCTGGTGACGGTGTCGCTCGACCGGGTGCGCAGCGTCGACCTCGAGGCCACCCTGTTCCACCGCGCCCTCGGGCTCTCGCGGGTCAACATCGGCACCGGGGTCGACGACGAGCGGATCACCCTGGACTCCCTCGCCGAGGCCGACGCCCAGGAGCTGCGCACCTGGCTGCTGTCGCGCTCGCGCGAGGCGGCCGCGCCCGCACCGGCGTACGACGAGGACGGCGTGCTCGCTCCGCCCCCGCCGACCCGGGTGGAGGTGCTGGCGGAGCTCGACTGGGCGTGGGTGCGCTACGCGCCGCTGAGCCTGGGGCGGCTCGCGGTCGTCGCGGCCGCGATCGGCATCGTGGTCCAGCTCGGCGGGGACCTCGGCCTCGACGTCGGGACGGTCGCCGCCGAGACGGCCGAGGAGGCCTTCGTCCGCCTCGGGGTCCTGCTGCTCGCCGTCATCCTCGTCGTGGGCGGGACCGTCGGCTGGGTGATGCTCGCCTGCGTCGGCTACGTCCTGCAGTGGGGCGGGCTGCGGGTCTCCCGTGAGGGTGGGGCCGTCCACGTCTCGGCCGGCCTGCTGACCACGCGCTCGACGACGATCGAGGAGGAGCGGGTGCGCGGCGTCGAGCTCGTCGAGCCGGTGCTGCTGCGCATCGCCCACGGCGCCGAGCTCAACGCGCTGTCCACCGGCGTCGGCTCCGGCGGCACGACCAAGGTGCTGCCGCCCTGCCCGAGCGGGGTCGCCGAGGACGTCGCCGACCGCCTGCTCGGCGTCGCCGGCACCCTCCGCACGGGACTCGTCTCACACGGCCCGGCCGCACGCCGCCGGCGCTTCGTCCGCGGCCTCGTGCCGACCGGCCTGCTGGCCGCCGCCCTCGTGGTGCTCGAGGCGGCCGGCACCACGGGCTGGTGGTCCGTCCCCGCCGCGGTCGCCCTCGTGGCGGCCGGCGCCGGGCTCGCCGAGTCGTCGTACCGCCACCTGGGGCACCGGCTCACCGCCGCCCACCTCGTCGTCGGCGGTGGCCTGCTGAGCCGCCGCCGCACGGTCCTCGAGCGCGACGGGATCATCGGCTGGGTGGTCACGCAGACGTGGTTCCAGCGCCGTGCCGGCCTCGCGACCCTGGTCGCGACGACGGCCGCGGGCGCTGAGTCGGTGCGCGTGGTCGACGTGCCGCTGACCACCGCCACGGCCCTCGCCGCCGAGGCGACGCCGGAGATGGTCCTGCCGTTCGCCGCCTGAGCCCTGCTGCGGCACAGGACCGGAGGTCCCGAGGGTGACGATTCGGTAAACGTCTCGTGCGGGGTCTTCCGGTGCGGCGGGATTGCACGTTGGCTGTGCCCGTCCCCACCCACGGTCCTCACCCACGACCGCACTCCCGCACCCAGGAGCCCCCACCTGTGAAGCGTCCGATCTCGGCGGCTGCTGCCTGCGCTGCCATCGCCCCCGCCCTCCTCGCCCTGTCCGCGTCCCCGGCGTCGGCCGCCGGCAGCGTCGCGCTGACCGCCGTCGACACGGCGTACACCCAGGACTTCGACACGCTCGCGACCTCCGGCACGGCCAACACCGCGCTGCCCGAGGGCTGGTGGCTGGCCGAGTCCGGGACGAGCGCCCTCAACAACGGGGCGTACGCCGCCGGCACCGGCTCGGGCACGTCGGGCGACACCTACAGCTTCGGCACGGGCGCGGACCGGGCGTTCGGCACGCTGCTGTCCTCCTCGCTCGTGCCGACGATCGGGGCGTCGTTCACGAACTCCACCGACCGGACCATCACCTCGCTCGACGTGACGCTCAACGGTGAGCAGTGGCGACTCGGCTCGGTGACGCGCACCGCCGGTGACACCGTCGACCGGCTCGACGCCGCGGTGAGCACCGACGCCACCGGCCTCACGACCGGCACCTGGGCCCCGGTCGACGACCTCGACGTGCGGAGCGCGGCCACCACGGGCACGGTCGGCGCGCTCGACGGCAACACCACGCGTACGACGGTCAGCGGCTCGGTCACCGACCTGGCGGTCGCGCCCGGCGAGACCGTGTGGCTGCGCTGGTCTGACTACAACGTCTCGAGCAGCGACGACGGCCTCGCCGTCGACGACGTGTCGGTGACCCCGCGGGCCGGGGACATCACGCCGCCCCCGCCGGACCCGGTCTGCGGCGACACCGCGACGCCGGTCCACGAGGTGCAGGGCTCCGGCTCGGCGACCCCGGTGACCGACGAGGTCCAGGTCGAGGGCGTCGTCGTGTCCGACCTCCAGGCCGCGGGGAGCTTCGACGGGTTCTACCTGCAGGAGGAGGACGCCGACGCGGACGCCGACCCGGCCACCTCGGAGGGCGTCTTCGTCTACGCCCCCGGCGGCACCGACGTCGCCGTCGGCGACCGGGTGCGCGTGACCGGCACCCCGACGGAGTACCAGGGCCTCACCGAGATCGCCTCGATCCGCGACGTGCGGGTCTGCGCGACCGGGCACTCCGCCGACGTGACGCCGACCGACGTCTCCTTCCCCGCGACCGACGCCGAGCGCGAGACCGTCGAGGGCATGCGCGTGCGGGTCGCCCAGCGGATGACCGTGACCGAGGTCTTCACGCTCGCGCGCTACGGCGAGGTCGTGCTGGCCTCGGGCGGACGGCTGATGACCCCGACCGCGGTGGTCGAGCCGGGCGCCGAGGCGACCGCGCTCCAGGCCGCCAACGACCGGCGCCGCGTCGTGCTCGACGACGGCAGCAACCGGCAGAACCTCGACCCGACCGCGTGGCCGCAGGGCGGGCTCTCGGCCGCCAACACGCTGCGAGTGGGCGACTCGACCGACGACCTCGCGGGCGTCGTCGACTACCGCTTCGGCACGTGGCGGGTGCAGCCGGCCGGTCCGGGCAACGACCCGTCGATCTCCTTCGACCACACCAACCCGCGCACCGCGGGCCCCGACGCCGTCGGCGGCGACGTGCGGGTCGCGTCGTTCAACGTGCTCAACTACTTCAACGGCCAGCCGGCGGGCAACTTCGCCGACCCGGACAACCGGGGCGCGGACAACCAGGCCGAGCTCGACCGCCAGACGGCCAAGGAGGTCGCGGCGATCACCCGCCTCGACGCCGACGTGGTCGGCCTGATGGAGCTCGAGAACGACCCCAGCGACGGCACGCCGGCGATCGAGCAGCTGGTGGATGCGATCAACGCCGACGGCAGCGCGGGCACCTACGACTACGTCGACACCGGCGTGATCGGCACGGACGCGATCCGCGTGGGCCTGCTCTACCGCCCCGCCCGGGTCACCCCCGTCGGCGACCACGCGATCCTCGACTCCTCGGTCGACCCGCGCTTCGTCGACACCCTCAACCGGCCCTCGCTCGCGCAGACCTTCGCAGCGGCGGGGGAGCCCGGGGGCGACCGGTTCACGGTCGTGGTCAACCACCTGAAGTCCAAGGGCTCGGACTGCAACGCCGTCGGTGACCCGGACACCGGCGACGGCTCCGGCAACTGCAACCTGACCCGCACCGCGGCCGCGGAGGCCGTCGCCGACTGGGTGCACTCCGACCCGACCGGCAGCGGCGACCCCGACGCCCTCGTGATCGGCGACCTCAACTCCTACGCCAAGGAGGACCCGGTCGACGCCTTCCGCGACGCGGGCTTCGTCGACCAGGTCGCGGCGTACGTCGGGCCGGGCGCCTACTCCTACGTCTTCGGCGGCCAGTCGGGCTACCTCGACCACGCGCTGGCGACGCCGGGCCTCGACGTCACCGGCGTGACCGAGTGGCACGTCAACGCCGACGAGCCGATCGCGCTGGACTACAACCTGGAGTTCAAGAGCGCCGGGCAGCAGCAGTCGTTCTACGCCCCCGACGCCTATCGCTCCTCCGACCACGACCCCGTGCTCGTCGGGGTCGACCTCGACAGCGCCCCCGTGGTCGACGCGGGCGGCCCCTACCGGGTCAAGGTCAACCGGTCGGTCACGCTGCGGGCGACCGGGTCCGACGCCGACGGCGACGCGATCACCTATGCCTGGGACCTCGACGGCGACGGCACGTTCGAGACGCCGGGGCAGCAGGTCACCTTCGACGCGAGGAAGCTGAAGAAGGGCACCTATCCGGTGGCGGTCCGCGCGACGGCCGGGGGAGCGGCCGCGACGGACAGCACGGTCGTGGTGGTCGCCTCCAAGTGACCCGACGCGGGGTGGGGGGTGGCACCGACCGGGACGACGAGGACAATGGGGCCATGCCGGTCGCCCGACGCCCCTATGGCGGGGTCAGTGCGGAGGACCGGGTCTCGGCTCGCCGGACCCGGCTCCTCGACGCGACGCTCAGCATCATCGGCCGCGACGGCGTCTCCGCCGTCACGGTCGATCTGATCTGCAGCGAGGCGGGTCTCGGCAAGCGCTACTTCTACGAGAGCTTCGCCGACCGCGACGCGCTGCTCCTCGAGCTGAGCGACGAGCTCTACTCCGACCTCCGTGCGGCGATGGAGGCGAGCATGCCCGCGACCGACTCGCGCCGCGAGCGGTCCGAGGCCGTGGTCCGCATGCTGCTCGAGGTGCTCGGCCGCGACGCCCGTCGCGCCAGGCTCTATGCCGAGAGCGGCGGGCACCCCGTGCTCGGCCCGCGCCGGGCCGAGGCGATCGGCGAGTTCACGCTGTTCATCGCCAACGTGGTCTTCCCGCCGCCGCTGCTGCCCGGCGAGACCGAGACCACCAAGTACCTCTCCTGCCGGCTGCTGGTCTCGGGGACCACCGACGTGGTGGTCTCGTGGCTGCAGGGGGAGATCTCCGCCACACCTGACGAGATCGTCCAGGCGGTCGTGACCACCGGGGCCGGTCCCGCGTTGTAGAGCTGACGATCCCCCTCCCGAGAGTGACATCCGCGTGCCTCGCATCGACGAACCGTTCACCCTGCCCAGCGGCCTGACCCTGCCCAACCGCATCGCCAAGGCCGCGATGACCGAGAACCTCGCCGACGGCGACAACCAGCCGACCGTGCGGCACGAGCGGCTCTACCGCCGCTGGGCCGAGGGCGGCAGCGGGCTCCTGGTCACCGGCAACCTGATGGTCGACCGCCGCTACCTCGAGCGCAGTCGCAACGTCGTCGCCGACCGGCACCTCGACGTACGCCGGCTCGCGCGAGTCCGCGACGCCGCCGCGGGCACGCCGATGATCGCCCAGCTCAACCACCCGGGCCGCCAGACCAACCGGTTCGTCGCGGGCCGGCCGGTCGCCCCGAGCGACGCCGCCGGAGCCGTGCCGATGCTCGGGCTCTTCGGCCGCCCGCGTGCCCTGGAGGCGCGCGAGGTCGAGGAGATCGTGGCCGCGTTCGGCACGGCCGCCCGCCTGGTCGAGGAGGCCGGGCTCGACGGCGTGCAGGTGCACGCCGCCCACGGATACCTCCTCGCGCAGTTCCTCTCCCCGCACGTCAACCGCCGCACCGACGAGTGGGGCGGCGACGTCGCCGGTCGTGCCCGTGCGCTGCTCGAGGCTGTGCGGGCTGCCCGCGCGGCGACGTCCGACGGCTTCACCGTGTCGGTCAAGCTCAACGCCTCGGACTTCCGCCACGGCGGCTTCACCCAGGACGACGCCGAGCACGTCGTGCGGCTGCTCGCCGACGAGGGCCTCGACCTGCTGGAGATCTCCGGCGGGACCTATGAGAACCCGGCGCTGTTCGGCGTCGACGTGCCCGGCAACGACGGTCCGGAGGGCGCCGACGGCGTGCCGGTCGGGGCCAAGGAGGCCTACTTCGCGGCCTTCGCGACCCGGGCCCGCGCGGCCGCTCCCGGGCTGCCCGTCATGCTCACCGGCGGCATCCGCACGCGCTCGGCGATGGAGGCGCTGCTGGGCTCCGGCGCCGTGGACCTGATCGGGCTCGGCCGCCCGCTCGCGCTCGACCCCGACCTCGCCCGCCGCCTGCTCGACGGCTTCGCGGGGGAGACCCTGCCGGCGTACCGCCTGCCGACGCTCGTCGG
>CAZKZQ010000066.1:6346-16412 GCA_964557235.1 uncultured Nocardioidaceae bacterium
GTCGCGGGGGAGTCGGAGTGGTACGAGACCCAGCTGGGCCGGATCGGGTCCGGCAAGGACGTCGACCGCGGACTCCACCCCCTGCGCGCCGCGTCCGCCTTCGTGGGCGGCGAGCTGGTCCGCGGCCTGTCGGGTCGGCGTCGCCGAGCGCGCCTGGTCGCTGCGGCCTCCGCGGGCTAGCCGATCGCGTCCCAGAGCTGGTCGGCCTTGTCGTGGTCGCCGAGGCCGCGGGTCACCCAGCCGACGGCGGTGCCCGTGTGGGTGACCCAGCCCGAGCAGCCGCCGGCGCCGCCCATGCCGACCGCCTCGTCGTCGACCTGGTAGCCCAGCGTCCACGCGACCTCGCGGTCCAGCACCCGGTCGTGCCCGGTCGCCTGTGCCGTGACGTGGGCGCGGTGCAGCTCGGGCCCGAGCAGTCGCGCGACCGGTCCGTCGGGCGGCATCAGGTCGGCATAGAACCGCGCCAGCCCGGCCGCGCTCGCGTGCAGGGAAACCGCGGGGAACGAGCAGGTGCGGAAGCGCTCGCTGTTCATCGTCGCCGGCTCGAGCAGCCCCGGCGGCCTCGTCAGCGCGGGTCCCCAGCGCGGATCCTCGACATAGGTCTCGGGCCAGCCGGTCAGGGGCACCACGTCGGCGACGCGCCCCAGGTCGGCAGCGGCGACGCACAGGTGCAGGTCCCAGCCGTGCTGCGCGGCGATCCGTGCGAACCGGTCGGCGAGGTCCTCCCCGGTGGCGCGGCGGACCAGCTCGTCGCACAGGTGGCCGTAGGTCAGGGCGTGCTCGGCCACCCCGGCGCCCGGCTCGTGCCACGGCTCGGCGTCGGCGAGGAGCGCGACCAGGCCCTCACGGTCGTCGTACTCCAGGGTGCTCGCGGCCTCGGGGAAGACGGGCAGCCCGGCGGCGTGGCTGAGCACGTGCCGCACGGTCGTCGCCCCCTTCCCCCGCACGGAGTACGCCGGCCAGAGGTCGCCCACGGGCTGGTCGAGCCCGAGCGCACCCTCGGCCACGACGGTGAGGACCGTGAGGGCGGCGAACGGCTTGGCCACCGACCAGGTCATCACGAGCGTCTCGGTGTCCCAGGGCGTGTGACCGTCGCGCGTGCCGACGCAGACCTCGTCGACCGTGCCGTCGGGGCGGACGACGCACAGGGCGCCGCCGGGCTCGCGGCCGGTCGCTGCCCAGTCGCGCAGGAGCTCGTCGGGAGTCATGCCGCGATGCTGCCACGCCGGCTCGCCGCGCGGCATCGGCGAAGCCGTGGACGCCGACCCCCGGCAGCCCTAACCTGCAAGGAGGGGTGAACGGGAGGCCACCATGCTGAAGACCCTGCTGAGCGCGGCGCTGGTGCTCGCCGCCGCAGCGGCCATCGAGAACGCACCCGATCTCGCGAAGTACTTCGAGAAGCGGGAGATGTAGGCCGACAGGGATTGTCGAGCTGACGCTCATGGGTGAGTCCGGGCCGGCCATGGGCGTTCTCGACGGATCGATGAGACTCCCGACCACGCCCGCAGACCCGACGCACCTGACCGCAGCGGTCGACGCGTCGGGTGAGGCCGTGCTCGCCCTGGACCTGACCGGGCGGCTGCGGCACTGGAACCGCGCCGCGACCCGCATCCTGCGGGCGGCCGTCCCGCTCACCGACGGGGCCGAGCTCGCCGCCGCCTTCGCCGAGGAGGAGCACGTCCGCGACCTGGTCTCCCGGGCGGCCGCGGGGGAGCTGGTGCGCCAGGAGCGACTGCTGGTCACCGCGCCCGACGGACGTGGCGGGCCGGTCGTGCTCACGCTGGTGCCGCACGGCCCCCCGGGCCAGATCCTCGGGCTCACCGCCGTGGTGCGCGACGTGAGCGAGGAGGTCGTGGCGCAGGAGACCCTCGCCCAGGCCGAGGAGCGCATCATGGGTGCCGAGGGGCTGGCCCGCAGCGGCACCTTCGTGATCGACGCCAACGACCGGACGGCGCAGTGGTCGCTCGGCATGTACCTCGTCTACGACCTCGCGCCCGGCGACGTGCTGCCCTCGCTCGCCGCGCACGCGGACCTGCTCGAGGAGGCCGACCGCCCGGCCCTGGTGCGGATGGTCTCCGAGGCGCTCTACGGCCGGACCCCGCCGCCGCTGGACCACCGCCTGCGGCGCGAGGACGGCGCCGAGGGCTGGGTGCACGTCGCGGTGGAGCCGCGGATCGGCCCCGAGGGCACCATCATCGGCGTGACCGGGGTGTGCCAGGACGTCACCGAACGCATCCAGGCCGAGGCGGTGCTGCAGGACGCCCTGGTGCTGGAGCGCGAGGCGAGCGAGGAGCTGCGGCAGGTCGACACGATGCGCCGGGAGTTCCTCGCCACGGTCGCGCACGAGCTCCGCAGCCCGCTGACGACCCTGAGCGGCCTGATCCCGTTCCTCAGGACGCGGGCGCCCGAGCACGCCACCTTGATCGAGCCGATCGAGCGCAAGGTCGCCCAGATGAGCCGGCTGATCGAGACGCTGCTCGACGACGCCCGCCTCACCGCCGGCCGCGTCGAGCTCGAGATCGTGCGCTTCCTGGTCGCGCCCGCCGCCCACGAGCTGCTCAAGGAGCGGGTCGGCGGGGTCGAGGGCGAGGCCTGGGCGCTGCACGCCCCCACCGACCTCGAGATCGCCATGGACCGCGAGGCGTTCGCGATCGTGCTCGGCAACTTCGTCGGCAACGCGGTGAAGTACGCCGGCGACACGCTCATCACCGTGACCGCCCGGCGTGACCACGACTCGGTGCTCGTGGCGGTGTCGGACCTCGGGCCGGGCATCCCGCCCGAGCACCAGGAGCACCTGTTCGAGGCGTTCTACCGCGTGCCGGGGTCGCAGCGCGTGGCGCGGGGCAGCGGCTTCGGGCTGTCGATCACCCGGCGCTACGTCGAGCTGCACGGCGGCACGGTCGCGTGCGAGAGCACGCCGGGCACCGGCACGACGTTCAGCTTCTGCGTCCCCCTGGAACCGGTCGTCCCGGTCGCCGCCGCCACGGCAGGAGGTGCCCCGTGAGCACCCGGCAGGAGGTCGGTCTCACCATCGTCCCGAGCGCGTCGGCGATCCTGGTCGAGGCGCGCAGCAGCGTCGGCGGGATCCGGTTCGGCACGACCGAGGTGGGCGGCACCTTCACCGGGCTGCTGGTCGAGGAGGGCGGTGCGCCCCGCGTCGAGCTGACCCACGCGGTCGCCACGGTGCCGGTCCCGTCCCTGGTCTCGGGCAACCGGCTCTATGACAACGAGCTGCACCAGCGCCTCAACGCCAAGCGGTTCCCCTCGATCACCGCCGAGCTGCGCGAGGCCGTGGACCTCGGGTCCGGCCGGTTCAACATCGCCGGCGACCTGACCATCCACGGGGAGACCCGGGCCCAGACCTGCTCCGCGGAGGTGACGGTCGGCTCGGACCCCGCCCGGCCCTCCGTCGTCGTCTCGGGCAGCGCCGCGCTCGACATCCGCGACTTCGACATCTCGCTGCCCAGCGCGCTCATGCTGCGGATCTACCCCGACGTCGTGGTTCGCTTCCGAGTGGAGGCGGTCGTCGACGCCCCGACCGACAGCTCGACCGACAGCTCGACCCCAGACCCGGAGGAGACCTGATGGAGGCCCTGCTCGCGTTCTACTTCGGCTGGAGGATGGGGGTCCGCTCGGGCCCGGCGGGGGAGAGCGAGCTCAACGACGCGATCGCCAAGCTGCGTGAGTCCGAGGAGTTCGCCGCCGTCGTGGAGGCGCTGCGCAGCCATGCCGGCGAGATCCTCCGGGCGGTCGCCGAGCACGTGGAGAGCGGCGACAACGACCGCCGGCGCACCGACGTGCTCGCCTCGGTCTACGAGCTGATCTTCAACCAGGACAAGAAGGCCGAGCCGTGACGGACCCGGTCCACGTCCTCTGGATGAACGGCGGGCTCAGCTGCGACGGCGACTCGGTCTCCCTCACCGCGGCCACCCAGCCGAGCATCGAGGAGATCGCCCTCGGCGGGCTGCCGGGCCTGCCCCCGGTGGCACTGCACTGGCCGTTGATCGACTACTCGACCGGGCCCGAGGGCAGCGGCGACACCCTCATCGACTGGTGGCACAAGGCCGACCGGGGCGAGCTCGGCGACTTCGTGCTCATCGTCGAGGGCTCGATCCCCAACGAGGCGATCAAGTCCGAGGGCTACTGGGCGGGCTTCGGCAACGACCCCGCCACGGGGCAGCCGATCACCACCTCGGAGTGGCTCGACCGGCTTGCGCCGAAGGCCGCGGTCGTCGTCGCGACCGGCACCTGCGCGGCGTACGGCGGGATCCACGCGATGTCGGGCAACCCGACCGGAGCGATGGGGGTGCCCGACCACCTCGGCTGGGACTGGACCTCGCGCGCCGGCGTCCCGATCGTGTGCGTGCCCGGCTGCCCGGTGCAGCCGGACAGCATGTCGGAGACGTTGGTCTACCTGCTCTACCAGCTGAGCGGGCAGGCGCCGATGATCCCGCTCGACGAGTCGCTACGTCCGCGCTGGCTCTTCGCCGACACGGTGCACGAGAACTGCGACCGCGGCGGGTACTACGAGCAGGCGGACTTCGCGGCGGCGTACGGCTCGCGCAAGTGCATCGTCAAGCTCGGCTGCTGGGGGCCGGTGGTGAAGTGCAACGTGCCCAAGCGCGGCTGGATCAACGGCGTCGGCGGCTGCCCCAACGTGGGCGGCATCTGCATCGGCTGCACGATGCCGGGCTTCCCCGACAAGTTCATGCCGTTCATGGACGAGCCGTCCGGCGCGACGCTGTCGAGCCGCGGCATCGCGCCGTACGGCGCCACCGTGCGCAAGCTGCGGTCGCTCACCGTCAACACGCTCGAGCGGGAGCCGCGCTGGCGCACGCCGGGCGCGGAGCTCACCAGCGGCTTCGAGAAGACGTGGTGAGGCGATGACCAGCACGGACGATCCTGACGTCGTGAAGATGGCGTGGGACCCGATCACCCGCATCGTCGGGAGCCTCGGGATCTACGCCACGATCGACTTCAAGCAGCGCGTGGTGCGCGAGTGCCACAGCACCTCGTCGATCTTCCGCGGCTACAGCCTGTTCATGAAGGGCAAGGACCCGCGCGACGCGCACTTCATCAC
Organism: uncultured Nocardioidaceae bacterium; assembly: GCA_964557235.1. GTDB lineage: Bacteria > Actinomycetota > Actinomycetes > Propionibacteriales > Nocardioidaceae > Marmoricola_A. Next base: position 11,427 of record CAZKZQ010000066.1, read on the forward strand.
CAGCCGGATCTGCGGCATCTGCGGCGACAACCACGCGACCTGCTCGGTCTATGCGCAGAACATGGCCTACGGCGTCGCGCCGCCCCACCTGGGCGAGTGGATCATCAACCTCGGCGAGGCCGCGGAGTTCATGTTCGACCACAACATCTATCAGGAGAACCTGGTGGGGGTGGACTACTGCGAGCGCATGGTCAAGGAGACCAACCCGTCGGTGCTCGAGCTGGCCAACCGCACGGAGGCGCCGCACGCGGGCGACCACGGCTATCGCACGATCGGCGACATCATGCGGGCCCTCAACCCGATCGAGGGCGAGTTCTATCGCGAGGCTTTGGCTGTCTCGCGCTACACGCGCGAGATGTTCTGCCTGATGGAGGGGCGCCACGTGCACCCTTCCACGCTCTATCCCGGTGGGGTCGGCACGACGGCGACGATGCAGCTGTTCACCGACTACCTCACGCGGCTGATGCGCTACGTCGAGTTCTGCAAGAAGGTCGTGCCGCTGCACGACGACCTGTTCGACTTCTTCTACGAGGCGCTGCCGGGCTACGAGGAGGTCGGCCGGCGACGGATCCTGCTCGGCTGCTGGGGTGCGTTCAACGACCCCGAGCACTGCGACTTCACCTATGCCCGCATGGGGGAGTGGGGTCGCAGGATGCTGGTCAGCCCTGGAGTAATTGTCGACGGGCAATTGGTCACCAACGACCTGGTCGACATCAACCTCGGCATGCGCATCCTGCTGGGCTCCTCGTTCTACGACGACTGGGCCGCACCGGAGGCCGACCACGAGGTCTTCGTGACCCACGACCCGCTCGGCAACCCGGTCGACGTACGCCATCCCTGGAACCAGCACACGATCCCCAAGCCGCAGAAGCGCGACTTCGAGGGGAAGTACTCCTGGACGATGTCGCCGCGGTGGTTCGACGGCACCGACCACCTCGCGCTCGACACCGGGGGCGGTCCGCTGGCGCGGCTGTGGTCGACGGCGCTCAACAACCTGGTCGACACCGACTACGTCAAGGCGACCGGGCACAGCGTGAGGATCACGCTGCCGAGGACCGCGCTCAAGCCCGAGATGGAGCTGGAGTGGCGGATCCCGCAGTGGAGCAACGCGCTGGAGCGCAACCGGGCGCGGTCCTACTTCCAGGCGTACGCCGCCGCGATGGCGCTGCACGCGTGCACCCGGGCGATGGCCGAGGTGCGGGAGGGGCGCACGGACACGTGGACGTCGTTCACCGTGCCCGACGAGGCGATCGCGGTCGGGTTCACCGAGGCGGTGCGGGGCGTGCTGAGCCACCACATGGTGATCCGCGACGGCAAGATCGCGAACTACCACCCCTACCCGCCGACGCCGTGGAACGGCAGCGTCCGCGACGTGCACGGGACGCCGGGCCCCTACGAGGACGCGGTGCAGAACACGCCGATCTTCGAGGAGAACCCGCCCGACACGTTCAAGGGCATCGACATCATGCGTGCTGTGCGCAGCTTCGACCCGTGCCTGCCGTGCGGGGTCCACATGTACACCGGTGGGGGCAAGGTGCTGGAGCACCACCACACGCCTCAGGTGCCGGTGAAGCCCTACTGATCGCTTTGTTGTCAACGTGACTGGAGATGACGGGATGAGCCAGCAGGACCCGCACGGACGCATCGAGCAGATCCTCGACGAGCTGTCCGCGACCGCGCCGCCGGCCGTCGTGACGCAGGTGCAGGAGCTGCTGCGGAGCGTGCTCGAGCTGCACCGCGACGGGCTGTCGCGGATCGTCGACGGGCTGGAGGCGGACCTGCTGACACGGCTGTCGGAGGACCCGGCCGTGGACGGGCTGCTCGTGCTGCACGACCTGCACCCGCTCGACCTGCCCACACGGGCCTCCCACGTCGTCGCCCGCCTCCGCGACGAGGTGCCCGGCCTCACGCTCGAGCTCGCCGGCGTCGGGGCGGACGCGGTCGTGCACGTGCGCCTGAGCGCCACCGGTTGCTCGGTCACCCAGCTCGCCGCCGACGTGGAGGAGCGGCTGCTGGCAGCCCTGCCCGACGCGGCCGGCGTCGTGGTCGACCCGGTGGCGCCGCAGGCGGTGTTCCAGCTCTCCCCGACGCGCTTGGCCGGCTCGTGAGCTCGTTGCGCGCCCTGCGGGGGATCGCGGCGTCGGTCCAGGCGCCGCCGTCGGTCGACGCACCCGAGCTGTGCGAGCTCTGCGGCTCGCCGGTCGCGGAGACCCACGAGCACGTCGCCGACACCGAGGAGCGGCGGCTGCTGTGCGTGTGCCGGGCCTGCACCCTGCTCTTCGCGCCGCGGGGAGCCGGTGGCCGCTATCGCCTGGTCGGCGAGGGCGTGCGCCGCCTGTCGCTCTCGCTCGACGACGCGCTGTGGCGCCGGCTCGACGTGCCCGTCGGCCTGGTCTTCTTCCTGCGGCACTCCTCGGGCGAGGTGGAGGCGTTCTACCCCGGGGCCGCGGGCGCGGTGGCAGCCGACCTGCCCGCCGGTGCGTGGGGCGCGCTCGTCGCGGCGGACCCGTCGCTGGTCGACCTGGTGCCGGACGTCGAGGCCCTGCTCCTGCGGCGCGGGGTGCGCGGCACCCCGGACGCGGCGTACGTCGTCGGGGTGGACCGCTGCTACGAGCTGGTCGGGCTGGTCCGCGGCTGGTGGTCCGGCACGTCCGGCGGCACCGCCGTGTGGGACGGCATCGCCGGGTGGTTCGAGGAGCTGCGGTGACGGTCGCGGTCGGGCTGTCCTTCGCCTGCGTCGGGGTCGAGGCCGACCTCTATGCCGCCGCACCGACCGTGCTGCTCCGCCTCGCCGTGAGCGGTCCACCCGACCTGCAGGTGCACGCGCTGGCGCTGCGCTGCCAGGTGCAGGTCGAGCCCGGACAGCGCGGGCACTCCACCTCGGAGGCCGCGCGGGTGACCGAGATCTTCGGCGGGCCGGAGCGCTGGGACACCACGATGGGACGGCTGCAGCTCGGGTTCGTCGAGCGCGTCCTGCCGGGGTTCACCGGGTCGTGCGAGGTCGACCTGCCGCTCGGGCTGTCGTACGACGTCGACGTCGCCGCCCACAAGTACCTGGCGGCGCTGTCCGAGGGGGACATCCCGCTGGCGCTGATGTTCAGCGGCACGGCCTTCGCGGTCGAGGACGGCACGATGCGCGTCGATCCGGTGCCGTGGCACGCGTCCGCGTCGGCGCGCCTGCCGGTCGCGCAGTGGCGCGCGGCGATGGACGCGCACTTCCCGGGCCAGGCGTGGGTGCGGATGTCGCAGGACACCTATCACCGCCTCGCCTCGGCTCGCGCCGCCGCCGGAGACGTGTCGTGGGACGAGACGCTCGGGCGGTTGCTGCCGTGACGTCGCTGGACGACGTGCGGGCGCTGGCCGACACGGTGCTCTACGAGGGCTACGTGCTCTATCCCTATCGCGCGACCGCCGACAAGAACCAGGTGCGCTTCCAGTGGGGCGTGCTGATGCCGGCCGACGTCGTCGCGGCCGACCCGAGCGAGCGGTCGTCGTGCCGCACGACGGTGGTCGTGGACGGTGTGCCGGGCACGGTGTCGGCGACGCTGCGGCTGCTCCAGGTGCAGCAGCGCGAGGTGCTCGACGCGTCCGGCGACGTCGTGGACCGGCTCGAGGCCGGCGACGTGGTCCACCTGCCGTTCGACGAGGCGGTGGCCCACGAGCTGGCCTTCACGGTGCCCGTCGACGTCGGGCCGGGGGAGACCGCTACGTCGTCCCACGCCTTCTCGGTGGACGGTGGCGTGGTCGTCGACGCCGTGGACGGGGGGTCGCTGCGCCGGACCCGGCGACCGCTGTCGCTCGTGGTCGAGGTGGAGGTGACGCGGCCGGCGTCGCCGTGGCCGGTCGCGCTGGTGTCGCTGTCGGTCGCCAACGCCACCGAGCCCGGGCCGTCGGCCTCGCGCGCCGACGGACTGCGCAGAGCAGCCGTCGCGGCGCACCTGGTCCTCGCGTCCTCCGACGCAGCCTTCGTCTCCGTGCTCGACCCGCCGGAGTGGGCGCGGCACCTGGTCTCCGAGGCCGTGCAGGACGGGCTGTTCCCCGTGCTCGCCGGGCCGCCGGGCTCGCGGGACGTCGTGCTCGCGTCGCCGATCATCCTCTACGACCACCCCGGCGTCGCCCCCGAGAGCGGCACGTCGTTCTTCGACTCCCTCGAGATCGACGAGCTGCTGACGCTGCGCACGCTGACGTTGTCGGAGGAGGAGAAGCGCGAGGTGCGGGGGACCGATCCACGTGCGGCGGCGCTGCTGGCCGAGGTCGAGCACCTGCCGCGGGAGCTGTGGGAGCGGCTGCACGGTGCCGCACGCGTGGTCGACGAGGTCGCCCCCGACCCGTCGCGCGATGCGGTCTCGGTGGGCGGGGTCGAGGTGCGGCGCGGCTCGCCGGTGCTGCTGCGGCCCGGCGTCCGTCGTACCGATGCGCACGACCTGTTCCTCGCCGGACGTCGCGCCACGGTCGCCGCGGTCTACACGGACGTCGACGACCGGGTGCACGTCGCCGTCACCCTCGACGACGACCCGGGAGCGGACCTCAAGGACGAGGCGGGGCGGTTCCTCTACTTCGCGCCCGACGAGCTGGAAGCCCTCCGGTGATCGAGCCCAGTCGAGATCCGATCCTGGTCGCCTGCGTGGGCAACGTCTTCCGCACCGACGACGGCTTCGGCTCGGCGGTCGCCGCGTCGTTGGCCGGTCGCGCGCTGCCGGCGGGGGTGCGGGTCGTCGACTACGGCATCCGCAGCCTGCATCTGCTCTATGACCTGATGGACGGCGTCGACGTGCTCGTCCTGGTCGACACGGTCGGCTCGGTGGACGGCCCGCCCGGGTCGCTCGTCGTGCTCGAGCCGACGCTCACCCCGGTCTCGCCGGCATCCGGTGAGCCGGCGTTCGACCCGCACGACCTCCCGCCGGGCGGCACGCTCGCGCTGCTGTCGACGTACGACGTCAGCGTGGGTCGCGTGCTCGTCGTCGGCTGCGTGCCGGAGTCGATCGA
>CAZKZQ010000067.1:0-16373 GCA_964557235.1 uncultured Nocardioidaceae bacterium
ACCGGCGAGTTGAACGAGAAGTACTGGTGCAGCAGGAGCCAGGTGAGCTCGTGCTCGAACAGCTCGGCCTCGGCGGGCGAGCTGAAGTAGCCGAAGGTCTCGCCGGCCTCGCGGTAGGTCTTCACCACGCGGTCGATCAGCGCGCGCAGGCTCGACTCGCGCGCGTCGGTGCCGACGGCGCCGCGGAAGTACTTGGTGGTCACGATGGTGGAGGCGTTGACCGACCAGAAGTCGGGGAACTCGACACCGCGCTGCTCGAAGACCGACTCGCCGGTCTTCCAGTTGGTCTGCACGACGTCGCGACGCTCCCAGGTCACCTCGTCGTAGGGGTGCACGCCCTCGGTGCTGAACACCCGCTCGATCTTGATGCCCTTGCGTGCGCCGCCTCGCTGCTTCGCGGGGCCGTTCACCGTCTCTGTCATATGCCTCGTCCCTCTCCCTTGATGGAACCGTGCCGAATGTCTGGTTATGCCTGCAGTGCTGGATGGATCTGATGGATCTGATGGATCTGGTGGAGCTGGTCGATCTGGGCGATCGCGGCGCTCTGGGTGACCGGGGCGATCGGGCGGGGAAGCCCGGGGAAGGGGTGGTGCACCCCGGCGCGCCGCTTCCCCACGACGCGCCGGGGTGGTCTCAGGTCCCCGCTCCGACGGGGACGGTCTCGACGAACGGCTCGGCCGTGACCTGCGTGCAGGTCTCCTGGGCCCGGGACCGCAGCTCGGCGATCTCGGACTCGAAGTCGTCGGCGGACTCGAACGCGCGATAGACGCTGGCGAAGCGGAGGTAGGCCACCTCGTCGAGCGCGCTCAGCGGCTCGAGGATCGCCATCCCGACCTCGTGGGCGGGCACCTCGGCCCACCCGGCGCCCCGCAGGGACTCCTCCACGCACTGCCCGAGCAGGGCCAGCTGGTCCTCGGTGACCGGGCGGCCCTTGCAGGCCTTGCGGACGCCGGCGATCGCCTTGTCGCGGGTGAAGGGCTCGGTCGCCCCCGAGCGCTTGAGCACGACGAGCTGCATCTGCTCGACGGTGCTGAAGCGGCGGGCGCACTCCGAGCACGTCCGACGGCGCCGGATCGCGCCGCCGTCGTCGCTGACCCGGGAGTCGAGGACCCTGGTGTCGGTGTGCCGGCAGAACGGGCAGTGCATCGGGGTCTCCTTCCGGGTCCTGGAGGCTCTCCCACCCCTGCCCTGTGGACGGAGGTGTGTGGAACGTGGGGAGAACCGGCTGTTCGGTGTGGACTAGTAACCACAATCTGTGGAGAACTACAGCGTTGTAAGTACTAGATGTGGGGGAGAACGTACGCGCAGTTTCCCGGCCGCGCAACCCTCCGCGCGGACGAGTCGCACATCGGCGTGTCGTCCCCGCCGTGATCGCGCTGCGCGACGCCTGCGGAGTCGGCAGGATGAGCCTCGTGCAGAACCCCGACACCTCAGCCCCCTCCCCGCACGGGGCCGCGTCCCGGCCGGGACTCGACTCCCGCGCGCTCGCGGCCGCGGCGGCGTACACCGCGCTGGCCGCGACCGACACGCGCCTGGCCGGCCACGACGACCCCCGAGTACGGCGGTGGCGCGTGGTCGTCAAGCCGCTGCTCATGCCCACGCTGGCCGGGGCCTTCGCCCTGGCCACCCCGGAGGACCGCAGCGCGCTGAGGCGCGGCACCCTCACCGCCCACGCACTCTCGGGGGCCGGCGACGTCGCGCTGCTCGGCCACGGCGACACCGCCTTCCTCGCCGGGTTGGGCTCGTTCTTCGGCGCCCACATCTCCTACGTCGCCGCCTTCGCCGGTGAGGGCCGTCCGTGGAGCGACCGCTCGCACCTCGGCGGCGTGAAGGCCGCCGCGATCGCCTTCTCCACCCTCGGCCCCACGCTGGGCTGGGCGGCAGGACGCACCAGTCCCTCGCTCCGGGCGCCCGTCGTCGCATACGCCGGGATCCTCACCTCGATGTTCGCGACGTCGTCACGGCTCGGTGAGCACCTGCCGCCCGGGGCACGCCGCGCCGTCGTCGTGGGGACCGGGACCTTCCTCGCCTCGGACGCGACGATCGGACTGCGTCGCTTCGTGCTGCGCAACCCCACCCCCCGGTCGGACGCCGTGGTCATGGCGACCTACACCGTCGGGCAGGGACTCATCGCCGCCGGCGTCGCGCACGCCCTGCGTCGCCGCGGAGTCCTGCCGGGAGCGGGGTGAGGCGACACCCCGCTCCACGGCCGGACCTGGCCACCGGCCTGGGTCGAGGAGGCCGATGGCCGCGCGTGGGCCCCTGAGGGCGCCTGCCGTGCCGGCACGGTGGACCGGGGCGGCTCAGCCGACCGGCACGGCCAGGACCTGGCCCTCGGTGAGGGTCGCGTCCGGCAGGGAGTTGAGCTTCTCGATCGTGTAGACCATGTCGCGGATCTCGCCGGGCTCGGCGATCTCGGAGGCGATCGCCCACAGCGAGTCGCCACGCTGCACCTCGATCGTGCGGATCGGGGCAGGGTCACCCGCGTCGCGGGTGGCGACCGACGCTCCGCCGGCGGCCAGGAACGCCGCCAGCACGAACGCGGTCAGGAGCAGGGTGACGAGAAGTCGGCCGCGGCGGGTGAGCCGCAGCGTCGAGGTCGTCGTCGCGAGGCTGACCCGGCTCGGGCCCCCCGTCATCACCATCGTGCTCATCGTGTGTCCTCCTTGCTCTGCGACCCCTGTCGCCGGGTGTTCCTCGGTGTCTGTGACCAGTCCAGCCGTGGCCACCGACATTTCGCGGATCCAGCCCGTCGAACGCGTGTTCGATCGAACATGTGATCGAAGATAGGGGGGAGGGCCGACAGAATCAAGAGCCGGGCCGAACAAATGTTCGACACCGTCGAGCGACGTCGTCCGACACGCCGCTTCGAACAGGTGTTTGAACTCTGTCGGTCCGCGGGCTTAGCCTCGGACCACCGGCCCACCCCGCTGGACACGGCACAGGCAGTGACAGGAAGGCAGTCCCATGGAGTCCCTCGACGGCAGGCGCGACACCCCGGCGACGAGCACGCGACGCGGTCGCTCCAACGTCAGCGAGCTGCCCGACGGCCCGCCCGACGCCTCCGGGCTCACCCCGCGCCAGCAGCGCGTGCTCATGGTGATCCGCGAGTCGCTGCAGGCGCGCGGCTATCCCCCGAGCATGCGCGAGATCGGCGAGAAGGTCGGGCTGACCTCGTCCTCCTCCGTGGCGCACCAGCTGCGCACGCTGGAGGACAAGGGGTTCATCAAGCGCGACCCCAACCGGCCCCGGGCCCTGACCGTCGCCGACCTCGACGGCGGCGAGGGTGTCGACGAGACCGGCATCAACGACGCGCAGCCCACCCCGGCCTACGTCCCGGTCGTCGGCAGGATCGCCGCCGGCGGTCCGATCCTGGCCGAGGAGCGGGTCGAGTCGGTGTTCCCGCTCCCCCGCGAGCTCGTCGGCGAGGGCACGCTGTTCCTGCTCGAGGTCGTGGGCGACTCGATGATCGACGCGGCGATCTGCAGCGGCGACTACGTCGTCGTGCGCCAGCAGCCGACGGCGGACAACGGCGACATCGTGGCCGCGCTGCTCGACGGGGAGGCCACGGTCAAGACGTTCCAGCGCAAGGACGGGAAGGTCTGGCTGCTCCCGCACAACGAGGCCTACGACCCGATCGACGGCACCCACGCCACGATCCTGGGCAAGGTCACGACGGTCCTGCGACGGGTCTGAAGGTCCCCGCCCGGGCCTCCCTGCTGGCGTAGGGTGAGGAGCGTCGCCGACCGGCCCCCGCCGGTCCCCACTCCCCGCTCAGGACGTCACGTGCCCTCTCAGTCCCTGCGTCTCCTCGCTGCTGCCTCGGTCCTCGCGCTCGGCGCGGGGACCGTGTCCGCTCCGTCCGCGACCGCGTCCGCGACGCCCAGCACGGGAGTGCTCGCCGCCGTGCAGAGGGCCGCAGCACCCGTGGTGTCCGCGAGCACGACCTGGCGCGATGCTCGTCGCGCGGCCGAGGCCGCCCTGGCCCGGGCGCAGGCCCAGCTCCGGGCCGACGACCGGAGGGCCCCCACCACGCGACGGACGGACCTCACCCTCGTCCTGCGCGACCTGCGCGTGGGCCTGCCCTACCTCGACGCCCAGGACCGCCGGGCCGCCCAGCGCATCTTCGCCCGTCCCACGGACGGGGCCAACGACCCCAACGGCAACGGCTACTCCGCCAAGCCGGCGCGACGCGTGTGCAGCACCCACGTGTGCGTGCGCTGGGTCGAGAGCACCGCGGACGCGGTGCCGCTGGCCGACGGCGACAGCAACGGCTACCCCGACCAGGTGGACCTGACGCTGGCCAAGCTCACCCACATCTGGGACCGCATCGTCACCCAGGGCGGCTATCGCGCCCCGCTCCCCGACAACGGTCGCGGGGGCGACGACCGGCTCGACATCTACCTCGCCGACATCGGCGACGAGGGCCTGTTCGGCTACTGCGCGCCCGAGCAGTCCGGACCGGGCCGCAGCGCGACGGGCTACTGCGTGCTCGACAACGACTTCTCCCCCAGCCAGTTCGGCAGCTCGCAGACCCCCACCGCCAACCTCGAGGTCACCGCGGCCCACGAGTTCTTCCACGCCGTCCAGTTCGCCTACGACGTCGCCGAGGACGACTGGTTCATGGAGGGCACGGCCATGTGGATGGAGGACCAGCTCTACGACGACGTCAACGACAACGTCCGCTACCTCTCCGGCAGCCAGCTCACCGCACCGACCCGCCCCGTCGACCAGCCGGCCCCCGGCCAGGGCGGGCCCTACGTCTCGTGGATCTTCTGGCGCTACGTCACCGAGATGTTCCCCGACGAGGGCTCGACCGGCCTGCCGCTGATCATGAAGGACACCTGGCGTCGCGCCCAGGCCTACACCGCCGCTGCCCCGCGCACCTACTCCATGCGCGCGCTCAACCGCGCGATCGCCGCCCGCGGCACGTCCCTCGCGGCGGTCTTCGCCCGGTTCGGCGAGGCCAACCGGCATCCCGACGACGCCTACTCCGAGGGTGCGGAGCAGGGCTACCCCGTGGTCCCGCTCGTCGCCGACTACACCCTCACCGGCTCGCGCCGCACGGTGAGCGAGAAGGTCGCCACGATGGCCCACATGACCAACTTCAGCGTGGCCTTCCGGGTCGGCACCGACCTGACCGCCGCAGGCTGGAAGATCCGCATCCCGATCAACATGCCGGCCTACGCCCGTGGTTCGCGCGCGCAGCTGTCGGTGGTCAAGGCCGACGGCTCGCGTGCCCGCAAGTTCGTCAGCCTCGACCGCTACGGCAACGGCGTCGTCACCGCGCCCTTCCGCCGCAGCGAGGTACGCCGGGTGGAGCTGACGCTGACCAACGCGGGCCAGCGCTACTCCTGCAACCAGGGGACCTACCTGGCCTGCCAGGGCACCTCGCGTGACAACGGCCTGAAGAGCTACTTCAAGGCCACGATCAGCCGCTGACCACCGCGGCGCTCAGGCGCTGGTGCCGCTGAGCCGCCGCAGGGCGGCCAGCACGGTGTCCTTGTCGGTCGTGGCCCACATCGGGGGCAACGACGCGCGCAGGAACCCGCTGTAGCCCATGCCGTTGAGCCGCGGGTCGAGCACGGCCACGACGCCCTTGTCGCTCGTGGTGCGGATCAGGCGCCCCGAGCCCTGGGCGAGCAGGAGGGCGGCGTGCGTCGCGGCGACGGACAGGAACCCGTTGCGCCCTGCGCGGTCGGCCGCCTGCTGACGCGCCGACATGAGCGGGTCGTCGGGGCGCGGGAACGGGATGCGGTCGATGATCACCAGCTGGCAGGTCTCCCCCGGCACGTCGAGCCCCTGCCACAGGCCGAGCGTGCCGAACAGGCACGTGTGCGGGTCGCCGACGAACTGGGCGGTGAGCTCGGGCAGCTGGGCGTCGCCCTGGGCGAGCACGGTGAGGTGGGGCAGCCGCTCGCGCAGCGCCTCGGCAGCTGCCTCGGCGGCGCGTCGGCTCGAGAACAGCCCGAGCGTGCGGCCGTCGGCGGCGTCGACCAGGTCGACGATCTCCTGGACCTGCGCCTCCCCCAGCCCGTCGCGACCGGGACGCGGGAGCCGGCGGGCGACGTAGAGGATGCCCTGGCGGGCGTAGTCGAACGGCGAGCCGACGTCGACCGCGCGCCAGGGCTCCCCCTCACGCTCCTCGGGCTCCTCCTCCTCGACGACGGGAGGTGCGGGCGCCTCGAGCGGGACGCGCTCGTCGTGGCGCAGGCCCAGGCCCGACGCCACCGCGTCGAAGTCGCCGCCGAGCTTGAGGGTGGCGCTGGTGAAGACGACGGTGTTGTCGGCGAGCAGCTTGTCGCGCAGCGGACCCCACACCTCCAGAGGCGCCACGCTGAGCTGGTCGCCGCCGCGCTGCCGCTCACGCTCGGTGCGCCACAGCACGTCGCGCTGCGACACCGCGGCCATGCGCTCGGCCGCGGTGAACACCTCCTGGCACCAGGCCCGGGCCTGCTTGGCGCCGGCGTCGTCAGCGGACTCCTTGGGGAACGCCGACACGGCCTCGCGAGCGGCGTCGCGCACCAGCGCGAGCGCGGTCGCGAGCTCCTCGGGCACGGGGTCAAGGCGCGTGGCCGGGCACGCGGCCATCGCGTCGGTGAGCGCGTCGGCCGCCTCGAAGAGCTGGTCGGCCACCGCGTCGTCGACGTGGCGGGCGGCGCGCTTGGCGGTGCGCTCGACCTGGGTGGGGGTGAGCTCGTCGGTCGCGGCCTGGGTGACCCGCGAGGCGAGCTCGTGAGCCTCGTCGACCACGACGACGGAGTAGTCCGGGATCATCGGGACCCCGTCGATCGCGTCGATGGCGAGCAGCGAGTGGTTGGTGATGATCAGGCGCGACCTCGCAGCGCGGTCGCGGGCGCGCTCGGCGAAGCACTCGTCGCCGAACGCGCAGGCCGAGGCGCCGAGGCACTCGCGTGCGGAGACCGAGACCTGCCGCCAGACGCGGTCGGTGTGCCGAGGCGCGTGGTCGCGGTCACCCGTGCCGACGGCCTTGGCCTGCTCCTCCACCCACTCGCGCAGGGCGACGACCTCGGACCCCAGCGAGCCGCTCGGCAGGGTGAGCGCGAGCGTGCCCTGGTCGTCGGGCACGCCCTCGCGCACGCGGTGCAGGCAGGCGTAGTTGGAGCGGCCCTTGAGCACGGTGAACGAGGGCCGGCCACCCAGGACCTCCGAGACCGCGTCGGCCAGGGCCGGCAGGTCGCGCTCGACGAGCTGGTGCTGCAGCGCCAGGGTGGCGGTCGCGACCACGACGCGCTCGGGGTGCAGCAGCGCCGGGACGAGGTAGCCCAGCGACTTGCCGGTGCCGGTGCCGGCCTGCACCAGCAGGTGGGTGCGGTCGTGGATCGCGGCCGCGACGGCCTCGGCCATCGCGACCTGGCCCGGCCGCTCCTCGCCGCCGAGCCCGTGCACCGCCGCCTCGAGGACGGCGCGGACGGTCGGGGCGTCGGTCGCGGTCTCGGCGTCGGTGACCGGCGCCTCGGCAGCGACGTCGCTCAGAGCGGGATCCACGGGCACCGGCACAGGCTAGACCGAGCAGGCGACAACTCCGTGACGCCGTCCCCAGGCGGCTCGCGCAGCCTGGGGATGACGCTCAGAACTGCACGGTCGGAGGAGTCTCCTGGCCGGCCGGGGCGTCGTAGAACTCGCGCTTGCCGACGCCCGCGACGCCGGAGAAGAACATCCAGGGGATGGTCGAGATCGAGGTGTTCAGCTGGGCCGCGGCGTCGTTGTAGAACTGCCGCGCGAACGCCAGCTGGCTCTCGGTGTCGGCCAGCTGCTGCTGGAGCTGGAGGAAGTTCGCCGACGCCTTGAGGTCGGGGTAGGCCTCGGCGACCGCGAGGACGTTGACGATCGCCTTGTCCAGACGGGCCTCGGCGGCGGCCTTCTCCGGGACGCTGCCGCTCTGCGCCGCCTGCTGCACGCCCGCCCGCGCCGCGGTGACCTCCTCGAAGACCGACTTCTCGTGGGCGGCGTAGCCCTTGACGGTGTTGACCAGGTTGGGGATCAGGTCGGCTCGCCGGGTGAGCTGCACGTCGATGCCGCCCTCGGCCTCGTCCACGGCGACGTCCTGGCGCCGCAGCCGGTTGAAGCCCACGACGAAGAACAGGCCCAGCAGGACCAGCACCACGATGACGATGATCGCGATCAACATCGCGCTTCCCCTCTCCTCGCACGGCGCACGCCGCGCGCTGGCGCAACTCTCTCAGCCCGGACCCTGGTTCACCAGGAGCCCCCGCCGCCACCGCCGCCACCGCTGAAGCCACCGCCCCCGCCGCCGCTCGACGAGCTGGACTGCGTGGCCTCGTAGGCGCTGATCGAGGACTGCAGCGAGGACTCGAAGGACCCGAACCCGCCGTCGTCCCCGCCGAACCACCCGCCCCCGCCGGTGGTGACGGGGTACCAGGTCGGCTGCGGCGGCGCCTCGTTCATCGCCCGGCGGTACTTCTCGGCCCACGCGTCCGCGCAGCCGAACGCCACGGCGTACGGGATGTAGGCGAGGTAGAGGTCCTTCTGCGCCGCGAAGTCGAAGCGCACCTCCGACGAGGGCGTCGACAGCAGGCGCCGGAACCCGGCCGAGCGCGCCCACGCGTCCCGCCCGGCCGTCGTGCGCCGCGTCCCGATCCCGCTGGTCAGGAGACCGGCACCGCCGATCAGCACTCCGAAGGCGGGGGCGGCGACCATCGTGATCCCGAACGGGCGGGTCACGGCCAGGACCACGCCGACCACGCCCGCGAGGACCACGAGCACCTGGTGGCGTCGCTCGGAGGCCACGCCGACGAGGTAGCCGTCGTTGATCGCCCACTGCTTGGTGATCGACCCGAGGTTCTTCTGGACCGCCTGGAGCGTCTGGCCCGAGGCGACGGACCCGTCGGCGTCGAAGACGTCGCCCGGCCCGGTGATGCCGAGCTGCGTGGCCACGGACCGGCTGACCGGGTCGGCCTCCATCCACTGCTGGGCCGTGCCGAGACCCTCGATGCGCCACTGCTTGGGGCTCAGCTGCTCGAGCTTGATCAGCCCCCGCTCCGCCTGGTGCAGCAGGGTGGCGACGAGCGCGTCGCCGGGCAGTCGCTCGTGGGCGACGTAGTGCGTCTGCACGGGGCCGAGACCGTCGGGCGGGGCGTACATCACGGGCTGCCCCGGCGAGTCCTCCGCGGCGCGGCCGGCCCACCAGCGCCCGAGACCGAAGCCGAGCGCGGTCAGCAGGAGCAGGAGGCCCAGGACGAGCTCGGAGCGTCCGAGCAGCGGGTCCCAGCTGATCCTCCACGGGACGCTGGTGCGACCGGGGGCGTCGGCCTCGAGGTCGGCCCGCACGCTGACCGGGGTGCGCGGGGGAAGCCCTGCGGCGGTGATGCTGAGGGTGCTGCCCTCCTGGCTCACCTCGCACGGGCGCGTCGACCCGTCGCCGATCTGGCACGCGACCTCGCGGGGCCGCTCGGGCAGGCGCACGGTCAGCGTCGCCCGGTCGATCGGCATCGCCCACCCCGCAGGCAGCACGCTCCACACGAAGGCCGACCCGCTGTCCCCCGCCGCCCACGTGCCTCCGGAGTCACGCGACTGCGGGGCCAGGGCACCGTCGATCGCGTAGCGGATCGTGTAGACGTGGCTGCCGGCAGCCAGCTCCACGTCGGCGGAGCCGATCTTGGCCACGCGCTCGCGCGTGCCGCTGGCCCACTGCAGGTCGAACGGCTCCTCGGACCCGTCACGGGTCACCTCGATCGAGCGCGGCACGAGCCGCACGTGCGGGTCACCCTGGTCGGTGAGGTCCCAGAAGCGGAAGATCCCGTGGCGGCCGGGCGGGAACGTCGCGGTGATCGTCTCGGTCGCGTCGAGCCGGCCGTCGGCACGGACGGTGAAGTCGGCGCGGTAGTCGGTGATCCGGACCAGCTCGGGCTCGGTGTCGCCCTCGGCCGGGAGCACCGCTCCGATGACGGGCCAGAGCAGGAGGACGGCAGCGACGAGCACCGCGGTGATCGTCGCGGGCACCGCCCGCAGCACACCGCCTGCCGCCCGGACAGAGCGCGTGGAGCGAGCCATGCCCGCACTCTAGGCGTTTGCCCCCTCCCCGACCGGGCACGTGTGACAAGCGAGTGACAGCGGACCAGCAGCGACGAGCGACAGGAGCCAGCCGTGGGTGACGACAAGGAGCCGAGCGCCTCCGAGAAGGCCGTGCACGAGCAGCTGGGAGAGGTCTCCACGGACCCGGTCGAGCGAGCCACGCAGAACGCTCGCCCCCATGCCTCGCTCGACGCCGCCGAGGCTGCGATGGAGGACCCGTCCGACCACGAGGCCGTGCCGTTCGAGAACGAGGCCTCCAACCCCGCCAGCAGCGGACCCGAGGGCCTCGAGGGCGACTGGGGCGTCAGCAGCGAGCGGACGACGACCCGGCACCCGCGCACCGACGGCGAGCGCGACGTCTCCCCCGGCACCTACGCCGCTGAGGACGTGTCCCAGCCGGACTTCGCCGGCCACGAGGGCGGCGCCCCCGAGCAGGCGGACGACGACAACCCGATGTGGGGCGACGACGTCGTCCGCACCGGGGGCGAGCCGCAGCCGGCACCGATCGAGGACGAGAAGAACCGCCGCGAGGGCGGCGACCCGCCGCCGCGGGAGCGCTGACCCGGCCTCAGACGAGGTACGGCGCGAGCTCGCCGGCGAGGTCCTCGTTGACCCGGCCCCGCACCACCGTGCCGTCGCCGGTGTGCTCGAGGTGCTCGACCTCACCGGCCGTGTGCATGCGGTTGAGCAGGTCGCCGCGGTCGTAGGGCAGCAGCGCGTGCACGGCCACCCCCGGACGCGGGAGGTCGTCCTCGATCGCGGCCAGGGCCGCCGCGATCCCCTCGCCCGTGCGGGCGGAGACGACGACGCTGTGCGGCTCGGCGACCTTGAGCCGCGCGACCACCAGCGGGTCGGCGAGGTCGGCCTTGTTGATCACGACGAGCTCGGGCACGTGGGTGGCGCCGATCTCGGCGAACACCTCGCGCACGGCGGCGAGCTGGCCCTCGGGGTCGGCGTGGGAGCCGTCGACGACGTGGACGATCAGGTCGGAGTCGGCGACCTCCTCCAGCGTCGAGCGGAACGCCTCGACCAGCTGGTGCGGCAGGTGACGGACGAACCCGACGGTGTCGGAGAGCGTGTAGACCCGGCCGTCGCCGGTCGACGTACGCCGGGTGGTCGGGTCCAGCGTGGCGAACAGCGCGTCCTCGACGAGGACGCCGGCGCCGGTGAGCCGGTTGAGGATCGAGGACTTGCCGGCGTTGGTGTAGCCGGCGATCGCGACCGCGGGGATGGCGTTGCGACGCCGCTCGGCGCGCTTGGTGTCGCGGGTCGTGCGCATGTGCTTGAGCTCGGTGCGCAGCTTGGCGATCTTGGTGTTGATCCGGCGGCGGTCGGTCTCGATCTTGGTCTCACCGGGACCGCGGCCACCGATGCCCGCACCGCCGGCGACGCGGCCACCGGCCTGGCGGGACAGGTTGCCACCCCAGCCGCGCAGGCGCTGCTTCATGTAGTTGAGCTGGGCGAGCTCGACCTGCGCCTGGCCCTCACGCGACTTCGCGTGCTGGGCGAAGATGTCGAGGATCAGCGCGGTGCGGTCGACGACCTTGACCTTGACCTTGTCCTCGAGGTTCCTCAGCTGGCTGGGCGCGAGCTCGCCGTCGCAGATGACGGTGTCCGCACCGGTGTGCTCGACGATCTCCTTGAGCGCCTCGACCTTGCCGCGGCCGATGAACGTCGCCGGGTCGGGCTTCTGCCGACGCTGGTAGATCGCCTCGAGCACCTCGGAGCCGGCGGTCTCGGCGAGCGCGGCGAGCTCGGCGAGGGAGTTCTCGGCGTCCTGGGTCGTGCCCTCGGTCCAGACGCCGACGAGCACGACCCGCTCCAGACGGAGCTGGCGGTACTCGACCTCGGTGATGTCCTCGAGCTCGGTGCGCAGGCCGCCGACGCGCTTGAGGGCGAAGCGGGCCTCGAGGTCCCACTCACCGGTGGTGAGGTCGTCCTCGGGGTCGTCGCCCGATCCGTCGTCAGCGAGGTCGTCGGCGTAGCCCGACTCCCACTCCTCGTCAGGAGCGACGAGGGGCTCGTCGTCGAAGCGGTGCTCGGACTCGGGTCGTTCGTTGTGCTGGGTCGTCATAGGCCTTCCAGGGTCGCATCCGACTCAACGCGTGGCGAGCCAATTACCTTCCGCGACGATCACGGCCGGGCCGGTCATGAGCACGCGCTCGGTGCCGTCGGGGTCCTTCTGCCACACGATCTCCAGGCGCCCACCCGGCACGTCGACGTCGTACGCCGTGGCGGAGCCCGGCTCGGGCGCCCGCCCGTCGCGGAGCGCGGCGGCCACCATCACCGCGCACGCACCGGTGCCGCACGACCGCGTCTCGCCGGAGCCGCGCTCGTGGACGCGCAGCGCCACGTGGCCCGCGCCGCGGTCGACCACGAGCTCGACGTTGACGCCCTCGGGATAGACCGCGTCGTCGTACGCCGGCGGGCTGAGCGGGAGCCCGGGTGCGGAGAGCCCGTCGAGCGTCTCGTCGGGGCCGAGGAAGGCGACGGCGTGCGGGTTGCCCATCGACACCGTGCGCGCGGTCCAGCGCCGCTCCCCCAACGCGACCCAGGTCTCGCCGCCGACGTCGGGGGCGCCCATGTCGACGGTGATCGGCCCGTCCGGGCCGTCGTCGAAGCGCAGCACCTTGAGCCCGCCGCGGGTCGCGACCGGCAGCGGCTCGGACGCAGAGGCCCCTGCGCGCGTGACGAGGTAGCGCCCCAGCACCCGGATGCCGTTGCCGCACATCTCCGACAGCGACCCGTCGCTGTTGCGGTAGTCCATGAACCACTCGGCCTCCCCGCGCAGCGCGACGGCGTCGGGGTCGTCGGTGGCGGCCGTGCGCACGACGCGGATCACGCCGTCGGCGCCGAGCCCCGCGTGGCGGTCGCACAGCGCGCGCACGAGCTCGGGTCCCGGCTCGCCGGCGGCGCCGTCGTGGTCGGGCAGCAGGACGAAGTCGTTCTCCGTCCCGTGGCCCTTGAGGAAGGTCGTCACGCGGTGGCGGCCTCGTCGAGCCGCGAGAGGCCCTTGTCGAAGTCCTTGCCGACCAGCTTGTCCATGCTGATCAGCGGGCCCGCCAGCCGCATGAACAGCGGACGCGGACCGGTCATCCGCCAGACCACGTGGGTGCTGTCGCCCTGGGGGGTGAGCGCGAAGACGATCTTGTTGTGCGACTTGAACGGCTTGAGGAACTCCAGGTCGATGTCGACGTGGTCATCGGCGGCGTCGGTGATCTCCATGCTGCCCGCTCCGGCCTTGCGGTTGCCGGTCCAGGCATATCTCGCGCCGACGCCCTCCGCCGGTCCGGAGTAGGCGCGGTGCAGCTGCGGGTCGAGGTCCTCCCAGGGCGACCACGCCTGCCACTCGTGGAAGTCGGTGATCAGGGCGCTGATCCGGTCGACGGGAGCGGCGATCGTCCGCTCCCTCTCGACGGTGAAGGTCTTGTCAGCCATGTCGCAAGGCTAGTCGTCCACGATCGCGCGGACCGCTGCGACCGCACCGGGGACCGGGTCCGTCCACGGCACCCAGGTGATCCGCGGGTCCTTGCGGAACCAGCTCTCCTGCCGTCGGACGAACCGCCGTGTGCCCCGGACCGTCGACTCGCGTGCCTCGGCGTCGCTGAGGGTGCCGTCGAGCAGGTCCAGGACCTGGGCGTAGCCCAGCGCCGCCCGCGCGGTGCGCCCCTCGCGCAGGCCCTCGCCCACGAGGCGCTCGACCTCGGCGACGAGCCCCTGCTCCCACATGCGCTCGACGCGCAGGGCGATGCGGCGGTCGAGGGTCTCCCGGTCGCAGTCGACGCCGACCTGCACGGTGTGCGGGTCGGCGTACTCCATCGTCGGGAGGCTGGCGCTGAACGGTCGCCCGGTCAGCTGCACCACCTCGAGCGCGCGGACCACGCGACGGCCGTTGGTCGGCAGGATGCGCCCGGCCGCCTCGGGGTCCGCGACGGCCAGCTCGGCGTGCAGCACCCCCGCGCCCTCCTCGTCGAGCCGCTCCTCCAACGCGCGCCGCAGGTCGGGGTCGGTGCCCGGGAACTCGAAGCGGTCCACGACAGCCCTGGTGTAGAGCGCCGATCCGCCCACCAGCACCGGCACCACCCCACGAGCCCGGCAGTCCTCGACGGCGTCGCGCGCCCACCCCTGGAACTCCGCGACGGACGCCGTCTGCGTCACCGACAGCACGTCGAGCAGGTGGTGCGGGACGCCTCGTCGCTCGGCGACGGTGAGCTTGGCGGTGCCGATGTCCATGCCGCGATAGAGCTGCAGGGCGTCGGTGTTGACCACCTCTCCCCCGAGCTCCTCGGCCAGGCGCAGCGCCAGCTCGGACTTGCCCGCGGCGGTCGGACCGACCAGCGCGACCACGGGGATCCCAGGGCTGGTCGCGGACATGGGCGCCAGTCTCCCACCGCGCTACGGTGAGGAGACGACCCGCACCAGCGCTGAGGAGACGGCCATGGGCTTCCTGGACAAGGCGAAGGCGGCCGCCAAGACGGCCGTGGACAAGCACGGCGACAAGATCGGCGACGCGGTCGACAAGGGCCTCAAGGAGGCCGACAAGCGCACCAAGGGCAAGCACACCGACAAGCTCGACGCGGCCGGCCGCAAGGTCAAGGAGGGCCTCGACAAGCTCGACGGCAAGGACGACGACATCCGCAACACGTGACGACCCGCTTCCAGGTCGTCCCGGCCGCCTACCTCCTGCTCCAGCGGACCTCCGCCCGGGGCACCGAGGTGCTCCTGCAGCTCAGGGGCGCCGGCACGTCCTACATGCCCCACCACTGGGCGTCGGGGGCCGCCGGCCACATCGAGTACGCCGAGTCCGTCACCGTCGCTGCCGCGCGCGAGGCGCGTGAGGAGCTCGGCATCGAGATCGACCCGGCCGCGATGCGGCCGTTGTGCGCGCTCCAGCGCACCGAGCCCGGCAACCCCGACCCGGTCGAGCAGCGGGTCGACTTCTTCGTGACGGCCACCGCCTGGACCGGCGAGCCGAGCATCCAGGAACCGACGAAGTGCGAGCGGCTCGACTGGTTCGGCCTCGACGACCTGCCCGACCCGCTCGTGCCCCACGAGGAGCACGTGCTCCGCCTGCTCGCCTCGGGACAGGTGCCACCGGTCCTCAGCCTCGGTTTCTGACCGGTCCTCCCGGGCACGCTCCTGCCATGAGCGACGACAGCAAGCCGGAGACCACCGAGGACCTCAAGAAGTTCCTCAACAACGACCCCGAGGACCTCCCCGACGCGCAGGTCGACGACATCCCGACCGCTCCCGGTGGCGCCGACGCCGACGACAACGAGTCCGACGTCGGCCGCGGGGAGTCCGAGGAGCTCGTCACCCGCGACCAGCCGCTCGCCGCGCAGCAGGACGAGGACGACGTGCCGGACGAGATCCGCGAGCCGGGAGCGGACGCGGACAAGACCGACGACACCGGCAAGAGCACCGCTCAGGCGGAGGAGGACGCCGCCGACGAGGGCGACGGCGACGATCCCGAGGGCGGTGCTGCCGACCCCGAGGACGACGCCGAGGCGCCCGACTGATCCCGTCTGTGGTGCACGTCACCGCGGAGGCGGTTGTCCGCAACGCCGCAGAGCGGGAGCGTGGAGGCAGAGAAGGTGGTCACCATGACCCGACACCTGGCCTCCCGGAGCGCGGGAGCCGCTCTGCTCCTCTCGGTCGCGATGCTCGTCTCCTGTGGTGAGGACACCGCCGAGCCCCCGCCGGCCACGGGTGGGCGCCCTGCCGCTGACGTCGCCGCGCTGCTCGTCCCGCCCGAGGCCCTCGGGCCGGGCTGGTCCACGCAGGCGAACCCCGGTGCGGACGCCGACTTCACCACTGGCATCGTCACCGACGAGAACCGCAAGTACCTGCCTCGAGTCGAGTTGTGCCCCAACGCGAGCAAGGAGTCCGCGACAACGGCGAAGCAGCTGCCGTGGCAGGCCTTCCGGCAGTACAGCTACGACACCGGCATGCCCCGGGTCACCGAGCCCACTCCCGGCGTGCGCCCGCAGCACCACCTCGTGTTCCTGCAGGCGTTCCTGCTCTCCGACGACGAGGCAGCCGTGACGAGGACCTACGACGCACTGGCTGCGGGCCTCGCAGGCTGCCCCGGCGGCAGGACCACCTCGCCGGACGGCGAGACGATCGTGAGCAGGCCGATGACCGCTCCCGAGATGGGTGACGCGGCCACCGCCACGCGCACCGTCGTGACCGAGCCCGGTGGCGGCGGCGCGGTGTGGGACCTGCGCAACGTGTTCTGGCGGGACGGGGACCTCCTCGTCGCCGTGACCGTCGCCGAGATCGCGTCCCCGAAGGTCAAGCGCGTCGTGGACGACGCA
>CAZKZQ010000068.1:0-16329 GCA_964557235.1 uncultured Nocardioidaceae bacterium
GGGGCGACGTCGCCCCCGGGGCGGTACCACCGGACGGCGACCCAGACGGTGTCGCGGATGAAGCGGTAGGTCAGCTCGGGGTCGAGGTCGTCGCGCAGCGCGCCGGACTCGATCCCGTCGTCGAGCAGCCGCACCCACATCGTGCGGAAGCGGCGGTTGTGCTCGCGGAGGTAGGCGAAGCGCTCGAAGCCCATGAGGTAGGCCGCGTCGTTCTGGAAGATCGCCACCTCGTTGTGGTGGTGGTGGATCGCGTCGAACGACGCCCGGACGATCGCGTCGATGCGACCGGCGGTGTCGGGCGTCGAGGCGAGGATCTCGTCGTACGTCGCGAAGAGGTCGCGCTGGAAGGTCGAGAGCAGCTCGTCGACGATCGACTCCTTGGAGTCGAAGTGGTGGTAGAGGCTGCCCGAGAGGATCCCGGCCGCGTCGGCGATGTCGCGGACGGTGGTGTTCTTGAAGCCGCGCTCGGCGAAGAGCCCGCCGGCGATCGCGAGCAGCTGCTCGCGACGGGTGCGGGTGTCGGTCTCGGTCATGACGGACCTCCTAGGCGTGCTGGCTGCTGACCGAGAGCACCTCGCCGGTCAGGTAGGAGGAGTAGTCGCTGGCGAGGAAGACCATCACGTTGGCCACCTCCCAGGGCTCGGCCGCGCGGCCGAACGCCTCGCGCTGCTTGAGCTCGGCGAGCAGCTCGTCGGAGGTGACCTTGGCGAGGAACGGGTGCATCGCCAGGCTGGGCGAGACCGCGTTGACCCGGATGCCGTGCGGGGCGAGGTCGAGCGCGGCGCAGCGCGTCAGCGCCATGACGCCCGCCTTGGCCGCGGCGTAGTGGGCCTGGCCCTCCTGGGCGCGCCAGCCGATCACCGAGGCGTTGTTGACGATCACTCCCCGGGTGCCGGCGTCGCGCATGCGGGAGCCGGCGGCGCGGATGCAGCGCATCGTGCCGGTCAGGGTGATGTCGAGGACCCGCGACCACTCCTCGTCGGTCATCGCGAGGATGTCGGCGGTGCCGCCGAGCCCGGCGTTGTTGACCATCACGTCGACGCCGCCGAACGGGTCCGCGGCCTCGAGCAGCGCCTGCACCTGCTCCTCGACGGTCACGTCGCACGGCAGGGCGGCGACCCGGTCGTTGCCGAACTCGGCCGCCAGGGTTTCTTGTGCCTCGGACAACCGTCGGGCGTGGGTGTCGCCGAGGACGACCGCACGCGCGCCCTCCTCGAGCACCCGGCGTACGACGGCCGCGCCGATGCCCGCGCCGGCTGCGGCGGTCACGACGACGACCTTGTCGGCGAGGAGGCCGTGGCCGGGGACGTAGTCCGGGGTCGGCTGCTCGGGACGATGCACGGTCACGTGGTGGCACCCTTCGGCTCGCGGGGAAGGCCGAGCACGCGCTCGGCCAGGATGTTGCGCTGCACCTCGTCGGACCCGCCATAGATCGTGTCCGCGCGGGTGAAGAGGAAGAGCCGCTGCCAGTCGGTCGGCCCGTCGGCCTCGGCGACCAGGCTCGCCGGGCCCTGGACCTCCATGGCCAGCTCGCCGAGGTGCTTGTGCCAGTCGGCCCAGACGAGCTTGGCGACGTTGTCCTGCCCGCGGTCGCCGACGGTGGACCCGTGGAGGTTCTCCGAGAGGATGCGCAGCGCGTTGGCCCGCATCACCTCGAGCCCGACGGCCGCCTGGGCGAGGCGGTCGCGGACGACCGGGTCGTCGTACGCCCCGCTCGCTCGGGCCATCTCCACCACGGCCTTGAGCTCGCGGCGGAAGCCGAGCTGCTGGCCGAGCGTCGAGACGCCGCGCTCGAACCCGAGCAGCGCCATCGCCACCCGCCAGCCGTCGCCGGGCTCGCCGACGACCAGGTCCCGGGCGGTGCGGGCGCCGGAGAGGAACACCTCGTTGAACTCCGAGGTGCCGGTGATCTGGCGGATCGGGCGCACGTCGACGCCCTCCTGGTCCATCGGCACGAGCAGGAACGACAGGCCGTGGTGGCGCTGCGAGCCCGGCTCGGTGCGCGCGATGACGAAGATCCAGTCGGACTCGTGAGCCATCGAGGTCCAGACCTTCTGGCCGTCGATCACCCACTCGTCCCCGTCGAGGCGGGCCTTGGTCGTGACCGCGGCGAGGTCGGAGCCGGCGCCGGGCTCGGAGTAGCCCTGGCACCACAGCTCGTCGACCGCCCGGATCCGCGGGAGGAAGCGCTGCTGCTGCGCGGGCGTGCCGTGGGCGATGAGGGTGGGACCGAGCAGCTCCTCGCCGAGGTGGTTGACCCGCGCGGGGGCCTCGGCGCGGGCGTACTCCTCGTGCCAGATGACCTGCTGGGCCAGGCTCAGGCCGCGGCCGCCGTGCTCGACGGGCCAGCCGACGCAGGTCCAGCCGTGCTCGGCGAGGTGGCGGTCCCAGGCCCGGCGCTCGGCGTAGGCCACGTGCTCGCTGCCCGGTCCGCCCAGGCCCTTGAGCGCCGCGAACTCCCCGGTCAGGTGCTCGGTGAGCCAGGCGCGCGCCTCGGCGCGGAAGTCCTCGTCGCTCTGGGTCACGGCCACCTCCTCTGA
Organism: uncultured Nocardioidaceae bacterium; assembly: GCA_964557235.1. Classification (GTDB taxonomy): domain Bacteria; phylum Actinomycetota; class Actinomycetes; order Propionibacteriales; family Nocardioidaceae; genus Marmoricola_A. The sequence goes on from CAZKZQ010000068.1 coordinate 2,541, forward strand.
TGACGACCAAGCAAGTGCTTGGTAGGGTAGCGCACATGCCACCAGCCGTCGCCCCCAAGGCAGCGCCGCGGACCGTCCCCGGCGCCCTGCAGGACGCCGCCGCGCGCTTCGGCGACGACCTCGCCGTCGTCGACGCAGGCACCCGCCTCACCTTCGCCGAGCTGCTCCAGCGCGTGCGCGAGACCGCGGCGGGCTACGTCGCGCTGGGCGTCTCCCCCGGCGACCGGGTCGCCGTCTGGGCGCCCAACTCCTGGCGCTGGGAGGTCGCCGCCCTGGCCGTGACCTACGCCGGCGGGGTGCTCGTGCCGCTCAACACCCGCTACACCGGCCACGAGGTGGTCGACGTCCTCGCCCGCGTGGACGCCCGCCTGGTCGTGGTCGCCGACGGGTTCCTCGACCGGCACCAGACCCAGGAGCTGGCCGACGCCGCCGACGAGGCCGGCGTCACCCTGCCGACCGTGCTGAGGATCGAGGACCTGCCCACCGACGGCGATCTCGAGGCCGTCGACCACGTCGCCGCCCAGGTCTCCGCCGACGACGTCGCGGACATCCTCTTCACCTCCGGCACGACCGGCCGCAGCAAGGGCGCGCTGACCGCGCACCGGCAGACCTACGACGCCGCGCGCGTCTGGGGCGCGCTCGGCGAGGTCGTGCAGGGCGACCGCTACCTCGTGGTGAACCCGTTCTTCCACTCCTTCGGCTACAAGGTCGGCATCGTCACGAGCCTCCTGACCGGCGCCACGATCTACCCGATGGCGGTCTTCGACACCGCCGAGATGCTGCGGACGATCGAGCGCGAGGCCATCACGGTCCTCCCCGGCGCCCCCGCGATCTTCCAGGCGCTGCTCGACCACCCCGACCGCTCGAGGCACGACCTGGGCAGCCTGCGGTTCTCCGTCACCGGGGCTGCGGTCGTGCCCGTCGTGCTGGTCGAGCGGATGCAGACCGAGCTGAGCTTCGACCTCGTGCTGACCGCCTTCGGCATGACCGAGTGCGTGGTCGCCACGATGTGCCGCCGCGGGGACCCCGCCGACCTCGTCGCCGGCACCTGCGGGCGCGTCATCCCCGGGCTCGAGCTGGCGATCGTCGACCCCGAGACCGGCGAGGAGAAGCCGGCCGGCGAGGAGGGCGAGGTCCGCTTCCGGGGCGACCTGGTGATGCTCGGCTACCTCGACGACCCCGACGCCACGGCGGCGGCGATCGACGACGACGGCTGGCTGCACACCGGCGACGTGGGCCGGGTCGACGACGAGGGCTACCTCAAGATCACCGACCGGCTCAAGGACATGTACATCTGCGGCGGCTTCAACGTCTATCCCGCCGAGGTCGAGCAGGCGCTGACGCGGCTGGAGGGCGTCGCCGACGTCGCGGTCGTCGGCGTGCCCGACCAGCGCCTCGGCGAGGTCGGCGCCGCGTTCGTCGTACGCCGTCCCGGCAGCGAGCTGACCGCCGACGAGGTCGTGGCCCACGCCCGGGAGCGGCTGGCCAACTTCAAGGTGCCCCGCGAGGTGCGGTTCGTCGACGCGCTCCCCCGCAACCTGGCCGGCAAGGTGCTCAAGAACGCCCTGAGGGAGGAGTCGTCGTGGACCTCGAGCTGACCGAGTCCGAGCTGGCGTTCCAGGCCGAGGCACGCGCCTGGCTGTCCGCCAACGTGCCCGCCGAGCCGCTGCCGTCGATGGACACCGCCGACGGCTGGCGCGCCCACCAGGAGTGGGAGGCACGGCTGGCCGAGGCCCGCTGGTCGGTCGTGTCGTGGCCGCGGGACTACTCCGGACGCGAGGCCTCGCTCGTGGAGTGGGTGGTCTTCGAGGAGGAGTACTACCGCGCCGGTGCGCCCGGCCGCGTGAGCCAGAACGGCATCTTCCTGCTCGCGCCGATCATCTTCGACCACGGCACCCAGGAGCAGCAGGACCGCTGGCTGCCGACGATGGCGACCGGCGAGAAGATCTGGGCGCAGTGCTGGTCCGAGCCCGAGGCCGGCAGCGACCTGGCCTCGCTGCGGTCGACGGCGACGCGCGACGACGAGCGTGGCGGCTGGGTGCTCAACGGCCAGAAGACCTGGTGCTCACGGGCGGCCTACGCCGACTGGGGCTTCGGGCTCTTCCGCTCCGACCCCGAGGCGGCGCGGCACGCGGGGCTGACCTACTTCTGCTTCCCGCTCGACGCCGAGGGCATCACCGTGCGGCCGATCGCCCAGCTCGACGGCGAGCCGGGCTTCGCCGAGGTCTTCTACGACGACGTGTTCGTGCCCGACGCCGACGTGCTCGGCGCCCCCGGCGACGGCTGGCGGGTCGCGATGTCGACCGCGGGCAACGAGCGCGGGCTCTCGCTGCGCTCCCCCGGACGCTTCTGCGCGGCGGCCGACCGGCTCGTCGACCTGTGGCTCGAGCACGGGGAGGGCCACGAGTCGCTGGGCGACCGGGTCGTCGACGCGTGGATCCGGGCACAGGCCTACCGCCTCTACACCTGGGGCACCGTCACCCGCCTCGCCGACGGCGGCGAGATGGGGGCGGCCGGCTCGGTCAACAAGGTGTTCTGGTCCGAGCTCGACGTCGCGCTCCACGAGACCGCGCTCGACCTCCTCGACGCCGACGGCGAGCTGCGCTCGTCGTGGTCGGACGGCTACCTCTTCTCGCTGTCGGGGCCGATCTATGCCGGCACCAACGAGATCCAGCGCAACATCGTGGCCGAGCGCGTGCTCGGGCTGCCGAGGGAGCCCAAGGGCGCGGCTCCGACGAAGGACGGGGTGGGTCGATGAGGTTCGAGCTCACCTCGGAGCAGCGCGAGTTCGGTGCCTCGCTGGCCGACCTGCTCAAGGGCGCCGACGTCGTCGGGGCCGCACGGGCCTGGGGGTCCGACGACCCGGCTCCGGGGCTGGCGCTGTGGCGCCGGCTGGCCGACCAGGGCCTCTCCGCGCTCGTCGTGCCGGAGTCCGCCGGCGGTCTGGGCGGGTCGCCGGTGGACCTGTGCGTCGCGTTCGAGCAGCTCGGCCGTCACGCCGTGCCGGGGCCGTGGGTCGAGTCCGCGGCCTACCTACCGCTCGCGCTGACCGACCCGGCGCTCCTGGGCGCGCTCGCCGAGGGCGCGATCGGCACCGTGGCCGCGCCACCCGTCGTACCCCGGGCCCTGGACGCGCACGTCGCCGACCACGTCTTCGCCGCGGACGGGCGGGTCCTCCGCACGGCCACCGCCGGCGACCGGCTGCAGTCGGTGGACCCGGCTCGTCGGCTGTTCGACGTGACCCCTGGCGACGAGGTCGCGGCCGGCGACCTCCACCGCGCGTTCGACCTGGCGGTGCTCGCGGCGTCCGCGCAGCTGCTGGGCCTCGGCGAGCAGCTGCTCGCGACCACGGTCGACTACGTCAAGCAGCGCAAGCAGTTCGGCCGCGAGATCGGGTCCTACCAGGCGCTCAAGCACCGGCTGGCCGACGTGCGCATCGCGCTGGACTTCGTGCGCCCGCTGGTCCTCGGCGCCGCGGTCCGCTTCGACGGCCCTGAACGCTCGCGCGACGTCGCGGCCGCCAAGGTCGCCGCGTCGGAGGGCGCCTACCTCGCCTCGCGTGCGGCGCTCCAGCTGCACGGCGCGATCGGCTACACCCAGGAGTACGACGCCTCGGTGTGGATCCTCAAGACGCGCGCGCTGGTCTCCGCGTGGGGCACGCCCCAGCAGGCGCGACGGCGGGTGCTGGCCGCGCTCGAAGGGGGCTCACGTGCCTGACCTGAGGCTCACCGAGGAGCAGACCGAGCTGGCCTCGATCGTCCGCTCGCTGCTGGACAAGCGCAGCGACTCCTCCGCCGTCCGCGCCGCGATCGAGACCGAGGCGGGCTACGACGAGTCGCTGTGGGAGGCGCTCTGCGAGCAGGTCGGTGTCGCCGCCCTCCCCGTCCCCGAGCAGTACGACGGCGCGGGCGCCGGCTTCGGCGAGACCGCGGTCGTGCTCGAGGAGCTGGGCCACGCGCTCGCGCCCTCGCCGCTGCTCGCCTCGACGGTGGCGGTCCAGGCGCTCCTCGACTCCCCCGACGCCGAGCTCCTCGGCCGCATCGCCGCCGGCGAGGTCGCAACGCTGGCCTGGGCCGGGGCGACCGGCCTCGGCGCCGACGAGCCCGTCCGCGCCGACGGCACCTCGCTCACCGGCACGGTCGACCTCGTCCTCGACGGCGTCGGCGCGACCGTGCTGCTGGTCGCCGCGACGACGCCTGACGGGCCGGCGCTGTTCGCCGTCGAGGCCGACGCCACCGGCCTCACCCGCACCGCTGTCCCGACCCTCGACCTGACCCTGCGCCTGGCTCGCGTCTCCCTCGACGGCACACCCGGCGTCCGGGTCGGCGGGTCCGACGCCCTCGCGCGCGCCCACGTCGCCGGCTCGGCCGCCGTCGGCGCCCTCGCCACCGGGGTCGCCCAGCGCGGCCTCGACATGACCGTCGACTACACCCGCCAGCGCGAGCAGTTCGGCCGCGTGATCGGGTCGTTCCAGGCGCTCAAGCACCGGCTCGCCGACCTGCACGTGCTGGTCGAGACGTCGCGCTCGGCCACGCTCGCAGCGGCCACCGCGTTCGACGAGGCGGCCGTCTCCGGGGACTGGGAGACCGCTCGCCGCCTGGCGTCCGTGGCCAAGGCCTGGTGCTCCGACGCGGTCGCCCAGGTGGCGTCCGAGACCGTCCAGCTGCACGGCGGCATCGCGATCACCTGGGAGCACGACGCCCACCTGGTGTTCAAGCAGGCCCAGGCGCTGGGCGAGCTGTTCGGCCCCGCGCGCGACCACCGCGCCGCGGTGCTCAGCTCGCTGTAGGCCCCTCCACGTTGACGGTCGGCACGCCACCGCCGACGCGCGCGATCACGGCGATCGACGGCTCGTCGGTCGGGTTGCTCTCGCGGTGCACGGTGAAGGCCGGCACGTGCACGAAGTCGCCCGGTCCGGCGTCGATCCAGCCCTCGAGGCCGTCGTACTCCAGGCGCAGGATGCCCGACACGACATAGAGGCTGCTGTCGTTCCTGTCGTGGTGGTGCCAGCCCGACACGGCTCCGGGCTCGGTGCGCACGCGGCCGGCCCACAGCAGCGGCAGCTCGAACGCGAGCTCGCGGTGCATGCCCGACGTCGGGTCGGCCGGGACCAGGTCGCCGGAGCGGAAGACGCGGACGGGCTCGGGCACGGGTCCAGTAAAGCCGAGGTCTCGCGGCCGGTGCCAGGGCCCAGCAGCGCCTCTGTCTGCTCCCCCACATCGCCGTCGGGAGGACCCCGTCCAGCACTACGCTCGGAGCATGACCAGGAGGTCGGGGTGATGCGCAACGTCCTCGGCTTCGACCAGCGCCTCGTCCGACGCGGGACGAGCAGCGGTCCTGACCCGCTGCGCCGCCTGCGCCGGGCGCTCCTGGCCCTGCTCGGGGTCATCGTCGTCGGCACCCTCGGCTACGTCGCGATGGGCTGGAGCCTGATCGACGCGATCTACCACACCGTCACCACGGTCGCGACCGTCGGCTACGGCGAGGTCCAGCCCCTCGGCACCGGCGGGCGGATCTTCACGATGGCGCTCATCATCGCGGGGGCCGGCACGGTCCTCTACAACCTCGGCCTCCTCGTGGAGCTGGTCACCGAGGGCCAGCTCCGCGACCAGCTGGAGAGGCAGCGCATGGACAGCCAGATCGCCCGCCTGCGCGGGCACACCATCGTCTGCGGCTACGGCCGCGTGGGACGCGCTGCGACGACGCGGCTGCTCGCCAGCGGGCATGACGTCGTGGTCGTGGACCGTGACCCGAGCCGTCTGGCCGACGCGACGGTGCCGCACCTCATCGGCGAGGCCGCCGACGACGGCCTGCTGGGCGAGGCGGGCATCGCCCACGCCGACTCGTTGATCGCCACCCTCGACACCGACGCCGAGACCGTCTACCTCGTGCTGTCGGCCCGGGCGCTGCGTCCCGACCTGACCATCGTGGCGCGCGCCCGCACGGAGGACTCGCGGCACAAGCTGCTGCTGGCCGGTGCCACCCGCGCGGTCAACCCGCAGCTGCTCGGGGGCCGGCGCATGGCGGTCTTCACCGAGCGCCCCCACGTCAGCGAGTTCGTCGACTCGGTGATGCACGACGAGGGCGTCGACTCCCGGCTCCACGAGGTGACGGTCGCGACCGAGCAGGCCCTCGGCTCCCTGCTCGGCCCGGGTCGCGACGGCGCGGTCGTGCTCGCCGTGCGCCGTGCCCGCACCGGCGTCTTCGAGACCTGTTCCGACCCCGACGAGCTCACCGTCGAGCCCGACGACGTGCTGATCGTCTTCGGCACCCAGGAGCAGGCGGCGCGGCTGCGGTCGCGCGCGGAGGTCTGACCCGGCGATCAGCCTCGGACGGCGCGCGCGGCGATCGCGGCGTACCTCCGGTCCGGACGCTCCTCGACCTGCTGCTGCAGGCGCTCCACCTCGGCGAAGCCGGCCGCCTCGAGGAGCTCGGCCATCGTGTCCACGGGCCAGCGCCAGGCGGTCGTGACCTTGTGGTCGAAGGCCGCGACGCCGTCCTCGCTGTCGAAGAACCCGAGGACGAGCGGCCCGTCGTCGAGCAGCACGCGTCGGAAGCCGGCGAGCGCCGGCCCCAGGGCTTCGGGGTCCAGGTGGATCGTGGAGTACCACGCGAGGATCCCCGCCACCGAGTCGTGGAGCAGGTCGGTCAGCGAGCCCAGCCGGAACTCCGGGCCCGGGTGGGCGGTCCGGGCATGGTCGAGGAACTCCGGGACCTGGTCGATCCCGACGACGTCGACCCCGTGCCCGTGCAGGAACGCCGTCCAGTGCCCCGGCCCGCAGCCGAGGTCGAGCACGAGCCCGTCCAGGCCGGTCAGGTGCCGCCGGACCAGGTCGGTGGCCTCGTCGTCGGGATCGACCGCGTCGAAGAGCTCGACGTACTGCGCGGCCACGGCCGAGTAGGCGTCACGCACCGACAGCTCGCCCATCGGCGCAACCTAGCAACGCGGCTCAGACGAGCTCGGGCTCCCGCTCCGACCGCACGTCGCGCAGCAGCTCGTCGAGCTCGACCTGCTGCGCCTTGCGGGCCGCGAGCGTGGTGGCGACGAAGGCGACCAGCGCCCACAGCACCACCACGACGACCGCTCCGAGCACCGAGCCGGGCGCGTCCAGCACGACGGATGCGAAGGCGTCGGCGGCCCGGGTCATCGGCAGCACGTCGTTGAGCACCTGCAGCGGCCTTGGGGCGGTGTCGACCGGGATCACCCCGCCGAGCGCAGCGAGCTGCACCCCCGCGAAGGCGATGGACACGATCCAGCCGCGACGACGGCCGAACACCGCGACGAGGCCCTGGTTGAGCGCCGCGAAGGCGGCCGCGGTGAGCACCATGAGCCCGAGCGCCAGCACGGGCGACCCGAGGTCCGCGCCCAGGACGCGCAGGGCGGCGTAGAGCACGACGGCCTGGGCGGCGCCCACGAGCACTCCTGGGCGGAGGCCGGCGAGGGTGAGGCGCGAGGCCGAGCGGGCGCGTCCGAGCAGCCAGGTGGGCAGCGCGGGTCGCACGAGATAGGTCACGAACGCGCCGAGCCACAGCACGAAGGCGATCGCTCCCGGGGCGAGCTGGGTGGCGCCGTCGGGCGTCTCCCCCACCGTCGCGGCGCGCGCGGCCACCGGGGCGGCGATCACGCGGGCGAGGTCCTTGCCCTCCTGCGCGTCGTAGGCCGGCACCTGGTCGGCGCCCTTCTCCAGCCCGTCGGCGAGGCGGGTCGAGCCGTCGCCGAGCTGCTCGCCGCCGTCGGCGAGACGGTCGGCCCCGGTCGAGGCCTTGCGGGCACCGTCGGCCAGGGAGCCGGCGCCCGAGGCGAGCTCGTCGGCACCGCGCGCCAGCTCGGTCGTCCCGCCCTGCAGCTGCCCCAGGCCGTCGGCCAGCTCGCGGGAGCCGGAGGCGGCGCCGTCGATGCCGGACTCCAGGCGCGGCATCGCGTCGGCGAGCTGCCGGGTCCCCGACGCGAGCTGCCGCGAGCCGGAGGCCAGCTGCTTGGCGTTGCTGTCGCCCGGCCCCACGGCCTGGTTGGTGGCGACGCACAGCTGCGGGGCACGCGCCAGGATCAACGGGTCGACGCACGCGTCGGCCCAGCCGCGCATGATGCGGGTGTAGGGCACGACGCCGTCGGAGAGCTGCTCGGCGCCGTCGGCGAGCCGGTCGGTCTGGCCGGGGAGCGCGTCGGTGCCGCGGTCGAGGCGCCCCAGTCCGCCGGCCAGGCGGGAGGCGCCGTCCGCTGCGTCACCGGCACCGGAGGCGAGCTTCGACGCGCCCGTGGCCAGGCGTGCGGTGCCGGAGCCGAGCCGGTCCGCGCCGGACGCGAGCTCGTCGAGCCCGCCCGCCAGGCTGCGCGACCCGTCGCTGAGCTGCGCCGAGCCGTCCGCGAGCCTGCCGGCGCCGTCGGCGGCCTTGCCCAGCTGGGGACCGATCTCCCCGGTCTGCTTGAACACCTGGCCGAGGTAGACGGTGGTGATCTGCTGCCCGAGCTCGCTCGCCGAGACCCGTGCGACCTGGTCGCTGATCCGGCCGATCACGGCGGAGGAGGCGGTGTTGCTCGTGACCCGGATCCGCGCCTTGGCCGGCGAGGTGCCGTGCAGCGAGTCGTAGATCTGCTGCGAGAAGCCCTTCGGGATCGTGATGACGGCGTAGTAGTCGCCGTCGGCCAGCCCCTCGGAGGCGTCCTTCGCGTCGGTCAGGGTCCACCCCAGGGTCGGGTCCTGCGTGCCGGTCGGCTTGGTCAGGCCGGCCGCGAGCGCGCGACCCGCGGCGACGGGCTGCTCGCCCTTCTCCAGCACCGGCTTGTCGAGGTTGACGACGGCGGCGGGGATGCGGTCGGTCTCCTCGGCGCGGTCGCCCAGCGACCAGACGATGAGGGCACCGAGGAACGTCGGCAGCAGGAGCACGCCCGCGAGCACGCGGTGCGTGCCGAGGCCGCGCAGGAAGTCGGTGAACGAGACGGGCAGGGTCGGGATCCTCACGACAGGACCTCCTGGCGGTCGGTCGACGGGGACAGGCGTACGACGGCCGGGCGGCCGAGCCGCTCGAGGTCGTCGGGGTCGAGGGGGTCGAGGGCCTCGGGCGGGCAGGCGAGCAGCACGGTCGCGCCCGACTCGGCCAGGCGGCGTACCCCGTCGACGGAGCGGGCGACCGAGCCCTCGAGGTCGAGCAGCACGAGCCGCTCGCGGGGGTCGGGGGTGGGCACGGTCGAGGCGACCTCGACGTGCGAGCGCACCCAGGCGGCCTCGTCGGGGACCATCCGGTCGAGCACGACGACCGTGCCGCCCGAGGGGCGGAGCCGACCGGAGATGACGGCCAGCGCCGCACGTCGCTCCAGGGCGGAGCCGGTGAGGAGCACGACGGAGCCCGGGGCGGCCACCAGGTCGAGCCCGGCGACGAGGTCACGACCGGACGTCGGATCCACGACGCGCAGACCCTCGACCCGGACGGCGGCGGGGCCGTGGGTGGCGGTCCAACGCTCGTGCTCGAGGTGCGCGGCGAGACCCTCGCCCTCGATGTCGAGCACCGGCAGGCGGTTCTCCAGCCACGACGGCAGCCACCAGGCGCGCTCGCCCAGCAGCGCCAGCACCGCGGGCACCAGGGTCATGCGCACGACGAACGCGTCGACGAGCACCCCGACCGCGAGCCCGAACGCCATCGGCTTCACCGAGGCGTCGCCGTGCGGCACGAACGACGCGAAGACGGCGACCATGATGACCGCCGCAGCCGTGACCACCCGGGCGCTGGAGCTGAAGCCGCGGCGGATCGCACCCGCGGCGTCGCGGTGGTGCACCCAGTCCTCGCGCATCCGCGCGACCAGGAACACCTCGTAGTCCATGGCGAGGCCGAACAGCACGCCCATGAGGATGATCGGGAGGAACGAGAGGACCGGCCCCTCCTTCTCCACGTTGAGCAGGTCCGCGAGGTGGCCCTCCTGGAACACCAGGACGACCGCCCCGAACGACGCCGCGACCGAGAACAGGTAGCCGATGGTCGCCTTGACCGGCACCGCGATCGAGCGGAACACCAGCATGAGCAGCAGGAGCGAGAAGCCCACGACGACGAGACCGAAGGGCAGCAGCGCCCCCGCGAGACGGTCGGACACGTCGATGGTCACCGCGGTCTGTCCGGTGACGACGAGGTCGGAGACGTCGTACTTCTGCTCCAGGCCGGGGCCCGCCGCACGCAGGTCGCGGACGAGCTCCGCGGTGCGGGGATCGGTCTGGCCGTGCTCGGGGATGACCTGCACGATGCCGAGGTCGGCCTTGCGGTTGGGCGTGGTCAGCGCGACGGCCTGGACGCCGTCGACCTGCTCGATGTCGTCGCCGATCTTCTCCATCACGCCGACCGGGTCGGTGGTGCGGATGATGTCGACGACCACGAGCAGCGGGCCGTTGAAGCCCGCGCCGTACTCCTCGCTGATCAGGTCGTAGGTGACGCGCTCGGTCGCGCCCTCCTCGTGGGACCCGACGTCGGGCAGGCCGAGCGCGAGGTCCTTGGCGGGGAGCGCGAGCATCATCAGCCCGGCGAGCACGGCGACGACGGTGAGGGCGGGCCTGGCGGTGACGAGCCCGACCCAGCGGTCGCCGAGGGTACGCCGCGCGGTCGCGTCCGCGTCGTCGTCCGCCTCGTCCGTCGCGCGGCGCTTCGGCCGCAGTCGCTCCCCCGTCAACGCCAGCGCGGCCGGGACGAGGGTGACCGCGATGAGGACGGCGACGGCGACCGCGGTGGCCCCGGCGAAGCCCATGACGGTGAGGAACGGGATCTGCGCGACGACGAGGCCGCAGAGCGCCACGATCACGGTCGCGCCGGCGAAGATCACCGCACTGCCCGCGGTGGCCACGGAGCGGGCGACGGACTCGTGCACGTCCATGCCCTCGGCGAGCTGGGCGCGGTGACGGGCGGCGATGAACAACGCGTAGTCGATGCCGACGGCGAGGCCGATCATGATCGCCAGCGACGGCGTCGAGGAGTTGATCGGGAAGAAGCGGGCGATGACGACGACGCCGGACATCGTGATGCCGACGCCGAGGATCGCGGTGAGCAGCGGCACGCCGGCCGCGACGAACGAGCCCAGCGTCATCAGCAGCACGAGCATCGCGACCACGAGGCCGACCGCCTCCGTCGCGGAGACCGGGGTCGAGGTGGTGGTGAACATCTGACCGCCGAGGTGGACGGTGAGTCCGTCGGCCGAGGGGCCGCTCCGGGCGGCGTCGCCGATCGCGTCGCGGGCCTCGGGGGTGATCTCCTCCAGCGGCAGGTCGAGCTGCACCTGCACGAGGGCGAACCTGCCGTCCTCGGAGATCGACAGCTCCCGCTGGTCCTCGGCGAACGGGTGCGAGGCGAAGCGCACGTGGTCGACGTCCTCGACGGCCGCGATCCGGCGGTTGACCACGGCTCGGTAGTCCGCGATGCGGCTGCCCTCGGGCGCCTCGAACACGATCTGGCCGAGGGTGCCGGTGAGCTCCGGGAAGCGGGTCTCCAGGACGTCGAGCCCGGCCTGGGACTCGGTGCCGGGGATGGTCAGGTCGTCGCGCAGCTGGCCTCCGGCGAGGCCGGCGACGGCGCCCACGGCGAGGAGCACGAGCAGCCACACGGCCATGACCCGGCGGGCGCGACCCGCGACGGACCGTCCGAGTCGGTAGAGGAACGACGACATGCTCAATACGGTACTGTATTCAATACAGTCTCGTATCCAGTTGACCTGTCACCTGCGTCACGCCCGACGCCCCCGACCCGGAGGAGGACCCGTGAGCACCACCACCGCGCGCCGCAGCCGCGTGAACACGCGTGCCCGACTCGTGGAGGCAGCGGCCGACGTCTTCGCCGACAAGCCCTTCGGAGCGGTCACCGTCGACGACCTGGTGGGCGCCGCCGGCTTCACGCGCGGCGCGTTCTACTCGAACTTCTCCTCGATCCGCGAGGTGTTCGTCCTCGCCTACGCCGAGCAGTCGGTCCTCATGCTCGACCAGGTCAACCGCGTCGTGGACGAGACCCCCGAGGGCGAATTCCACCTCAGCTCGATCGACCAGCTCTTCGCGGCGCTCGAACCGCTGGGGCCGCGGTGGTTCCGGCTCCACCAGGAGTACACGTTGCTCGCCGTCCGCGACGAGGAGATGCGGCACAACTTCCTGGAGCACGTCGAGGAGTTCGAGGGGCGCATGCAGGCTCTGTTCTCGCGGATCCTCACCCTCCTCGGCCGCGAGCCGATCAGCGACATCGCCTCGCTGAGCGAGGCCCTCATGGCGCTCTACCAGCACAGCCTCGGCACGCAGCAGCTCGGCGCCGGCCACCTCACCCCCGAGGTGCTCGTCGGAGACCTGCTCCCTCAGCTGCTGATCAGCCTGTCCCGCCCGATCACGTCACAATGACGGCGTGACACCGCTCCCCGACCCCGCGCTCGTCGTCCTGGTCGGGGCCTCGGGGTCGGGCAAGTCGACCTGGGCCGAGGGCCGCTACCGCCGCGAGGAGATCGTGTCCTCCGACGCCCTGCGCGGCGTGGTCGGCAGCGGCCGGCACGACCTCGACGCCTCGGTCGACGCCTTCCGCGTGCTCGACCTCGTCGTCGAGGCACGAGTGCGTCGCGGCCTCACCACGGTGGTCGACACCCTCGGCCTGGAGACGGAGCGGCGTACGGCGTACCTCGCGCTCGCGCGTCAGCACGGACTCCCCGCTGTGGTCGTCGCCTTCGACACCCCGGCTGCGCTGTGCCGGGCACGCAACCGCGCACGCGACCGTCCCGTCCCGGCGCCCGTGCTCACCCAACAGCTCCGGTCGCTGGCCACCCTCCTCCCCGGCCTCGCCGACGAGGGCTGGGACCACGTCGAGGTCCTCACCGGCGAGCCCGAGCCGACGGTCGCCGCCGACCCTGCACCCGACGCGGGCGTCGCGGACCGCACCGGCCCCCGCGTCGTGCTCCAGGTCTCGCGCTTCCCTTGGGGTGAGGACCCGGGCGCCTGGCTCCGCGGCATCGCGCTCGCCGCCGACGAGGCCGGCTTCACCGGGATCGCGCTGATGGACCACCTCATCCAGATCCCCCAGGTCGGCACCGCGTGGGAGCCGATCCCCGAGCCGTGGGTGACCCTCGGCCTGCTCGCCGGCCTCGACACGCGCCTCGAGCTCGGCACCCTCGTCACGCCGATCACCTTCCGCGAGCCCGGCATCACCGCAAAGGCCGCAGCCACCCTCGACGCCCTCACCGGTGGGCGGGCCTTCGTCGGCGTCGGTGCCGGCTGGTGGGCTCGCGAGCACGCGGCGTACTCCCTGCCCTTCCCTCCCCCGGCGGCACGCCTCGCCGCGCTCGAGCACGGCATCGAGACCATGCGGGCGCTGTGGGCCCCCGGCACCAAGGCGTACGACGGCCGCGCGGTCGCGCTGCCCGAGACCACGCTCTATCCCCGGCCGGTCGGCAGGCTGCCCGTCATCGTGGGCGGCGCCGGCAAGCGGACCCTCGGGGTCGCGGCCCGGCTGGGCGACGCGTGCAACGTGTCCTCCCGCGAGGACGTGCTGGTGCCGGCGATGGAGACGTTGCGGCAGCACTGCGAGGAGGCCGGCCGTCAGGTCGACGTCACCGTGCTCGACCTCCCCGTCGTCGGCACCGACCGCGAGGACTCCTGGGCGCGCGTCGAGCGCCAGCGCGGCCGGACCGCCGCCGCGGCGTACGCCCGCACGCACCACGTGGGCACCGCCGCCGAGCACCGGACGCGCTACGAGGCGCTGCGCGAGCGCGGGGTGTCGACGGTCTTCGTGGCCGTCGCCGACCTCGACGGTCCTGACGACGTGCACCGCCTCGCCCCGCTCGCCGGTTGAG
>CAZKZQ010000069.1:0-16282 GCA_964557235.1 uncultured Nocardioidaceae bacterium
GCGATCGCCGCGCTCACGCGCCGCCTCGGCGCGAAGCCGCCCGAGAAGAGCTAGACCAGCAGGGGCGCGCGGATCGGCAGGTCCTCGTTGAGGACCACCTGACCGCCCTGGTGGGTCACCGTGTTGACCAGCACCGGCGCGAGCAGGTTGGCCGTCGCCTCGGCCGCGTCACCGCCCGGGTTGACCACGAGCAGCACGAGGACGTCCTCGGCGCGGGTGACCCCCAGCGACGCCACGGTCGCGTCGTCGATCTCGGGGGCGTAGTCGGGGAAGAACGGCTGCGGCGGCACCACGAGGAAGCGCAGCTCGGGGTCGTCGACCGAGCGCAGCGCGCACAGGACGCCGTCGTCGTCGAGCCGCACGAGCGCGAAGTGGGTCATGCCGGGGAAGCCGGGCATCGGCTCGACGAGCTCGATGACGGGGATGTCCTCGACGACGCTCACTTCTGCTCCTGTCCGTTTCGCATGGTCTCGACTGATCGTTCGCTGCGCTCACTGCTCGACCATCGTCGAGAGAGGCAGAGATCAGCGCAGGAAGTCCGACAGCGAGGGCTGGACCAGCCTAGCCGTGGAGGCGAGGGCGGTCTGGTAGGCCAGCTCCTGCATCTTGAGGTTCATCGTGGCCTCGGCGATGTCGACGTTCTCCAGGTCCGAGAGGGCCGTCGCCATCTGGAGCTTGCTGTCCATGATCGTCTGGTCGGCCTTCTCCAGACGGCTCTGCCGCACGCCGACGTCGGCCAGCGTGGTGGTCACCCGAGTGTGGGCCGTCTGCAGGCTGGTCAGCTTGGCCTGCACCGTGGTCATGTCACCCAGGCGCAGCGCGTTGGACAGGTCGGTCAGGTCCTGGAACACGTCGGCACCGGGCGCGCCGAACGCGGTGGTCCCGTCGACGTTGACCGGCACCTTGATGCCGGGCGCGACGGTGCGGTCCAGCGAGCCGGGCGTGCCGACGTACGCCCCGGTGGGGTCGTAGGCGACGGCGCCGGCGGTGAGGCCGCCGAAGACCGGGCGCCCGAGGTACGTCGTGTTGGCGGTCGAGATCAGGCTCTCGCGCAGCTGGTCGACCTCGGTGGCGATCGCGTTGCGCGCCTGCGGGCTCTGGTTGGCGCCGTTGAGCGCCTGGACGGTGAGGTCGGTGGCGCGGTTGACCGTGCTCAGCGTGGTCTGCAGCGCGGTGTCGATGCTGCTCAGCCAGCCGAGGCCGTTGCTGATGTTGCGGGAGTACTGGTCCTGGTCGGCCAGCTTGGACCGCAGCCGCATCGCCGAGGTGGTGTCGGCCGGCGAGTCCGACGGCTTGTTGAGGACGCGGCCGGTGGTGAGCTGCTCCTGCGTCTTGGACAGTCGGCTCAGCGCCGTCTGGAGCGAGAGGTTCGACCTGCTCGCCATCATGTTCTGGGTGATGCGGGTGATGGCCATCAGATCGCCGTCCTGTTGATCAGGGTGTCGAGCATCGAGTCGACCACCGTCATCACGCGAGCAGCCGCCTCGTAGGCGCGCTGGTACTGCACCATCGAGAGCATCTCCTCGTCGAGGTTCACACCGGCCATCTGGTCGCGCGCCCCGTCGACCTGCTCGGTGAGCATCTGCTGGCTGGCACTGACCCGCTTGCCGGACGCGACGGTGGTGCCGAAGCCGTTGACCAGCTGCTGGTACGCCGGGTCGGCGCCGGTGAAGTCCGCGAGCGCGTCGGCGTTGCCGCCGTGCACGACGCCGCCGGCCACGCCGGACGCGGCGACCTCGGAGTTCTGGGTGAGGTTGACCTGGATCGTGCCCGCCGGGTCGGCCGCGTTGTAGGTGAAGAACGCCTGGCCGGCCGCGCCGGTCGCGTCGTAGCCGGCCTGGTGGATCGCGTTGATCCCGTCGGCGAGGGTCTGGGCGACACTGCCCAGGCCCGTGAGGTACGCCGGGATGGTCGTGTTGAGCAGGTCCGCGACGGCCCCGAGCTCGCCGGTGAGACCCGCGGCGGGGGCGGTGCCGTTGGTCGGGTGGGTGACCTGGAAGGTCACCGGGTTGCCGTCGGGGTCGCCGACGGGGGTGATGCCCGTGGCGACCTGGAGCTGGCCCGCGATCGCGCCGGTGACGAGCGCGACGCCGCCGACGGTGACGTCGAGGCCGCCGCTGCCGTTGGCCTCGGCCTTGCCGCCGGTGAGCTGGGTCAGGCGGAGCGCGAGCTGGTCGCGCTGGTCGAGCAGGTTGCCGGCGTCGTCGTTGGTCAGGTTGGCGACCATGACCGCCTTGTTGGTCGCGGCCAGGTCGGAGGCGATGGTGTTGATCTCGGTGACCAGGGCGTTGGCCCGGACCCGCTGGTCGGCCGCCTCGGACTGGAAGTTGCTCACCTGCAGGTGCAGCGCGTCGGCCACCTCGCGGCCGCGCGAGAGCACCTGGGCGCGGGCGGCGTCGCTGTCGGGGGTGTTGGACAGGTCGGCCCACGCGGAGCGGAACTGCGCGAGCACCGAGGCGACACCGTCGTCGCCGGGCTCGCCGATGCCGGTCTCGAGCCGGTCGAGCACCGTCTGGCGGGTGTCGAGGTAGGACTGCTTGCCGTGCTCGGTGCGCCGACGCAGGTCGAGCAGGTAGTCCGCCATGCGCGTGACGCCGGTGATGCGGACGCCGCCGCCGGTCCCCTGGTCGCGCGACCACATCGCCGGCTTGGTCGGGGTGCCCGCGGTGACCGCGTCCACGCGGCGGCGGGTGTAGCCGTCGACGCCGACGTTGGCGATGTTCTGGCTCGCCGTGTCCATCGCGACGCGGTTGTACCGCAGCGCGCTGAGCGCGGTGTTGAACGAGGAGAACGTGCCGGACATGGGTCGTGCCTCAGATGCTCTGGTCCAGCAGGCGCGGGCGGCCGGCGTCGACGACGGCGCGGCCGTCCTCGGCGTAGCTGTCGGGCTGGTCGCTCAGGCCCAGGAACGTCTCGCGGGCGGACTGCTGTCCGGCCGCGAGGAGCTCGCGGTTGGCCGAGGCGATCTCGAGGATCTCCTGGGTGTAGGTGACGAAGGCCTGGCGGTGGTCCATGAGGATCGACTGCCACGGCTCCTCGACGGCCTCGGCCAGGGCGCGCAGGCTCGGGCTGGCAGGCATGCCGAGCGCGGCTGCGGCCTCGTCGGCGGCGACGGCACGCAGCAGCTCGGTCTCGCGGAGCGCCTCGACGACGGCCTCCACCTCGCGGGCGGCGGTCGCCAGCCAGCGCGTGCGACCGCTGGAGAGCACCAGCTGCTCGATCTCGAGCTTGTAGAGCATGGTCTCCAGGAGCTCGCGCTCGCGCCACAGGATGAGCGAGAGGTCCTCCATCGACGTCGTCCTTCCTGACGCTGGGTCCGTGACCGGGGCGCCGCGGCCCGACCCCCGTCGGGTCCGCGCGGCCGGCACTCTGGTGCGGTCGATGCCTGTCCATCGGCCCCGGCGGGGGCCACCTGAGGAGTTCCGCGCCCCCTCTTGCGGGCGACATCGGCGGTCCCGGGGGTTTCCGGACCGTCCCGCACAGGGCAAGTCGGGACGTCGATAGTCATTTCGGACCATGCAAACCTCTCCACTCGCGCCAATTGCGACCGCCAGACGCATCAAGAGAACCCGAACCACCACGGGGTCCCAGGACCAAAGGCCACTCTCATCCCCGTGAGGATGAACGACGCAGCCCCCGATGCGCCGGACACCGACCAGCTGGTCACCGCCAACATCGCGTTGGTCGGACACCTGGTCCGCGAGTCCATGAGCCGCTTGCCCGGTCACGTGCACCGTGACGACCTGACCTCGGCCGGCATGACCGCCCTGGTGCAGGCCGCCCGGAGCTATGACGCGGAGCGCGGCGTGCCGTTCGTCCGCTACGCCTCGACCCGCATCCGCGGCGCCATCGTCGACGAGCTGCGCGGCATCGACTGGGCCAGCCGCAGCGTCCGCCGCCGCGCCCGCGACCTCGACAAGGTCCGCAGCGAGCTCAGCACGCAGCTCGGTCGCGTGCCCACCGACGCCGAGGTCGCCACCGCCGCCGGCATGTCGGTGGAGGACGTCGCCGCCAACGCCGACGACGTCGCCCGCGCGAGCGTGATGAGCCTGCAGGGCTTCGGCGACACCCCCATCGACGACGTCGTCCCCCACCGCGCCCCCAGCCCCGAGGAGCGCGTGGAGCAGCAGGAGCGGATCGGCTACCTCGTCGACGCCGTCGCCCTGCTCCCCGACCGCCTGCGCGTCGTGGTCGAGGGCTACTTCTTCGCCGAGCGCCCCATGGCCGAGATCGCCGAGGAGCTCGGGGTCTCCGAGTCCCGCGTGTCCCAGATGCGCGCCGAGGCGCTGGTCCTGCTCAAGGACGCGATGAACAGTGCGCTGGCCCCCGAGCTGGTCACCCCGCACACCAAGCCCGAGGGCTGCGCCGCCCGCCGGCGTGAGGCGTACTTCGCCGCCGTGGCCTCGCGTCGTACGGCCACCGCACGGCTGGGCCTGTCCGCGACGTCGCTGTCCGCTTTCGACCGGTCCGCGTAGAAAAAAGTCGAAACAAACTTCCGAAACTTCCTCAACCCCTGTCGCTAGGGGCCGATGAGATCCCCGAGTCCAGGGAGGGACTCGCTCATCAGATCCACATTCCAGGAGGGAAACATCATGGGTCTTCGCATCAACCAGAACATCGACGCCTTCAACTCGTACCGCAACCTGTCGGTCACCCAGGGCGCCATGTCCAAGTCGCTCGAGAAGCTGTCCAGCGGCTTCCGCATCAACCGCGCTGCCGACGACGCCGCCGGCCTCGCGATCTCCGAGACCCTGCGCTCGCAGGTCGGTGGCCTCAAGGTCGCCGTCCGCAACGCGCAGGACGGTGTCAGCGTCGCGCAGACCGCTGAGGGTGCGCTCACCGAGGTCCACGCCATGCTGCAGCGCATGCGTGACCTCGCCGTCCAGGCCGCCAACGAGGGCGCCAACGGTGGCAACGGCGGCGCGGCCGTCGGCGCCATCCAGAAGGAGGTCGACTCGCTGGTCGACGCGATCGACAAGATCGCGACCACCACGCAGTTCAACGGCACCAAGCTGCTCGACGGCTCCGTCGCCACCCTGACCTTCCAGGTCGGCGCGAACGCCGGCGAGACGCAGGACATCACCACCGCGGACATGCAGGTCGCCGCGCTGGGTGTCGACGCCCTCAAGACCGCCGGTGGCTCGGACTTCACCGCCGCGTCGGGCAACGCCTCCGCCGCCATCACCACCATCGAGACCGCGATCGCGTCGGTGTCGGACTACCGGGCCTCGCTCGGTGCCGCGCAGAACACGTTCGAGCACACGGTGGCGAACCTCAACGTCGCGATCGAGAACCTCTCGGCCTCCGAGAGCCGGATCCGCGACACCGACATGGCGCAGGAGATGATGAGCTTCACCCGCTCGCAGATCCTGTCCCAGGCCGGCACCGCGATGCTCGCGCAGGCCAACCAGGCCCCGCAGGGCGTCCTGCAGCTGCTCCGCTGATCCGGGTCCCCAGATCACGAGCAACGCTGAAGTGACATGAGCATCGGGCGAGGGTCGATCATCTCGACCCTCGCCCGACGCCATGTCCGGGGCGAGAGCCCCGACCGAGAGAGGCGACGAGAGCAGGGAGGAGCAGCATGAGCGCGAGCATCAGCGGACTGGCCAGCGGCCTGGACACCGCCTCGATCATCAGCCAGCTCATGCAGCTCGAGGCTGCCCAGCAGACGCAGCTGAAGTCCCGCGTCACGCAGAAGCAGACCGCGGTCTCCTCGATGCAGTCGCTCAACACCAAGCTCGCCGCGCTCGCCAAGACCGCGTCCGAGCTGTCCACGTCGAACGGCTGGTCGCCGGTCACCGCGACCAGCTCCTACGACAAGGTCTCGGTCACCACGAGCACCGGCGCCCTGCCGACGCAGCTCAGCCTGACGGTCGGCTCCCTGGCGGTGGGCCACCGCCTCACGTTCTCCTCGACGGCCGCGCTCAGCGACACCGTCGTCTCCGGCGGCACCACGCTCAGCCTCGACCTGCTCGACGGCAACGGCCCGACCAGCATCGAGACCGGCGACGGCAGCCTCGCCAGCGTCGTCGCGGCGATCAACACCGCTGCCCTCGGCGTCCGCGCCAGCACGATCAAGCTCGACAACGGCACCTACCGCCTCATGGTGGAGTCGGTCACGACCGGCGCCGCGGGCGACTTCACGCTCACCAACGGCGACGGCTCCGACCTGCTCGGCGGGGCCGGCGTACGCGCGGGCCAGGACGCCTCGATCACCGTCGGCGCCGACACGATCCACTCGAGCACCAACACCTTCTCGAGCCTGCTGCCCGGCATCTCGGTGACCCTCGGGACCGGAGCCGTGGCCGGGACGGTGGTCGACATCGGCACCGCGACCGACGCCAAGGCGATGTCGGACAAGGTCAAGGGCTTCGTCGACTCGCTCAACACGATCCTCAGCGACATCGACTCGGCCACCAAGGGCTCGCTCAACGGCACCAAGGGCGGCCCGCTCGCCGGCGACTCCAACCTGCGCAACGTCCGTGACGCCCTGGTCTCCACGCTCTACTCCACCGGCGGCGGCACGCTCGCCGACTACGGCGTCCAGCTGGACCGGACGGGCAAGTTCACCTTCAACGCCGACAAGTTCTCCACGGCGTACGCCGCCGACCCGCAGGCCGTCGCCTCGAAGTTCATCGACGGCACCGTGCCCGGCTTCATGGCGCGCGTCGGCAAGGTCGCGACCAACGCCAGCGACGCCGCGACCGGCTCGCTGACCAAGGCCCTGCAGGGCATGGACACCACGATCAAGGACCTCAACGAGCGCATCGCCGCCTGGGACGTGCGGCTGTCGCTGCGCCAGACCACGCTGAAGCGCCAGTTCACCGCCCTGGAGACCGCGCTGCAGCAGATGAACAGCCAGTCCTCCTGGCTCGCCGGCCAGCTCAACTCGCTCAGCTCCGGCTGATCCACCGCCCCCGCTCTTCCCCCGACCGCCACCAGGACCCCCAGAGGACGCCATGTACCAGGCCAACAACGCGCGCAGCGCCTACGTCGACAACGCCGTGGCCACCGCGAGCCCCGCCCGGCTGCTCGTCATGCTCTGCGACCGCCTCGTCCTCGACGTGCAGCGCGGCCTCGACGCCCAGCGCGCCGGCCAGGTCCAGGAGGCCCACAACCAGCTCGTCCACGCCCAGGAGATCCTGGTCCACCTGCGCGGCACGCTGAAGGTGGAGGCGTGGGACGGCGGCCCCGGGCTCGCCTCGATCTATGACTGGCTGCACGCCCAGCTCGTGCAGGCCAACCTCAAGAAGGACCCCTCGATCACCGAGGGCTGCCTCTCGATGGTCACCGACCTCGCCGACACCTGGCGCGCCGCCGCGCTCCAGGCCGCCGCGACCTCCTGAGCCGACCCGTGCCGACCTCGTCCACCCTCGACGCTCCCCCGGACTTCCGGGCGGAGTGGGTCGCTGCGCTCGAGCGGCTGGAGCTGGACGTGGACACCGCCGAGGCCCTCCTCGCGGTGGAGAACCTCACCGAGCAGTCCGCCGCGGAGCTGGCCCTCGCTCAGTGGGAGCCGCCGGCGATCCGCGCGCCGCTGCCCTCCGACCTCGAGCCCCGCGCACGCCTCGTGCTGGAGCGCCAGCTCGCCGTGGCCTACCTCCTCACCGAGAAGCTCACCCGCACCACCAAGCACCGCGAGCTGACCAGTCGCCTGCGCTCCGACGCGCACGTCGACCTGCCGGTGTACGTCGACCTCCAGGCCTGAGCGCCGGCCCGGCCGGTCGATCGCGAGGGCGGACTCGGTCAGGCGAGCGGGCCGTCGGTCCCGAGGCCGGCGTCGCGGGCGCGGGCGACCGCCTCGGCCCGTCCGGCGACCTGGAGCTTGGCGAAGACGTTGGACACGTGGTTGCGGACGGTCTTGTCGCTGATCACGAACTGGCGCGCGATCGCCGCGTTGGTGAGCCCGCGCGCGACGAGGTCGAGGATCTCGCGCTCGCGCTCGGTCAGCTGGGGGAAGGGCTGGGCCTCGCGGCGTGAGCCTCCGGCGAAGAACGCGAGCACCCGCTCGGCGATCCCGCTGGAGAAGACGACCTCGCCGTTGGCGACGCCGTCGAGTGCCCGACCGATCTCGGCGCCCGTCGACCCCTTGAGCAGGTAGCCCCGCGCTCCGGCGCGCATCGCGGCGAACACGGAGTCGTCGTTCTCCAGCATGGTCAGCACCAGGACCGCCGGCGAGGGCTCGCGTGCGGTGATCGACCGCGTGGCCTCGACACCGTTCATGCCTTCCATGTGCAGGTCCATCACGACGACGTCCGGGGCCAGGTCGGCGACCTTGCGGATCGCCTCCTCCCCGTCGCCGGCCTGGCCCACGACGGTCTTGCCCGGCATCGCCGAGAGCGCCATCGCGAGTCCCTCGCGATAGAGGGGGTGGTCGTCGACCACGAGCACGCGCAGGGTCATGAGGTCTCTCCCGGGATGAGTGCGGTCACAGTGGTGCCACCGGCACCGGTGCTGACGAGGAGCCGGCCGCCGAGCTCGCGGGCACGCCCCTCCATGGACGCGAGGCCGACGCCGGGCCGCAGGTCGCCCGGCATCCCGGCGCCGTCGTCGCTCACGTCGACCCGGACGACGCCGTCCTCGAGCCCGAGCCGCACGTCGACGCGGGAGGCACGGGCGTGGCGTACGGCGTTGGCGGTCGCCTCACGGACGATGTGGTAGGCCGCGACCTCGACCGCGGCCGGCAGCTCGGGCAGCGCCTCGACCTCCACGTGGGCCTGCGTGGTGGCAGAGGAGAACCTGTCGCCGAGCTCACGGACCGCGGCCACCAGGCCGAGCTCGTCGAGCATGGGCGGGCGCAGCTCGTTGACCATCGCCCTCACCTCGGTGACGACGCCGTTGAGCCGTGGCGCGAGGGTGTCGAGGATGCGCCCGGCCGCGTCCGGGTCGAGGTCGGTCAGGGTGCGGGCGGTCTCGACCTGGAGCGCGAGCGCTGCGAGCGACGGCCCGACGCCGTCGTGCAGGTCGCGACGCAGGCGGCGGCGCTCCTCCTCGCGGGCACGGACCGCCGACTCACGCGCGCGCCTGGTCTCCCGGGCGAGCTGGACCGTGTGCGCCGCGACCGCGACCTGTGCGGCCAGGCGGTCGAGGACCTCCTTCGTCCGCGGGTCGAACCCGCCGGCCCGACTGACGGTCAGAGAGCCGAGGTCCTCGCCGGCCGAGACCAGCGGCACGTCGACGGAGGGCGCCCCTCCGGTCTCACCGCACGAGGTGACCAGCCCGTCGCGCAACGTGAGCACCACCGACTCGGCGCGCAGCGACCGGCGCACCTGCTCGGTCACGACGGGCAGCACGTGCTCCTCGAGCTCCTCGGGCGTGGCCGCCGCCCCCAGACGGTCCCCGAGGCGGCCGATGACGGCGTAGGGCTCCTCCTCGTCGCCGTGCACCAGCCGGTTGACCCGGCGTTGCAGCCGGTCGCGCAGGGGCAGCACGGAGAGGGCGACCGCCGCCGTCGCGAGGACCGGTGCGACGTCGTTGTCCCGCCACAGCCCGCCGAGGACGGTGCCGAGCAACCACACGAGCGCGAGGTACAGCACGAGCACGAGCCCGGACAGGGCGACGTAGACCAATGAGCGGCTGATCACCACGTCCACGTCGGCGAGGCCGTGCCGCAGCGCCGCGACGGCGACGGCGATCGGCAGCGGCGCCATCGCCAGGGCCGACACGGTCGGGCCGAGCGCGAACCCGGACGCGAAGAGCACGAGGGCAGCACCCACCCCGAGGAGCACCCACTTGAGCTGCTGGCGCTCGGTCCCCTGAGCCCGACGCCAGCGCAGGACCAGGCCGGCGACTGAGAGCAGCACGCCGGAGACGGTGAGGGTCGTCAGCAGGGCGCCCACCCACGGCGCGGCGAGGGCGTCGACCTGGACCGGGTTGCGCAGTCCCGCCTCGGCGAGGCCCGGCGTCGTGGCGGAGTAGGGCTGCGTCGCGAACGTCAGCGCGGCCGCAGCCGCCGACGCGCACCCCAGCGCCAGCGCACCGCGCCAGCGCCTCGACGGCAGGCGGCCGTCCGGCACGAGCAGCGGGACGACGGACGCGATCGGCACCAGGCCCGGCACCCACAGCCAGTTGCCCCACCAGAGCGCGCCGGCGGCGTACGGCCCACCCTCGGCGAGCGCGCGCAGGCCGTACTCCGTGCAGACCAGGGAGGCGCCACTGAGCAGGCCGAGCCCGAGGAGGAGCCAGCCGAGCGGGTGGGCCGGCCGCGAGCGGGCGAGCCAGCCGCCCGTCGGCCCGAACGCCAGCGTCGCGACGACGCCCATGCCCCACCAGTCGGTCACCCCGTCGGCGTAGGGCGGGTCCGGGAACGCGACGTGGAGGACCAGCCCGAGCAACCCGGCCGCGACGGCGAGGGCTGCACCCAGGGTCGCGATCGTCCGCGTGGCGGCGTGTCCGGCTGGCATGCGTCGATCGTCGCCCACGCACCCCCGCTTGTCATGGGACGCCATGTCCCGACTCATCGGGCCACGGGGACCCGGTGGAGGACGGGCCCTGGCCCACAGGTGCCCGGGACGGCAGGCGGACGACGGTTGTCACCTCGACAACCACTCGACCCAGGAGAACGCCATGAACCGCAACACCCCCGTGCTCGACGACGACCGGCTCGCCACCACCTCGCCCCGGACCCCGTGGCAGGTGCGCGTGCTCGCCGGCGTCGTCGGCCTGCTCGCCCTCGTCACGTCGTACGGCGCGATCTACTTCAGCTTCTACTTCGAGGACCCCGACCCGGGCGTCGGCTCGTGGGTCTTCGTCGTCCTCTTCCTCGCGATCAACGTCACCTCGCTCGTGGCGGTGACGGCACTGGTCCGGGGGAGCGCCACGGGCTGGCGGGTGCTCGTCGCCTGGGGCGTCCTCGGGATCCTCTGGTGCATCGCCAAGCTCGTGTTCTGGCAGGAGACCGAGTCACTGGTCTTCGGCGTCCTGAACGTCGGATGCCTCTCCTTGCTGGCTGCCCGGCGCACGCGCGAGCACAGCGGCGTGTGACCCGACGGCCCGGCGGGGGGTGCCCCGCCGGGCCGCTCGCGTCATGGGGGAATGGTCCCCTGGTACTAGGGCCCCGTCCTCCGTGAGGAGGGTCCTTGGTCCCTTTAGGTAAAAGGCAGTCGTTTCCCACACGGAAGCCTCAGGACATCCCTACGTTTGCCGAAGTGGAGGGTGAGCAGGGAGAGCTCACAACGCCGATGGACCGGCACCCCCGTGGTTCGCAAGGGAAGCGAACTCATGTCTGGGAGGTCGTGTGTCCATCTTTTCTGCCGACGGCGTCGGCGGCATCCTCGCGAGTGCCCTCGACGGCATCTCGACGAGGCAGAACGTCATCGCCGACAACATCGCCAACGTCGACACCCCCAACTTCCGCGCCTCCACCATCGACTTCGAGACCTCGCTGCGTGACGCGATCGCCCGCGGCGACGGCTCCGCGAAGCTGAGCTTCGACACCGTCGCGACCGACACCCCCGTCGGGGTCAACGGCAACAACGTCGACCTCCGCAAGGAGACGATGGCCGCGATGCAGTCGTCGTTCCAGTACCAGCTGGTGACGCGCTCGGTCACCGACCGTCTCGCCGACCTGCGCACCGCGGCGGAGCCCTTCTGATGGGCGCCTTCGAGATGCTGCGCATCGCCAACACCTCGCTGGGTCTGCACCAGACCTGGCTCGACGCGCTGGCGCACAACATCGCCAACGTCAACACCGCGATGCCCACCAGCGGCAACGCCTTCCAGGAGCAGATGGTCCGCGCCCAGGCCCGCGAGGACGGCGGCGTCGACGTCGCCGCCATCGAGGAGGGCAGCGCCGAGGGCCGCCTGGCCTACGACCCCAACAACCCGCTCGCCGACGCCGACGGAATGGTGCGCATGCCCGACATGGACATGGGCGAGCAGATGAGCTCGCTGATCATGGCCCAGCGCGGCTTCCAGGCCAGCGTGCAGGTCACCAAGACCGCGCAGGACAGCTATGCCAGCGCCCTCCAGATCGGTCGTGCCTGATGTCCGTGTCCGGGATCGAGGCCCCGATGGGGGCCGGCTTCACCTCGCTCGTCGGCAACGTGCCGACCGTGCAGGCGCCCGAGGCGCCGACCGGTCCGCAGGGGCTCGAGGGCACGGCGGGCGTCGACTTCAAGTCCGCGCTGACCAACAGCATCAACGGCCTCGAGGCCATGCACGACAAGACCGACACCCTCGCCGTGCAGGCGGCGACCGGTGACCTCGGCGCGATCCACCAGTACACCCTCGCCGCCACGGAGATGAGCGTGGCCACCCAGCTCACCGTCGCCGTGCGCAACAAGGCGGTCGAGGCCTTCAACGAGATCATGCGGATGCAGGTGTGATGAAAGACAACCTCACTCGGGGCCTCAAGGGCTTCCAGACGTCCTTCGGCGGC
This sequence comes from uncultured Nocardioidaceae bacterium, assembly GCA_964557235.1. GTDB lineage: Bacteria > Actinomycetota > Actinomycetes > Propionibacteriales > Nocardioidaceae > Marmoricola_A. Next base: position 12,380 of record CAZKZQ010000069.1, read on the forward strand.
TTCACCGCCGGCCAGAAGGTCGTCGCGATCGTCGGCACGGGCGCGCTGCTGCTCGCCGGCTTCCTGGTGTTCCGCTGGGCAGCCACGCCGTCGTACGCCCCGCTCTACAGCAACCTCGCCTCCAGCGACGCCTCCGCGGTGATCCAGGAGCTGGACAGCCAGGGCATCGCCTACAAGCTGAGCAACGGCGGCAACACGATCATGGTCCCGTCGGACCAGGTGTACTCCGCGCGCATCAGCCTCAGCGGCCAGGGCCTGCCGACCTCGAGCGAGGGCGGCTACTCCATCCTCGACAAGCAGGGCCTCTCGACCTCGCAGTTCCAGGAGCGCACCGACTTCAAGCGGGCCATGGAGGGCGAGCTCTCCAAGACCATCGAGGCGATCGACGGCGTCGACGCCGCGGTCGTGCACCTCGCGATGCCGGAGAAGGACGTCTTCACCGAGACCCAGGACCCGACCACCGCCTCGGTGCTGGTCAAGAGCCGCGCCGGCCTGACGCTCAGCCCCGAGCAGGTGCAGGCGATCGTCAACCTGGTCTCCTCCAGCGTCGACGGCCTCGAGACCGACAAGGTCACCGTCGCGGACGCCACCGGCAAGGTGCTCAGCGCCCCCGGCGCCCTCGGCGGTGCCACCGGCGGCTACACCCAGAACCAGAACCAGCTCGTCATCGACTACCAGAACCGCCTCAGCACGCAGCTGCAGTCGGTGCTCGACAAGGTGCTCGGCCCGGGCAACTCGGCCAACCAGATCACCGCGCAGCTGTCGTTCGACAAGACCGTCACCGAGACCACCGACTACACCGGCAACGGCGACCTCGCCCTCTCGGAGTCGACGAAGTCGCAGAAGCTGAAGAACGGCGCGGCCGGTGCGACCGCGGGTGCCAACGGCGTCCTCGGCGTCGACGGCCAGACCGAGACCGGTGCCACCGGCAACGACTCGTCCTTCGACGAGACCGAGCGCACGGCCGACAACGCGGTCGACACGGTCAAGGAGACCCGCGAGGCCGCGCCCGGCAAGCTCGAGCGCCTCGGCGTCGGCGTCGTCCTCGACACCCGCGCCCTGGCCGGCCGCGACCCGGCCGAGATCGAGGCCCTCGTGACCTCGGCGCTCGGCCTGGACACCAAGCGCGGCGACACCATCACCGTGAGCAACCTGCCCTTCGACCGCACCACGCAGGACGCGGCCGCCAAGGAGCTCGCCGCCTCGCAGAAGGCCGAGGCCAAGGCCGAGCGCATGGACCTGATCCGCAACGGCGGCCTGATCGGGCTCGTCGCCCTCATGGTCCTCGCCGCGTGGATCCAGTCGCGCAAGCGCGCCAAGCAGCGCGCCCAGGCCACGGAGTACGTCGTGGAGCAGCTGCGCCGCGACGCCCAGGACCGCCAGGCGCTCGCCGCCGGCCAGGCCGCCGCCCTCGACGCGCCGAACCCGGCGATGCTCGCCCTGGAGTCGGCGCAGGCCGACGAGTCCGCGGCGATGCGTGACGAGATCGCGTCCCTGGTCGACCGGCAGCCCGAGGACGTCGCGCAGCTCCTGCGCGGCTGGCTCGTGGAGCGGGGCGCCTGACCATGTCGCTGACCATGTCGAAGGGTGGCGTCCGCAAGGCCGCGATCCTCCTCATCCAGATGGGCCGCGAGCGGGCCGCGCAGGTGTTCGCGCACCTGAGCGACTCCGAGGTCGAGCAGATCTCCGCCGAGATCGCCCGCCTCGACGCGATCAACAGCTCGGAGACCGAGGGCGTGCTCTCGGAGTTCCGCGACCTGATGATCGCGCGCGCCCACATCAGCCAGGGCGGCCTCGGCTTCGCCCAGCAGCTGCTCGAGCAGAGCCTCGGCCCCGAGCGCGCCTCGGAGGTGATCGCCCGCCTCAACGCGGCCGCGGTCCAGATGCCGTTCCAGTTCCTGCACCGCGCCGACCCGGCCCAGCTGCGCTCGTTCATCATCGACGAGCACCCGCAGGTGATCGCCCTCGTGCTCGCGCACATGACGCCGGACAAGGCCTCGCTGCTGCTCTCCGGCCTCGCGCCCGACATGCAGGCCGACGTGGCCCACCGCATCGCCGTCATGGACCGCACGTCGCCGGCGATCATCAAGGCCGTCGAGTCGACGCTGGAGCGCCGCCTCTCCTCGATGCTCCAGCCCGCCGAGAGCTCGCGCGTCGGTGGCCTCGAGCCGCTGGTCAACATCATCAACCGCTCCGACCGCTCGACCGAGCGCCAGATCGTCGAGGGCCTCGAGGCGCTCGACCCGGTGCTCGCCGACGAGATCAAGTCCAAGATGTTCATGTTCGAGGACGTCACCACCCTCGAGGACCGCTCCATCCAGCTGGTCCTGCGCGAGGTCGACTCCGCCGAGCTGGCGCTCGCGCTCAAGGGCGTCTCCGACGTCGTGCGCGACAAGATCACCAAGAACCTGTCCGAGCGTGCCGCGACCAACCTCATCGAGGAGGTCGAGCTGCTCGGCACGGTCCGCCTGCGCCAGGTCGAGGAGGCCCAGCAGAACATCATCCGGATCATCCGACGCCTGGAGGAGCAGGGCCAGATCATGGTGAGGCGGGGCAACGATGATGAATTCGTCGCCTGAGACCCGGATGGTCCCGCAGGGGACGGTCGTGCGCGACGGCGGCATGGCCCGCCACGAGCTCCGCCGTGGGGACTGGACCCGCTTCGGCTCCGACGCCGTCCGCGGCGACGAGGTCACCGAGCACACCCTGTCCGGGCTGGTCGAGCAGGCCCGCGCGGCCGCGCAGGCCCAGGGGTTCAGCACCGGCTGGGCCGAGGGCCGCCGGGCCGCGGAGGCCGAGGCCATCGAGACCGCCCGTCGCCAGGCTGCCGCCGCGGCGGACGCCGAGGCCCGCCGCGAGGCCGAGCACCGCGCCGCGCTGGACGCCGTCCACGCGCTGGCCGAGCAGCTCGCCGCGCAGGTCGGCCAGGTCTGCGCCTCGGTCGAGTCCCGCGTCGTCGAGATCGCCCTCGACCTCACCGAGGAGCTCCTCGGCCACGAGCTGAGCGTCGCCGCGGACCCCGCGCGCGACGCCGTACGACGGGCGCTGGCGCTGCTGCCCGACGAGCCGGTCACGCGCGTGCTCGTCAGCCCGCTGGACGGGATCAGCGACGAGCTGCGCGACCTCGCCGGCACGGCGAGCGTGGTGACGGACGCGTCGCTGGGCCGCGGCGAGGTCATGGTCCACGCGACCGACGTGGTCGTCGACGGCCGGGTCTCCGGCGCGATGGCCCGCGTGCGGGAGGTGCTCGCATGAGCACGGACCTGCTGGAGCGCCGCCTCGACCAGGCCCGCGCGGCTGCCCGCCCCCGCCGCCTCGGCACCGTGGCGCAGCTGCTCGGCCTGCACCTCGTGGTCCGCGGCATCGACGCCGCGGTCGGCGACGTGGTCGAGGTGCTCGGCCGCGCACCGGGCGACGCCCCGGTCTTCGCCGAGGTCGCGGCCAGCGGCCCCGAGGGCCTGGTGTGCCTGCCGATGGCCGACACCAACGGCCTGCGCGTCGGCGCCCTGGTCCGCTCCACCGGCGGCCCCCTGACCATCCCCGTCGGGCCCGAGCTGCTCGGCCGCGTCATCGACGGCCTCGGCCGCCCGCTCGACGGCGGCCCCTCGCTGGCCGACCTGCCGCGCGTCTCCATCGACAACGCGGTGCCGCCGGCCCTGAGCCGCGCCCGCATCACGAAGCAGGTCGGGCTCGGCGTGCGCGCCCTCGACACCCTCGTGCCCGCCGGCCGCGGTCAGCGCATCGCGATCATGGCCGGCTCCGGCGTCGGCAAGTCCTCGCTGCTCTCGATGATCGCCCGCGGCACCGACGCCTCCATGTCGGTCATCGCGCTGGTCGGCGAGCGTGGCCGCGAGGTCCGCGAGTTCATCGAGAACGACCTCGGCCCCGAGGGCCTCGCCCGCT
>CAZKZQ010000070.1:0-16057 GCA_964557235.1 uncultured Nocardioidaceae bacterium
GCCTGACCATGGCCAGCTTCCGTTGCCCCAACTGCGACTACGTCTACGACGAGGCCGTCGGCGCCCCCCGCGAGGGGTGGCCGGCGGGCACGCCGTTCGCCGACATCGACGAGGACTGGCCGTGCCCCGACTGCGGGGTGCGTGAGCAGCAGGACTTCGAGCCGGTCCCATGACCGAGCCAGTGAGGCCCGTCGTCGTCGTCGGCGCCGGCATCGCCGGGGTGAGCGCGGCCGCCGCGCTCCGCGCGGAGGGGTACGCCGGCCCGCTGGTGCTGGTGGGCGACGAACCGGTCCTGCCCTACCGCCGGCCGACCGTGTCCAAGGGGCTCGTGCGTGGCACGCAGACGCTCGAGCAGGTGCTGGTCAAGCCCGAGGAGTGGTACTCCGAGGAGCGCGTCGACCTGCGCCGCGGCGTCGCCGTGACCGCGGTCGACCCCGAGGCCCGCGAGGTCGTCCTCGACACCGGCGAGCGGCTCGCGTGGTCGCACCTCGTCCTCGCCACGGGCGGCCGTGCCCGGCAGCTGCCGGGCGTCGACCCCTCGCCCCGGGTCCTCACCCTGCGCGGGGTGGCCGACGCGGAGGCGCTGACCGGAGCGCTCGACGCGCTGGGCGACCAGCCGGTCGTGGTCGTCGGCGCGGGCCTCGTCGGCGCCGAGATCGCCGCGAGCCTGCACGAGACCGGCCGGTCCGTGGTGCTGCTCGAGACCGCCCCGCTGCCCCTGTCGCGTCTGCTCCCGCCCTCCCTCGGCGAGGTGTACGCCGACGTGCACCGCTCCCGCGGCGTCGTCCTGGAGACCGGGGTCGAGGTGGCCAAGCTGATCGACACCGGCGACCCGGCCGGCCAGGTGCTCGTCGAGTCCGCCGACGGCCGCAGCTGGGAGGCCGGGCTGGTCGTCGTCGCGATCGGCCTCGAGCCCGACCTGACCCTGGCCGACTCGGCCGGTCTCGACGTGGGGCCCGACCGGGCCGGCGTGCTCGTGGACGGCCTCGGCCGCACCTCGGCCGCCGGCGTGTGGGCCGCGGGCGACCTGGCGCTGCGCCCCTCGTCGTACACCTCGCGCGCGGAGCGCGCCGAGCACTGGCAGTCCGCGCAGAGCCACGGCACGGCCGTCGGTCGCGCCCTCGCCGCGGAGCTCGCGGGGGCCCCGGCGCCGGAGGACCACGACGAGGTCCCGTGGGCCTGGTCCGACCAGCACGGGCTCAACCTCCAGGTGACCGGGTGGCCCGACGCGGCCGACGACGTCGTGCTGCGCGGCACGCCCGGCGCCGAGGACGGCGCGTCCTGGGTGGCGTTCTTCGTGCGCGAGGGACTGCTGCGCGGGGCCGTCGGCGTGGGCAGGGCCCGCGAGATCCGGGGCGCACGCTCCCTCGTGGCGTCGCGGACGCCCGTCGACGTCGCCCGGCTGGCCGATCCCGAGGTCCCCGTGCCCGCCTGCGTGGTGGAGTAGGTCCCATGCCCCCCGTCCAGCCCTATCGCACCGCGGTCCGCACGATGCTGCGCGACCGCCTGCTCGACGCCGCGTCCGCAGCCTTCGCCGGTGACGGGTGGCGTCGGCTCACCATGGCCAAGGTCGCCGACCTGGCCGGGGTCAGCCGGCAGACGGTCTACAACGAGTTCGGCACCAAGCAGTCGCTCGCCGAGCAGCTCGTGCTCCGCGAGCTCGACGCCTTCCTGGACGTCGTCGCGCAGCGGTTCACCGCCGAGTCGGACTTCGGGGAGGCGATCAAGGCCGCCGTCGAGGGCGCGCTGGAGATGGCCCGCAAGAACGCCCTGCTCCGGGCCGTGCTCGACGCCAGCCACACCGGCGACTCCGAGCTGCTGCCGATCATCCTGCAGTCGCGCGACCTGGTGGACCGCGCGACCGAGTCGCTCTTCGAGCTCGTGCGCACGGGCTACCCGGAGTTCCCGCTCGAGGACGCGCGGCTCATGGTGGCGCTCGAGTGCGTCGTGCGGCTCGTGCTGAGCCACATCAGCAGCCCCTCGCACCCGGACGAGCAGACCGTCGCGGACATCAGCTGGGCCGTCGAGACGATGATCGCCGGCGTGCTGGCCTGACCCGTCCGTTTCCCCCTTGGGGGTGTGAACGGCCATGTCGTTCCGCACACCGGCACTGCGTGGCAGGATCCCAGCGAGGGGCCGGAGTGACGGGTGGGGCAGCCCGTCACCGTGAGGGGCGGAGGAATGATGTCGGACCTGCTGCCTGGGGACGCCGTCTTCGACTGCGCCGGCGAGATGGCGGGGCTCATGCGTGCCCACGACTGGGCCGAGACACCGCTGGGTCCGCCCTCCACGTGGTCCCAGAGCCTGCGCACCACCGTGGCGATCCTGCTGCGCAGCCGCTACCCGATGATCCTCAGCTGGGGCCGCGAGCTCGTCGTGCTCTACAACGACAACTTCATCCCCACGCTCGGCGCCAAGCACCCCGCGGCGCTCGGCAGCACGCTGCCGGTCATCTTCGCGGAGGTCTGGGACGCCGTCGGTCCGATGCAGCTCTCCGTCCTCGCCGGGGGCGAGGCGACGTGGGACGAGGACCTCCCGCTGACCATCGAGCGAGGTCGCGGCCCCGAGCAGACCTTCTTCACCTTCTCCTACTCCCACGTCCCGGACGACGAGGGCGTCGGCGGCGTGCTGGCCGTCCTCTCGGTGACCACCGACAAGGTGGTGAGCGGGCGCCGGCTGGGGGTGCTCAACCGGGTGGCCGGCCTCCCGGCCGAGTGCGACACCCCCGATGCGCTCCTCGCGGCGGCGCTCGAGGCGCTCGGCGAGGTCCCCGACGAGCTCCTGTGCGGCGCTGTCTACCTCGTCCCCGACGACGGTGGCGCGGTCCGCCGCGCCGGCACCTTCGGCGACGCCGGCACCCTGCTGCCCGCCGAGTGGGAGCACGGCTGGGACGACGACGGGACGCGCATCGTCCCCCTCGACGCACCGCTGCCCGCCGATCCCTCGTTGCTGGTCGCGCTCCCCCTGGCCGACCAGCGCGGGACCCGCGCGGTCCTCGCGCTGGTGCCGCACCCGCTCCGGCCCTACGACGACGCGCACGACGAGTTCCTCGGCGCGCTGGCGCGCCAGCTGGGCCAGGCCCTCGCGGTGGTGACCGCCCGGGCCGAGGACCAGGAGCGGCTGCGGGCGATGGCCGCCCTCGACGACGCCAAGACCGCGTTCCTGTCCAACGTGAGCCACGAGTTCCGCACCCCGCTCACCCTCGTGCTCGGGCCGCTGGAGGACCTCGCCGCAGGACGGTCGGAGGCGCTCACCCCCGACGAGGTGCAGCAGATGCTCGCCAGCGCCCACCGGCTGCTGCGGCTGGTCAACGCGCTCCTCGACGTCGCGCACAGCGAGGCCGAGGGGGCGAGGGTCGAGCTCGAGCCGGTCGCGGTCGGCAGCCTCACCGCCGACGTCCTCCAGCCGTTCGCCCAGGCGGCGACGAGGGCCGGGCTCGACCTCGACGTGCGCCTCGCCGCCGACGACGAGGCCGTGCTGATCGACCCCGTCTCGTGGGAGCGGATCACCGTCAACCTCGTGGCCAACGCGCTGAAGTACACCCTCGAGGGACGCGTGGCGGTCGAGCTGGACCGCTCCGGCGAGGAGCTGGTGCTGCGGGTCTCCGACACCGGTGTCGGGATCCCCGAGGAGGACCTCGGCCGGGTCTTCGACCGGTTCCACCGCGTCCACTCCGACCAGGGGCGGTCGATCGAGGGCAGCGGCATCGGGCTCGCCCTGGTCGCCGACGCCGCGCGCGCCCTCGGCGGCCACGTGGGCGTCGACTCCCGGCTCGGCGAGGGGTCGGTCTTCGAGGTGCGGGTGCCGTGGCGCCCGGCCACCGAGTCCGCGACGGTCCGCACGGCCCGCGACCTCGGCTCCCTCCGCTCGCTCGCCGACGACGTCGTGCCGCAGACGCGTGCCCCGGCTGCCGCGCCCGCCTCGGACGAGGACCTCCCGGTGATCCTCGTCGTCGACGACAACCCCGGTCTCCGCGACCGGCTGTCCTCGCTGCTCGGCGGCCTCGGTGTGGTGCGCACGGCCGTCGACGGGATCGAGGCCTGGGAGCTGCTCCAGCAGGAGCCCGTCGACCTCGTCCTGACCGACGTGATGATGCCCCGGCTCGACGGTGCCGGACTGGTGGCGCGCATCCGCAGCCATCCCGAGCTCAGCACCATCCCGGTCGTCATGCTGTCGGCGCGTGCCGGTGCCGACGCCACGGCCGAGGGCCTGGGGACGGGCGCCGACGACTACCTGGTCAAGCCCTTCACGCCCGAGGAGCTGGTGGCCCGCTGCCGCACCAACCTCGAGCTCGCCCGCCACCGCTCGCGTGCGGCCCAGGAGCGGGCGCGCGCCGTCCTGCTCGCCGGGGTCAGCCACGACATGCAGACCCCGCTCACCGTGATCACGACCGGTCTCCAGCTCCTCGCCGAGGGCGAGCTCCCCCCGCTGCGGAGGCAGGAGATCGTCGAGCGCACCACGTCGCGCGCCCTGCAGCTGCGGCGCCTGGTCGGCCAGTTCCTCGACTGGGCGCGACTCAGCGCGGGAGACCTGATCCCGGTCACCCTGGCCCGCACCCGCGTCGCCCAGCTCGTCGACGAGCCCGCCCGGGTGCACAGCCGGCTGGAGGTCACCGGGGACCTGGGCGGCGCGGTGGTGTGCGACCCCGACCGCACGCGCCAGATCCTGAGCAACCTGGTCGACAACGCGCTGCGCCACGCGCGCACCCGGGTCGTGCTCGAGGTGCGCGACGACGGCGCGGAGTGGGTCGACCTCGTCGTCCACGACGACGGGTCGGGGGTGTCGCCGGAGGCGCTGGCCCACCTGTTCTCGGCGTGGTCGCCGACCGAGGGGCTGCAGGGCAGCGGGCTAGGGCTGCACATCTCGCGGGAGTCGGCGCGGGCCCAGGGCGGCGACCTGGTCCTGGACGAGACGGGTGACAAGGGCTCGGTCTTCCGGCTCCGGCTCCAGCGGGCCGGGCTGTAGGCGCCCCGGTCCCGAGGGTGCCGGACTCTAGGGTGGAGGCCATGTGTGGTCGCTACGCGTCGAGCCGCAAGCCCGAGGACCTCGCCGAGGAGTTCGAGATCGACCGTGCCCGGGCGGCCGAGTCGGTGCCCGAGCCGCTCGGCGCGGACTACAACGTCGCCCCGACCAAGTCGGTGTACGCCGTGCTGACCCGTCCCGACGGTCCGCGCGACCTGCGCGTGCTCACCTGGGGGCTGGTGCCGTTCTGGGCCAAGGACCCCAAGATCGGCAGCCGCATGATCAACGCGCGCATGGAGACGGTCGCGGAGAAGCCGGCCTATCGCCAGGCGTTCGCCAAGCGGCGCTGCCTGCTGCCGGCCGACGGCTACTACGAGTGGTACCCCACCGAGCAGAGGACGAAGGCCGGCAAGCCGCTCAAGCAGCCGTTCTTCATCCGGCCCAAGGACGGCTCGTCGCTGGCGATGGCGGGCCTCTACGAGATCTGGCGCGACAAGGACAAGGCCGACGACGACCCCACCCGCTTCCTGTGGACGTGCACCGTGCTGACCACCGAGTCCGAGGACGACGTCGGCATGATCCACGACCGCATGCCGCTCCTCGTCGAGCGGGAGCGCTGGGCGGACTGGCTCGACCCCGCGGCCACCGACACCGACCACCTCGCCGAGCTGCTGGTGCCCGCCGCTCCGGGCCGGCTGGAGGCCTATCCCGTCTCCACCGCGGTCAACAGCGTGCGCAACAACGGCCCGGAGCTGCTCGAGCCGCTGCCCCTCGACGACGTCCCCGAGGGGGTGCCCGGCTCGTGACCACCGTCCGTGAGGTCTCCACCCCCCAGGGACCGGCCCGGCTGCACAGCGACCGCTCGCGTCACCCGTTCGCCACGCTCGTGCTCGGCCACGGGGCGGGCGGGGGAGTCGACGCCCGCGACCTCGAGGCCCTGGCCAGGGCGCTGCCGCGCGAGGGGATCACCGTGGTCCGCGTCGAGCAGCCCTGGCGCGTGGCGGGGAAGAAGATCGCCCCCGCCCCCAAGGCGCTCGACGAGGCGTTCGTCGCTGCGGTCGACCAGCTGCGCCTGCGCACCCCGCTCGTCCTCGGCGGACGCAGCGCAGGGGCGCGCTCCGCCGCACGCACCTCGCGCCACCTCGGGGCGTCGGGCTGGCTCGGGCTCTCCTTCCCGCTCCACCCGCCGGGCAAGCCCGAGAAGTCCCGGGTCGAGGAGCTCCTCGCCGTCGAGGTGCCCCGGCTCGTCGTGCAGGGCGAGCGGGACCCGATGGGCCTGCCCGACGAGTTCCCGGGCCACGTGCAGCTCACCGTCGTGCCCGGGGCCGACCACGGGATGAAGGTGCCGGCCCGCGGAGAGGTCACCCAGGAGGAGGCCCTGCTGGTCGTGACCGAGGCGGTCCTGGAGTTCATCGTGCGCGAGGTCGCGGGGAATCCCTCCGGCCGCTGAGGTGTTGTGCCCGCGTGACCTCGACCACCACGCTGCCGTCCTCCCCGCTGGGCCGCGTCCTCGGCGGGCTGCCGTTGCACTCGCTGCCGGTAGGCTGGGAGGTGATGCCCGACAAGACCGAGACGACCGACGTGACCGACCCGGAGACCCCGGTCGACGTCACCGAGGAGACCACCGACGAGCGCGCCGCGCGCTTCGAGCGCGACGCCCTGCCCTTCCTCGACCAGCTCTACGCCGCCGCGATGCGGATGACCCGCAACCCGGCGGACGCCGAGGACCTGGTGCAGGAGACCTTCGCCAAGGCCTACGCGTCGTTCCACCAGTTCAAGCCCGGCACCAACCTCAAGGCCTGGCTCTACCGCATCCTCACCAACACGTTCATCAACACCTACCGCAAGAAGCAGCGGCAGCCGCAGGCCTCGATGGACGAGCAGGTCGAGGACTGGCAGCTGCACCGCGCCGAGTCCCACACCTCCAGCGGCCTGAAGTCCGCGGAGATGGAGGCGCTGGAGCACCTGCCCGACTCCGACGTGAAGGACGCCCTCTCCGAGCTGCCCGAGGACTTCCGCCTCGCGGTCTACCTCGCCGACGTCGAGGGATTCCCCTACAAGGAGATCGCCGAGATCATGGACACCCCGATCGGCACCGTGATGTCACGGCTGCACCGGGGGCGTCGCCAGCTGCGCGAGAAGCTCGCGGACTACGCTCGCGACCGCGGCATGCGGGTGGAGACGGGAGCGGCGTCGTGAGCAAGGAGAGCTTCGACCCCTGCGGGTCCTCCGGCGGCAACTGCGAGGAGGTCCTCGCGCGCATGGTGTTCTTCGTCGACAACGAGCTCGACGACGCCGACTGCGCCACCATCCAGCAGCACCTCGACGACTGCGGGCCCTGCCTGGCCGACTTCGACGTCGAGCGCTCCGTCAAGGCGCTGGTCGCCCGGTCGTGCTGCGAGACCGCTCCGGAGGAGCTGCGTGAGCGGGTGCGCGTCTCGATCCGCCAGGTGCACGTCACCGAGGACGCCACCCAGGTGAGCGTGACCGAGCGGGTCACCGTCACCGAGACGTGGCGCGAGACCCCCTGACCCGTCGTACGACGTGACGAGGCCCCGGCGAGCTTCTCGCCGGGGCCTCGTGTCGTCCGTGTGCCTGGATCAGGCGTTGGGGCGCTTGCCGTGGTTCGCGCCCTTCTTCTTGCGCGCGCGGCGCTTGCGACCGGTCTTGCCCATGGTGGCTCCTCGTGACGTCTACAGGTGTGGGGCCATTGTCGCAAACCCGGGCGCCAGGCGCGAACCGGCATGATCGGGGCCATGACGCAGCCGCTCACAGCTTCCCTCTCCTTCACCGTGACCGATGCCGACACGGCGCAGGCGGTGGGCTCCGGCGACCTGCCGGTGCTCGGCACGCCCCGGCTGCTGGCGTGGGCGGAGGCGGCCACCTGTGCGGCGGTCGCGGACCTGCTCGCCGGCGAGCTCGACGGGGCGACGAGCGTCGGCACCCGGGTGAGCCTGGAGCACCTGGCCGCGAGCGCGGTCGGGGAGCCCGTCCAGGTCACGGCGACGCTCGCGCACCGCGACGGACGGCTGCTGCGGTTCGCCGTGGAGGCGACCGACGGCCGCGGCCGCCTGGTCGGGCAGGGCGAGGTCACCCGGGTCGCGGTCGACCCCGAGCGCTTCCTCGCCCGGCTGTCCTGACCCGGGCGCTCAGATCCCGAACGTGTTGCGGGGATAGGTCGCGTCCACGTCGGTGATCACGTTGACCAGGTAGGGCACGCCCGAGGCGAAGGCCCGGTCGAGCGCCGGGCCGATGTCCTTGGGGTCGGTGACCATCTCGCCCGCCCCGCCGAGGGCCTCGACCACCTGGTCGTAGCGGGTGCGCGGGGCGAGGTCGGCGATCACGTCGTAGCCGTAGAGCATCTGCATCGGGCCCTTCTCCAGCGCCCACGCGGCGTTGTTGCCCATCACCATCACCACCGGGAGGTCGTGGCGCACGAGCGTGTCGACGTCCATCAGCGACATGCCGGCGGCGCCGTCTCCCAGGAGCAGGCAGACCTGGCTGGACGGCCGCGAGATGCGTGCCCCGATCGCCGCCCCGAGGCCCGCGCCCAGGCAGCCGAACGGGCCGGGGTCCAGCCAGCCTCCCGGACGCTTGGGCTCGACGAACTTGCCGGCGAAGGACACGAAGTCGCCGCCGTCGCCGATGACGACCGCGTCGTCGGCCAGGCGGGGGAGCAGCTCGCCGTAGATCCGCGCCGGGTGCACCGGGTCGGCCTCGGCGGTGAGCAGGGCACGGTCGCGCTCGTTGGCCTGGGCGACGGTCTGCTGCAGCGACGAGGTCCAGGCCGACCAGTCCGGGCGGCGCAGCTGCTGGGTGAGCGCCTCGTGGATGCCGTCGAGCACCGCCGTCAGGTCGCCGTACGCCGACCCCGCGAGATCGGCGTGACCGCTCACCTGGTCCTCGGCGTCGGCGAGGTGGACGACCCGCGCGGGCGGGGCGCCGTCCTTGCCGCCGAACGAGCCGTAGGACAGGCGGAAGTCCAGCGGCGTGCCCACGACGACGACGAGGTCCGCGGTGCCCAGCGCCTGCGAGCGGGCCTTGGTGACCAGCAGGGGGTGGCCGCCCGGGACGACGCCGCGACCCATGCCGTTGGTGACCGCCGGGAGCCCGGCCCCCTCGACGAGTCGGAGGGCTGCGTCCTCCGCGCCGTCGGCCCACACGTCGCTGCCGACGACCAGCACCGGGCGCTCGGCCGCGGCCAGCAGCTCGGCGACCTCGGTGATCGCGTCGGGGTCGGGGTCGGCGCCGCGCGTGGTCGGGGTGCCGGGGCGCACCACCGAGGAGGAGCCGAAGAACGTGTCCATCGGGACGTCGAGGAACACCGGCCCGCGGTGGCTCGAGCGGGCCAGCGTGAACGCCCGGTCGACCTCGGTGGCGACCTCGGCCGCGTCGTGCACGGTCGCGGCGTGCTTGGTCACCGGTGCGACCAGCGGCACGTGGTCGAGCTCCTGGAGGCTGCCGGTGCCCCAGCGGTTGTCCGGTGCGCGGCCGCCGATGACCACCAGCGGGGCGCCGCTGAAGCGGGCCTGGGTGATCGGGCTGACGCCGTTGGTGATGCCCGGTCCCGCGGTGAGCACGGCCAGGCCGGGCACGCGGGTCAGCTTGCCGACCGCCTCGGCGGCGAACACCGCGGTCTGCTCGTGGCGCACGTCGAGCAGCCGCATCGGCGGATCGGCCTTGACGGCGCCGTCGTACATCGGGAAGACGTGGGCGCCGGACAGCGTGAACTGCACGTCGACGCCATGGGCCTGGGCGACGGCGACCGCGTGCGCACCGCTGTGCGCCTCGACGGGGCTCTCGCTGTCGGTCGTGGAGGGGTCGGTCATGTCCGGCAACCTACCGGCCCCTCTACGCTGGTGGGGTGGCGACGGTGAGCGAGGCGGTCCGGGCCCGCACCGACCTCGACGAGGCGGATCTCGCGTGGCTGGCGCTGCTCCTGAGCGACTGGCAGATCGTGGCCGACCTGGCCTTCGCCGACCTCGTCCTCTGGCTGCCGGACCGCGAGGGCAACGGCTGGTGGGCGGGGGCGCAGATGCGGCCCACCACCGGACCGACGGCCTACGTCGACGACGTGGTCGGCTCCCACGTGCCGGGAGGCGTCCGGCCCATGCTGGACGAGGCGCTGCGCACCGGGCGGGTCGTCCGCGACGGTGCCCCCGAGCTGCGTGACGCGGTGCCGGTGCGGGTCGAGGCGATCCCGGTCCGACGCGGCGACCGCCTGCTCGGCGTGATCGCCCGGAGCACCAACCTGCTCGGCGTCCGCACCCCGTCGCGGCTCGAGCTGGCCTACCTCTCCACCGCCGCCGAGCTGACCGCGATGATCGGCGCCGGCCTCTTCCCGTTCCCCGGGACGCGCGGCGCCTCCGGCGAGGCCGCCCGGGTGGGCGACGGCTTCGTGCGGCTGACCGCGGCCGGGCGCGTGTCCTACGCCAGCCCCAACGCGCTGTCGGTGTTCCGCCGGCTCGGGCTGACCACCGACCTCGCCGGCCTCGACCTCGCCGAGACCACGCGGGCGCTGATCCCGGCGGAGCGGCGACCCGACGAGGAGACGCTCGGGGCCGTGCTCGGCGGCCGCCGCCCGCGCGAGACCGAGCTGAGCGACGGGTCGACCGTGCTCGTGGTGCGCTCGATCCCGCTCCTGGCCCCCGTCGCCGGGGGAGCACCGGAGCGGCAGGGCGCGCTCGTGCTCGTCCGCGACGTCACCGACCTGCGCAGCCGCGACCGCGACCTGATCACCAAGGACGCCACGATCCGCGAGATCCACCACCGCGTGAAGAACAACCTCCAGACGGTCGCCGCCCTGCTGCGCATCCAGGCCCGGCGCATGACGGTCCCCGAGGCCCGCGCCGCGCTCGAGGAGGCCACGCGCCGGGTCGGGTCGATCGCGCTGGTGCACGAGACGCTGAGCCACTCGCTGGAGGAGTCGGTGGAGTTCGACGAGGTCGCCGCCGGCCTGACCGCCGCGCTGGCCGACGTGTTCTCCACCGACGGAGCCGTCGAGGTGGTGCAGGAGGGCAGCTTCGGCACCATGCCCGCCGAGGCCGCCACCGCGCTCGCGATGGTCCTCACCGAGCTGCTGCAGAACGCCGCCGAGCACGCCTTCGGCGGCGGAGCCGGTCGTGTGGTCGTGCGCGCCTCGCGCGAGGGGCAGCGCCTGACCGTGTCCGTCAGCGACGACGGTGCCGGGCTGCCGGCGGGGATGGGGGACGCCAGCACCAGCCTGGGGCTGTCGATCGTGCGGACCCTGGTCGAGACCGAGCTGCGGGGCACCTTCACGCTCGGCCCGGGCGACCCCCGCGGGACCGTGGCGCGGGTGGTGGCCGACGTCCCGTGAGCGCTCAGAGGGTGCGGGTCATGAACGTGCTGTACGGGCTCGGGGCGTAGGCGCCGAACGGGCCGCACTCGGCGAACCCCTCCGCGGCGTAGAGCCCCCGGGCGGCCGCGAACCCCGGCTGGGTGCCGGTCTCCAGGCTCACGCGGACCATCCCGCGGGCGCGGGCCTCCTCGACGAGGTGCCGCACGAGCAGCCGGGCCAGGCCGGAGCGGCGCAGGTCGCTGCGCGTGTGCATCGACTTCAGCTCGCCGTGCCCCTCGCCGAGGTCCTGCAGGGCGCCGATCGCGAGCAGCGCCCCCTCCCGGCGTACGGCGAAGAACGCGACCTCGGGGCGGGTGAGCCCCTCGAGGTCGAGGGCGTGGACGTCCTCGGGCGGCGACTGGCTCTGCATCAGGCGCAGGTGCTCGCCGAGCAGGGCCACGACGTCGGGGCGTCGAGGGTCCTCGCGGGCGATCTCGGACACGACGAACACCCCCTCCGACGGGTCGGAGAGGGTGCTCATGTGCTGGGTGGTGGTGGGGGGAAGCGCGCGGCGGGGTTCAGACCCCGGCGCGCACGCGGGCACGAGCGTTGCGACGCTTGAGCGCCCGGCGCTCGTCCTCGCTCAGCCCGCCCCAGACCCCGTGGTCCTGGCCGGCCTCCAAGGCCCAGGCGAGACACTGCTCGCGGACCTCGCACCGTCGACACACCTGCTTGGCCTCCTCGATCTGGAGGATGGCCGGGCCGGAGTTGCCGATGGGGAAGAAAAGCTCCGGGTCCTCGTCTAGGCACGCGGACCGGTGACGCCAATCCATGGCGGGAAGCTCCTAACAACTCGACTCGGCGGGCTCAGATGGGGGTCTCCCACGCAGCCCGCCCGTTCTTGCACGAATCCCGTTGTGATCTGCAAGAGAAACAACCGACGTGCGCCCCGAGGCGTCAGGTCGGCTGTCGATTTCGAATGAGATCGTTCAAGTTCTGACACGACCATCGTGTCAACCAAGCCGGACCCACACAAGGGGCACGCCCGGGTCAGTTTCATCACACGGGTGTTGCGGTTTACATCTCCACGGGCCCGTAGGCTCAAACCCGTGACGCCCGCACAACGCCTGTCGGGGCCCGGAGATTCCCCGGTCGCCCGCGACTCCGCCCCCGCGCCGCTCTCCGTGGCGGTCTCGTTGACCTTCGTCGAGGTCGTGCTGATGGTCGGCTACGGCATCACCCTGGCGTTCGACATCTCCGGCGAGCGGTTCGCGCTCGGCGTCACGTCGGTGGCGTTCTTCGTGCTGTACGGCGGCGCGCTGGGATGGTGCGCGTGGAACCTGCGGCGCCTGAGGTCCTGGGCGCGCTCGCCGGTCGTGCTCGCCCAGCTGATCCAGGTGCTCTCCGCGACCAGCTTCTGGGGCGGCGGCACCACCGTGGTCGCGGTGGTCGGGATCCTGGTCGGGCTGGTGGTGCTCGCGGGCATCTTCCACCCCGACTCGCTGGCCGCCCTGGCGGCAGCGGACGAGGCCTGAACGCACCCGGGCGGATGGCCCGACGGTCTAGGCCGGGTGCTCGTCCAGCTTGGACCGCAGGTCCGCGAGCGTGCGGCTGAGCAGCCGGCTCACGTGCATCTGCGAGATCCCGAGCTCCTCGGCGATCTGCGACTGGGTCATGTTGCGGAAGAACCGCAGCAGCAGGATGCGCTTGGACCGCGCGTCGAGGGCGTCCAGGAGCGGCTTGACCGTCTCGCGGTCCACCACCGCCGAGAGCGCCTCGTCGTAGTCGCCGAGCTGCTCGATCACCGCGCCCACCTCGCCGGCGGGGTCGGGGGCGTCGAGGCTGAGCGGGCTGTAGGCGTTGGCGGACTCCAGGCCCTCGAGGATCTCCTCCTCGCTCATCCCGACCTTCTTGGCGAGCTCGGCGACCGTGGGGGAGCGGCCCAGCTCCTGGCCGAGGTCGGAGACCGCCTGGCTGATCACCGACTGGATCTCCTGCAGGCGCCGCGGCACCCGGATGGTCCAGCCGCGGTCGCGGAAGTGGCGCTTGATCTCGCCGACGATCGTGGGGGTGGCATAGGTCGAGAAGGCCACGCCGCGCTCGAGGTCGAAGCGGTCGATCGCCTTGATCAGGCCGATCGTCGCGACCTGCACGAGGTCCTCGTGGGGCTCGCCACGGTTGCCGAAGCGCCGGGCGAGGTACTCCGCGAGCGGGAGGTGCAGCTCGACCAGGTCGTTGCGGGCGGTCTCGCGCTGGACCTCGTCGCCGGCGAGCATGCGGTTGAACAGCTCGGTGGTGCGCTGGTGCAGGTCGGGGGTGACGTCGTCGTCGACGAAGTCGTCGGCCTCGTCGACCTCGGCGACGAGCGGCACCTCGTCGGGTGCGCCGTCGGAGTCGGGGGAGGCTGCGGGGGTCGAGGTCACGGGTGAGTGCCTGCCGATCGGGACAGGCGGATGACGAGGCGGTCCTCCTCGACGTCGGCACTGAGCGTCGTGGTCAGCGCCGAGAGGACCGTCCAGGCGAAGCCCTGCTGGGAGGGCGCCACAGGGTTGTCGGAGGGAGCGCTGACCTGCACCGTCATGGTCGCCTCACCGAGCCAGAACGAGCACTCCAGCGCGGCGCCCGGGCGGGCCTGGCCGATGAGCAGCGCGCAGGCCTCGTCCACCGCGATCCGCAGGTCCTCGATGTCCTCGAGGGTGAAGTGCAGCCGCGCGGCCAGCCCCGAGGTGGCGGTGCGCAGCACCGCGAGGAACGAGCTGTCGGCCGGCAGCCGCAGTGTCGCGTGGGGCAGCGTGTCGGTCAGCACGGGGGACTCCTTGTCTGTGTCGGTCGGGCTCGGTCGGGGCGGCTCCGGACGCGGACCGAGGGACCGGCCTCGGCCGGCCCCTCGGGCGTCTGGGCTCAGCCCTTCTTGGTCTCGGCGAAGATCTCGGCGATCTCGTCGATCTTGGCGAGCAGCTCGTCAGCCGTGGACGCGTCCATCGAGCCCTTGGTGCCGGTCGCGCCGGCGAGCTTGGTGGCCTCGTTGACCAGCGTGTGCAGCTGGGGGAACTTCTCGAAGTGCGGCGGCTTGAAGTAGTCGGTCCACAGCACCCAGAGGTGGTGCTTGACCAGCTCGCTGCGCTGCTCCTTGATGATGACCGCGCGCGTGCGGAAGTCGGGGTCGTCGTTGTCGGCGAGCTTGCCGATGATCGCCTTGATCGACTCCGCCTCGATGCGGGCCTGCGCGGGGTCGTAGACGCCGCAGGGGAGGTCGCAGTGGGCGTGCACGTCGATGGTGCGGGCGAAGATCCGCGAGAGCATTCGGGGTCCCTTCGGTCGGGTGGTCGGTGGGGTCCTGCAGGGGTTCCGCAGGGGTCCTTCTGTCTTGGGACACTACTCCCGTGCCCCGAGTCGCGGTACGCCCGTCCCGCGCTGTCGAAGTGTGGTGGCAACCGAGCGCCCGGGGCCTCACCCGTAGGGAGGTGCAGTGATCCGTCTGGGGCTGGCCCGCGTCCACGGACGCTCCATGGAGCCCACCCTCGTGGCCGGTGACGTGCTCCTCGTGGCGCACGGGCTGCGCCCGCGCAGGGGCGGCCTGGCCGTCGTACGCCTGCCCGACGGGACGGTCGCGGTCAAGCGCGCGACGTCGTACGACGGGGGGCCGGGGGGTGGCTGGTGGGTCGAGCGGGACAACCCGGCCGAGGGCGTGGACTCGTGGAGCGTGGGGGCGATCCCTGACCAGGATGTGGTCGCACGCGTGCTGGTGAGGCTCCCCCGAAAGGCTGTGGGAGACTGATACGTCCCCCTGTCGACCATCGTGAGAAGGGCCGATGACGGTCTCCGATACTTCCGCGCGCGCCGGTTCGCCGGTCTTCGACCTGCATCTCCACGGCAAGATGGAGATCCGCGCGACGGTGCCGCTCGAGGGTCGCGACGACCTCTCGCTGGCCTACACCCCGGGCGTCGCCCAGGTGTGCGAGGCGATCGCCGCGGAGCCGGCCCTGGTCAACGACTACACCTGGGTCGCCAACACGGTCGCCGTCGTCACCGACGGCACCGCGGTCCTGGGTCTCGGCGACATCGGCCCCGCGGCCGCCATGCCGGTGATGGAGGGCAAGGCGGTGCTGTTCAAGCAGTTCGGCGGCGTCGACGCCGTCCCGATCTGCCTCGACACCACCGACACCGACGAGATCGTCGAGACCGTCGCGCGCCTGGCGCCCAGCTTCGGCGGCATCAACCTCGAGGACATCTCCGCGCCGCGGTGCTTCGAGATCGAGCAGCGCCTCAAGGACCGGCTCGACATCCCCGTCTTCCACGACGACCAGCACGGCACGGCCGTGGTCGCGCTCGCGGCGCTCGAGAACGCCCTGCGCCTGACCGGCCGGCTGCACGAGACCACCCGCGTGGTCATCTCCGGTGCCGGCGCGGCCGGCGTGGCCGTCGCCCGCATCCTGCTGGCCGCGGGCATCAAGGACCTCGCGGTCACCGACCGGCGCGGCATCCTGCACAGCTCGCGTGCGGACCTGACCCCCGTCAAGGCCGACCTCGCCCGCGACACCGCCGACCCGACCGGCCGCCGCGGCACCCTCGCCGAGGCGATGGTCGGCGCCGACGTCTACATCGGCGTCTCCGGCGGCACGGTGCCCGAGGAGGTCGTCGCGACCATGGCTCCCGACGCCGTGATCTTCGGTCTGGCCAACCCGACGCCCGAGGTGCACCCCGACGTCGCGCACAAGTACGCCCGCGTGGTCGCGACCGGTCGCTCCGACTTCCCCAACCAGATCAACAACGTGCTGGCCTTCCCCGGCATCTTCC
>CAZKZQ010000071.1:0-1975 GCA_964557235.1 uncultured Nocardioidaceae bacterium
GAGAAGGAGCCCGGCTTCGGCGAGACCGCGCAGGGCGTCACGGTCCCCGGCAAGCTCCACAAGATGGGCTACAAGGGCGTCGAGACCACCGAGCTCATCCTCGACAAGCACAAGATCTCGGCCGACCAGGTCCTCGGCGGGGAGACCGGCCAGGGCTTCTTCCAGATGATGGACGGCGTCGAGGTCGGTCGCGTCAACGTCGCCGCCCGCGCGTGCGGCATCGCGATCCGCGCCTTCGAGCTCGCCATCGACTACGCCCAGCAGCGCGAGACCTTCGGCAAGAAGATCGCCGACCACCAGGCCGTGCTCTTCCGCCTCGCGGAGATGGCGACCAAGGTCGAGGCCGCGCACACGATGATGGTCAAGGCCGCCCGCCTCAAGGACGGCGGCAAGCGCATGGACGTCGAGGCCGGCATGGCCAAGATGCTCGCCTCGGAGTACTGCAACGAGGTGGTCGAGGCGTCGTTCCGCATCCACGGCGGCTACGGCTACTCCAAGGAGTACGAGATCGAGCGCCTCTACCGCGAGTCGGCCTTCATGCTGATCGGCGAGGGCACCTCCGACATCCAGAAGATGATCATCGGGCGCGCCCTGCTCAAGGACTACGCGCTCAAGGGCTGAGTCCCGGTCCCTGCGAGAGGGGCCCCGCCGACGCGATTTTGCGTCGACGGGGCCCCTCGTCGCATGACACCGTGGGGACATGACCGACAAGGACGAGATCATGGCCAAGATGCGCGAGGCCCTCGACAAGAAGAAGGCCAACGACTCGGGGGTCGACGAGCACGGTCACCCCCACGAGCAGGCGCCCAAGACCCACGGGCCCCAGGGCGGGGTGCACCAGCACCGCCGCAAGGCCGGCGGGGGCGGCGCCTGAGTCGCGGGACGACGCTCGCCACCAGGTTCGGGACGCAGGCGGCGGCGTGCGCGGTGCTCGGTTCGCCGATGTACGCCGACCTGCTGCGCGGCCTCGTCCCTGACCTCGACGACCCGTCGAGCGCGTTGCGGGTCGTGCTGCGCGGGCACGAGGACCCGCCGGAGGGGGCCGCGATCGCGCTGCGCCTGCTCGGGTCCGTGCACCGCCTCGTGCTCGAGCGGCGGGCCGGCGCCCTCGCGGCGTTCTATCCGTCGGTGGGCGGCACCTGGGAGCCGGAGGCCGGCGTCGCGGCGTTCCGCGAGGTCCTCGCCGCGGAGCCCGACGAGGTCGCCTCCTGGCTCGACCGGGCCCCGCAGACCAACGAGGTCGGGCGGTCGGTCGCGCTCTGGGCCGCCCTGTGCTCGGTCGCGGCCGACGAGGTGGCCGAGTCCGGGAGCGCCCTGCCCGTCCGGCTGGCCGAGCTCGGCTCGTCGGCCGGCCTGCTGCTCCACGTGGACCGCTTCGCCTTCGTCGGCAGCGACGGCGAGGTGCGCGGCGACCCCGCGAGCGGCGTACGCCTGGACCCGGCGTGGGAGGGGGAGCCGCCGCCCGACGTGACGCCGCGCATCGTCGCGCGCCAGGGCTGCGACCTGCACCCCGTCGACGTCTCGACCACCGAGGGCCGGCTCGCCCTCACGGCGTACGTCTGGCCGGACCAGGTGACGCGCTTCGAGCGGCTGCGGGCGGCGCTGGCGATCGCCGTCGAGCACCCGCCGGACGTGGTCCGCTCGTCCGCCGCCGACTTCGTCGACGCGCTCGAGACCGTCGAGGGGACGACGACGGTGCTGTGGCACTCGGTGATGTGGCAGTACCTCGACCCGGCCGAGCAGGAGCACGTGCTGGCCCGGCTGGAGCAGCTGGGCGCCGCGGCCACCGCCACCCGCCGGCTGGTCCACGTCGCCGCCGAGCCGGGCCGCCGCTCACCCGGCGCGGACACGGAGTTCCTGGTGCGGGTCACCTCCTGGCCCGGCGGCCAGGAGCGGCTCCTCGCCACCCTGCAGGCCCACGGCCCGCCGTTGAATTGGCTCGCCTCCGGCTCGCAGTCGCCCCGCTGGTGAGGCG
>CAZKZQ010000071.1:2075-15878 GCA_964557235.1 uncultured Nocardioidaceae bacterium
CCAGGACCAGCTGTCGAGCATCGACTGGATCTGCTCGGCCTCGGTCTCGGCGTCGGTGTTGGGGCCGTAGGAGAACGTCACGAGGTACCACGCGTCGTCGTGCTTGGCGAAGTACTGCGTGGTGCGCACCTTGATCCGCCCGACCTTGAGCCGCGCGGTCGCGTGGTAGGCGGTCTCGCCGTCGAGCTCGCCGGGCTCCTCGATGCGGACCCGCTTGCCGACCTCGCCGAGGTCCTCGCGCAGGATCCGCTCGGCCTTGCGCTGGGTCTTGATCCGGCGCTTGTCGCTGACGATCACGTTGACGTTGTCCGCGAAGTCCCCGGTGACCGAGGTGTCGCCGGCGGCGGTGTCGACCTGCGAGAAGCGGGTCTGGACGGTCGCGGTCGAGTCGGCCCAGCCGGGCGGGGCGACGAGGGTGTAGCCGTCGCCGCCGACCTCGACCCCGTCGGTCGGGTCACCCGTGGGCTGGAGGGACTCGGTCACCTCGGGCGTGGGATCGGCTGTCGGGGTCTCCTCACCGCCGCAGGCGGTCAGGCCGGCGAGGGCGAGGACGAGCGCGCTGGCGACCACGTGCCGGGTGGCACGGGAGGAGCGGGGAAGCATGCTCCACACGGTAGTCGCGCCGTCACTGCAGGCCCGGCAGCACACCCCACTCGCGCAGGGTCCGCAGCAGGCCGGTGCTCAGGTCGAGCTCCTCGATGCGGTGCGGAGGGAACCACGCGACGTCGTCCGCGTCGCTCCCGGCGCGGAGCTCGTGGGGGTTCGTGCCCGGCTCGACCCGGGCGAAGTAGTCCTCGATCTCGTAGACGCCGCCGTCGGGGGAGGGCCGCTCGACGTAGCCCGCGACCCCGGTGACGACCACGCGGACCCCGGTCTCCTCGAAGACCTCGCGCACGACGGCGTCCTGGCTGGTCTCGCCGGGCTCGACGCGCCCGCCGGGGATCGACCAGCGCCCGCGGTCGGGCTCCTGACCACGTCGCACGAGCAGGATCCGGTCGCGGTCGTCGCGGACGATCCCGCCCGCGCACCGGGTCCGGGTCGCTTCGCTGCCCTCCATGGCACCAATCTAGGACCGCGTGCAGCGCCGGGCGCTGTCCACGCGCGCCAACCACCCGAGTGGGCCGTCCGCCATGGCCCGGGTCGGTCACGGGCGGCTCGCAGACCCCCGGAACGAGTGGTTGACGGCACGGTCGGGGGCGAGGACCGTGCCTGCATGAGGCTGCATCCGACGTGCGCGCAGTGCGGGACGGTCCTGGAGGGCGGACCTGCCGCGGGGTCGTGGCAGTGCCCGCTGCACGGCACCGTGCAGCCCTGCTGGCGCGCGACCGAGGTCTCCTACGAGGCGTTCGCCGAGCACCTCGTGCTCTCGCGGGGACTCCCGACCTGGCTCACCTGGCCCCTGCCCCCGGGCTGGGCCGTGGCCGACTTCGGGTGCGTCGGGGACGAGGGCGAGGTGCCGCGCGCGACGTACGCGACCTGCAGCGGTCTCACCCCCGAGGACGGCGGCGTCTCGCTGACGGTGGTGACCGAGGAGCCCGGGGTCGGCCTCGGCGCGAACCTGGCCGGCGTCACGCACAGCGACCCCGGCCGGTCGACCGCGGACCAGCCGGCGGCGGTGCGGCTGCGGGTGGACGGGACGAGCGTGCCGCTGTGGGCCGTGCCGCGACCCGCGGACGACGAGGAGGACCTCACGGTCCTCGCCGGGGAGGCCGACGGGCGGTGGCTGTGGCTGGTGGTCAGGCCGGCCGAGGCGGTGCTGGGCCTGGTCGACTGGGCCTCGTTGAGCGACGCGGCGACGCTGGGGCCCGAGCTGCTCGCGGTCGCGTTCGGGACGCCCGGGCCCGAGGCCTGAGGCCGGCGGGCCCGACCGTCGCGCCCGGGAATTGCAGGGGCCCCGGGCTGCTCGGTCCGGCACTCACCTTCCCCGTGTGGGTGCCGCTCCGAGGGCCCGGGGCCTCGTTGCCAGTGAACCTAGGTCGGGGCCGGGCGCAGGGTCAACGACAGCTTCTCCACGCCTGTGGAGAACCCTGTGGAGAGGGTGTGGACCGCGGGCGGGAGCCTGTGGAACACCCCGTCCGGCCTGGGTACGACGATGTGGACGCCGGACCCTGCCCGCCGATCCGGGGTCGGCCCGCAGGCGACTGACCTGCGAGGATGCGCAGGACCGGCGTGCACAGCCTGTGCACGAGAAGTTCTCGGCCCGGAGGAGCCAGGTGGACCAGACCAGTGGGGGACCGCCGCTCGGGCCCGTCGCCGCCCTGCGACGGGTCGCGTTCCTGCTCGAGCGCCGGCTGGCCGACACCTACAAGGTCAAGGCGTTCCGCGGGGCGGTCACGACCGTCCTCACGCTCGGCCCCGACGAGCTCGACCGTCGCTGCGCGGCCGGCACGCTCACCGAGCTGGACGGCATCGGCAAGGCCACCGCCGCGGTGATCGCCGACGCGCACGCCGGTCGCGTGCCGGCGTACCTCGCGGACCTCGAGGCGACCGCCGGACCCCTGGTCCAGGGCGGCGAGGACCTGCGGGCGCAGCTGCGCGGCGACCTGCACAGCCACTCCGACTGGTCCGACGGCGGCTCGCCGATCGAGGAGATGGTGATGACCGCGGTCGAGCTGGGGCGGGAGTACCAGGCGCTCACCGACCACTCGCCACGGCTCAAGGTGGCCCGCGGGCTGTCCGTCGAGCGGCTCACCCGCCAGCTCGGCGTGGTGGACGGGATCAACAGCCACCTCGGGACGTCGTTCCGCCTGCTCAAGGGCATCGAGGTCGACATCCTCGACGACGGCGGGCTCGACCAGACCGAGGCGATGCTCGCGCGGCTCGACGTGGTCGTCGCGAGCGTCCACTCCAAGCTGCGCATGGAGTCCAAGCCGATGACGCGGCGCATGCTCGGCGCGATCGCCAACCCCTACGTCGACGTGCTCGGGCACTGCACCGGGCGGCTGGTCCGCGGCGGCCGTGGCACGCGGCCGCAGAGCGAGTTCGACGCGGTCGCGGTGTTCGAGGCGTGCGCCGAGCACGGGGTCGCGGTCGAGATCAACAGCCGCCCCGAGCGGCAGGACCCGCCCGACGACCTGATCGCCCTCGCCCTGGACGCGGGCTGCCTGTTCAGCATCGACACCGACGCCCATGCGCCGGGCCAGCTCGACTTCCTCCAGTACGGCGCCGCCCGGGCCGAGGCGGCCGGAGTGCCGGCCGAGCGGGTGGTCACCACGTGGCCGCTCGAGCAGCTGCTCGAGTGGACCTCGCGGCGCCGGCCGTCCTGAGCCTGCTCGCGCCGCCCGGCCGGGAGCCTCTCGACGGGCTAGGTTGCCCCCATGCCCGAGGTGGAGGTCCGACGCAGCCGGCGTCGCCGTCGCACCGTGTCGGCCTATCGCGACACCGACGGGCACATCGTCGTCCTCATGCCGGCGCGGATGAGCCGGGCCGAGGAGCGCGAGTGGGTCGACACGATGGTCGCCCGGCTGAGGAGGTCGGAGGCCCGGCGCAAGCCCAGCGACGAGGCCCTGCTCAGCCGAGCGCAGCAGCTGTCGGAGAAGTACCTCGAGGGTCTCGCCCGCCCCGCGTCGGTCCGGTGGGTCGACAACCAGCGCTCGCGCTGGGGGTCGTGCACCCCGCGGGACAAGTCGATCCGGCTGTCCACGCGGCTGCAGGCGATGCCGGGCTGGGTGGTCGACTACGTGCTCGTCCACGAGCTGGCCCACCTGCTCGAGGGCGGGCACACCGAGGCGTTCTGGCGCATGGTCGACCGCTATCCCAAGTCCGAGCGGGCCAGGGGCTTCCTCGAGGGCGTGGAGTCGGTGGGCCGGGTGCCCCCTCCGACCGAGGCCGAGGAGGGCTAGGCGCGGACGCGTGCGGTCGCCCGCGCGACCAGCTCGCGCAGCGACGCCTCGTCCGACGGCAGGTCTTCGGCCGGCCACCAGCGCACGTCGTGCGACTCCTCGGTGACGGTCACCGCGTCGGCCGGGTCGGCCACCGCGACGAACCGCACGTCGAGGTGGTCGCCGCCGTCGCCGCAGAACGGCACCTCGTGGCGGTCGAGCTGCACGGGCACGGGGTCGATGACGTAGTCGCCGAGCCCGGACTCCTCGCGCAGCTCGCGCTCGGCCGCGGCCTCCAGCGAGGCGTCGTCGGGCTCCACGTGACCGCCGAGCTGGAACCACGCGTCGGCGCGGCGGTGGTGGGTGAGCAGCACCTGCGAGGCATCGCGCGAGACCACGAGCACGCTCGCGGTGAGGTGGTCGGGCCGGCACGTGCGCAGGTGTCCGTCGGCGTGCGCCCGCAGGTGCTCGGCGTACGACGACCGCAGGCGCTCCTGCCGCTCGTCGGGGGCCTGCCAGGCGAGCAGGGTGGCCAGCGCGGCCGCGTGGCCCACGCCCGGGTCAGGGCTCAACGCTCGGGGTCGTCCTCGGACGGGCCCGGGCCCTGGTCGCCCTCGAGCAGCTGCTGGAGCGCGGCGTCGAAGTCGTCGCCGAGCATGGCGTCGGCCTGGTCCTCGATCTCGGCCGGGGTGGAGGTCTCGGCGAAGCCCAGCGGGTCGTCGAGGTCGGCCGCCCCCGGCATCAGGTCGGGGTGGCGCCACACGGAGTCGCGCGCCTCGACGCCCTTGCGCACCCGCAGGTTGCCCCACAGGGCCGCCGCGTCGCGGAGTCGACGGGGACGCAGCTCGAGACCGACCAGGGCGGCGAAGGTGTCCTCCGCGGGACCGCCCGCGGCCCGGCGTCGCCGGATCACCTCCTGCAGCTTGCCGGCGCTGGGCATGCGGTCGGCGCAGGCCTGGTTGACCACGTCGTCGACCCAGCCCTCGACCAGCGCGAGCAGGGTCTCCAGGCGGGTCAGGGCGGCCTGCTGCTCGGGGGTCTTCTGCGGCTCGAAGAGCCCGCTCGACATGGCCTCCTGGAGGGCGGCCGGGTTGGTCGGGTCGACGCCGCCCATCTGCTCCTCGATCTTGCCGAGGTCGATGCGCATGCCGCGGCCGTAGTCCTCGACCGCGCTGACCAGGTGGCCGCGCAGCCACGGCACGTGGGCGAACAGCCGCTGGTGGGCGGCCTCGCGCAGCGCGAGGTAGAGACGGACGTCGTCGGCGGGCACGTCGAGGCCCTCGGCGAACGCGTCGACGTTGCTCGGCACGAGCGCCGCGCGGCCCACGGGGGCCAGGGGGAGGCCGATGTCGGTGGCCCCCAGCACCTCGGTCGCGAGGGTGCCGATCGCCTGGCCGACCTGGGTGCCGAAGATCGCACCGCCGGCCTGGCCGAGCATGCCCATGAGCGGTCCGGCCATCGCCCGGGTCTCGGCGGGCAGGGCCTCGGTCATCGCCTTGACGACGTGCTGGGCCACGGGCTCGACGAGCTGCTGCCAGGTGGGGAGCGTCTGCTCGACCCACTCCGCGCGGCTCCAGCCGACGGTCGTGCTGATCCCGCTGGGGAAGTCGGTGACGCCGTCGAGCCAGTGGTCGGCCAGGCGCAGCGCGTCGCCGATGCGGGCGTCCTCGGCCGTGGTCACCGACGGATCCGCCGCGCTCGCGGTCACCCGCCGGGCGGTGTCGCGCGCGAGGTTCCAGTTCACCGTGCCGTCGTGCGGCTGCATCATCGCCTGGAACTGGCCCATCAGCGCGTTGAGGTCGATGCCGCCCGCACCACCGGCGCCTCCG
The DNA here is from genome assembly GCA_964557235.1 of uncultured Nocardioidaceae bacterium. Taxonomy (GTDB): domain Bacteria; phylum Actinomycetota; class Actinomycetes; order Propionibacteriales; family Nocardioidaceae; genus Marmoricola_A. Next base: position 7,726 of record CAZKZQ010000071.1, read on the forward strand.
AGGCCACCCAGCGCGGAGAGGTCCGGCAGCTGGCCGCCCTGCCCGCCGAGCATGTCGAAGACCGCCTCGAACGGCGTGCCGGCGAAGGGGTTCTGCGGCTTGTCGCGACCCTCCTCGGGCTCCTCGTTCGGGTCGTCTGCTCCGGGGTTCTGCGCCATGCGTCCACCCTACGGCCGGGACCGCAACGGGCTAACCTCGCGTCTGTGACAGTCCGACTGATCGACCTGCGCGACACCCCCCTCTCCGTGGACGAGGTCGCCGACGCCGTGGCGGATCGGGCGGCGGGTGGCACCACCGTGTTCATCGGCGCCGTGCGCGACCACGACAGTGACAAGTCGGTCACCGGTCTGGACTACTCCGCCCACCCCACCGCCCTCGAGCGCCTCCGCGAGGTCGCCGAGGTCGTCGACCAGAAGTACGACGTCATCGCCGTCGCCGCCGTCCACCGCACCGGCCCGCTGGCCATCGGCGACCTCGCCGTCGTCGTCGCGGTCTCCGCCGCCCACCGGGGCGAGGCCTTCGACGCCTCCCGCGCCCTGATCGACGACCTGAAGGCGCAGGTGCCGATCTGGAAGCACCAGCTGTTCGAGGACGGCACCGAGGAGTGGGTCGGGACGCCCTGACCGTGGGTGCGGGCACCCGGGGTGCCCTGCTCCCGTCCACACCGGGGGAGCTGCACGCGTGTCGTCCGGTGGCTCCCGCTGTGGTCCGGTCCGGCGACGACGCCCACGCGGCTTTTACGCTCCCCCGGCGCGGCCGTGCGCAGGCCACCCCGGGCGCCCGCACGCTCGGCCGGCGCGTCCGCAGGTCTCCTCGACGCCGGTCCGGTGTGGGATACGGCGATCCGCGCGCTGCCGCGCCTACCGTGGGGGCGTGGAGATCCTGTGGTGGTTGGCGCCTGCCGGCGGCGCGACGCTCGTGGCGATGCTCTGGGCGGCGTGGGCCGGCCGGCCCCAGAAGGACACGCCGCGCGAGCGGTCCGAGGCCGACTACGAGAAGTTCGCCGCCGCGATCGCCAAGGAGCACCCCGCCACGCACTATCCCCGGCTGCCCAAGGTGCACGACCGCAGCACCGGCATCGCCGTACGCCCCTCGCGTCGCTGAGCTCAACCGGCGGGTGGCTCCGACCAGGGGTCTGAGAGGGTGAGGCCATGAACCGCCGCTCGGCCGCCACGGTGACCTCGGTCGCCGCGATCGTGCTGCTCGTGGCCGGGATCGTGGCGTCGCCGATGCCCTTCGTGACGATGAACCCGGGGCCGACCGTGGACATCCTCGGCACCTTCCGCAAGGAGCCGATCGTCAAGGTCGACGGGGCGAAGACCTACGACCCGTCCGGTGAGCTGCGGCTGGTGACCGTCTCGGAGTCGACGCCGGACCACCGGGTGCTCCTCGCGGAGGCGCTGCAGGCGTGGTGGGACGACGACTCGGCGCTGCTCCCGCGCGACGCGGTCTATCCCAAGACGACGACCAGCGAGGACGAGCGCGCCCTGTCGGCGGCGCAGATGGTGACCTCCCAGGACACCGCCATCGCGGCGGCCCTGCGCCGGCTGGGCTACCGCCTCAAGACGTTCCCCGAGGTGATCGGCCTGTCCCCGGGCGGGCCCTCGGCCGGCAAGCTCGAGCTCCGCGACCGGATCCGTTCGATCGACGGCACGCGCACCCGCACGCTCGACTCGGTCTACAAGGCGCTCAAGGACGTCAAGGCCGGGGCGACGGTCACCGTGGTCGTGCAGCGCGGGTCCTTCGACGAGCCGACGACCAAGCGGCTGCGCATCACGACCGTGCGCGACCCCGACCCGGCCAACGGGGGCCGGGCGCTGATCGGGATCTTCCCCGGCACGGGCTACCGCTTCCCCTTCACGGTGTCGGTGGGCATCGACGACGGCATCGGCGGTCCGAGCGCCGGCCTGATGTTCGCCCTCGCGATCTACGACACCCTCACCCCGGGCGACCTGACCGGCGGCGCGGACGTCGCCGGCACGGGCACGATCACCGACACCGGCGAGGTGGGCGCGATCGGCGGCATCCAGCAGAAGATCGTGGGCGCGAAGCGCGACGGCGCTCGGTTGTTCCTGGTGCCGCCCGACAACTGCGCCGACGCCCTCGGCGCCCCCGTCGACGACGACGAGATCCGGCTGGTGAAGGCCGCCACGCTCGAGTCCGCGATCGACTCCCTGACCGCCTATGCCGACGACCCCGACGCCGACCTGCCGAGGTGCACCCGATGACCGACCAGCCGGACCTGCCCGACCAGCCCGAGGGCGAGCTCCCCGAGGGCCCCGAGGACTCCGAGGACTCCGAGGAGCTGCGGCCGGCCATCGACCCGACCCTGCGCGGTGCCGTGCTCGAGCTCGAGCAGCACGCGGCGCAGGCGGGCTGGGACCAGCCGGCCCAGCTGTTCGCGCTCGTGCCGGCCGGGGACCTGCTCGCGCAGGACCCGCAGATGGCTGCCCTCGTGGGCCTCGGTCCCGACACCCACCCCGACGTCCTGGTGACCGTCGAGCAGGGTGAGCTGCCGCCCGAGGTGCCGCTGGAGGAGCTGCTCGCGCAGATCGAGTGGCCCGAGGAGGTGCGCGGTGCGGCGGTGATCGTGGAGCGCCTGGTGCTGCCGCCCTCCGCGGGCGAGGTGCCCGAGGACGCCGACGAGGCGGCGGCGTTCGCCGCGGCCCACCCCGAGCGCGAGGAGGTCCGCATCATCGCGGCCGCCAAGCGTCCGGACGAGGGCTGGCCGGCCGGGTCGGCGTACGCCGCGATGCGGTTGCGCTCCCGCGACGAGGACTTCGCGGTCCTCGAGGCGCCGGACCTCGTGCCCGGCCTCCTAGAGTTGTTGTTGAGCACCCTGGGCGTCGGTCCCACCGACGGCACCGACCCCACGGCGGAGCAGTGAGGATCACGTGAGCGGACTCTTCCCCGACGACGCGTACGACGGCCCGACCGAGCCTGCGAGGCCGCGGCCCCAGCGCCGCCGCGCCCTGCTCTACACCGCGATCGTCCTGATCGCGCTGTTCTTCGCCGGGTCCGCCTTCACGTCGATCTGGACCGACCGGCTGTGGTTCGTCAGCGTCGACTACGGCGAGGTCTTCCGCACGGTGCTCGCGACGCGGGCGCTGCTGTTCGTGGTGTTCGGCACGCTGTTCGGCGGCTTCGTCGCGGCCAACATCGCGATCGCGTTCCGCGTGCGGCCGGTGTTCCGTCCGCGTGCCTCCGAGCTGAGCCTCAACCAGTACCGCGACGTCGTCGAGCCGATGGGCCGTCTGCTGGTCATCGGCCTGGGCGTGCTGCTCGGCCTCATGGCCGGCGGGTCGGCCTCGGGGGAGTGGCGGTCGTTCCTGCTGTGGCGCAACGGCGTCGACTTCGGCACCAAGGACCCGTACTTCAAGCGCGACGTCGGCTTCTTCGTCTTCTCCCTGCCGTGGTTCCACTACGTCGTCAACCTGCTGCTGATGATGACGGTGCTGGGCCTGGTCGCGGCGATCGTCACGCACTACCTCTTCGGCGGCATCCGCCTGCAGAACCCGTCGGGCGAGCGCGTCACCGAGGCCGCCCAGGTGCAGTTCTCGGTGCTGCTCGGGCTGTTCGTGCTGGTCAAGGCGGTCGACTACTGGCTGGACCGGTTCGACCTCACCACCGATCAGGGGCGGCGGTTCACCGGCATCAACTACACCGCGTTCCACGCGATCCTCCCGGCGAAGAACATCCTGATGTTCATCTCGGTGATCTGTGCGGTGCTGTTCTTCGCCAACATCGCGCGGCGCACCTGGCTCCTGCCCGCGATGAGCCTCGGCATGCTCGTGCTCTCCGCGGTGCTGCTCGGTGCGGTGTGGCCCGGGATCGTGTGGCAGTTCCAGGTCCGCCCGTCCGAGCCGGACAAGGAGGAGCCGTTCCTCGCGCGCAACATCGAGGCGACCCGGCAGGCCTACGGCGTCGACGGGATCGAGGAGCAGGACTACGAGGCGACGGTCAACGTCACCTCCAAGCAGCTGCGCGCGAGCGCGGAGTCGCTGCCCGGCATCCGCCTGATCGACCCGCAGAAGATGAGCCGCGCGTTCAACGAGCTCCAGCAGGTGCGTGGCTACTACTCGGTGGCGAGCGTGCTCGACGTCGACCGCTACAAGATCGACGGCAACACCCGCGACGTCGTCCTCGGCGTCCGCGAGCTCGACCAGTCGGGCCTGGTCGACTCCCAGCGCAACTGGGCCAACGAGCACACCGTCTACACCCACGGCTACGGCGTCATCGCGGCCTACGGCAACAACCGCACCGCCGACGACCAGCCCAACCCCGACGACACGCCCCCGTGGGCGGAGGAGGACCTGCCGCCGGCGGGTGACCTGACCGACCTCTACCCCGACGGCTACGAGGGCCGGATCTACTTCGGCGAGAAGTCGCCGTCGTACTCCATCGTCGGCAAGGCGCCCGACGGCAAGGACGTCGAGCTCGACGTGCCCAAGGAGGTCGCCGCGGCGCGCGGCAACACGACGTACTCCGGGGACGACGGGGTGGCGATCGGCGGGCTGTTCAACAAGCTGCTCTACGCCGCGAAGTACGGCGACGCCAACATCCTGCTCTCCAGCCGGGTCAACGAGAACTCCAAGATCCTCTACGTCCGCAACCCGCGCGACCGCGTGCAGAAGGTCGCCCCGTGGCTGACCGTCGACGGCGACCCCTATCCCGCCGTGGTCGACGGCAAGGTGGTCTGGATCCTCGACGGCTACACGATGACCGACCGCTACCCCAACTCCGAGCGCGACTCGTTCGAGACGATGATCAGCGACGCGCTCACCCCGTCGACGTCCTACGTCACGCTGCCGACCGACCAGATCAACTACATGCGCAACTCGGTCAAGGCGACGGTCGACGCCTACGACGGCACGGTCACGCTCTACGAGTGGGACGAGGACCCGATCCTCGACGCGTGGAAGAAGATCTTCCCCGACCTGGTGCAGCCCAAGAAGAACATCTCTCCGGACCTGCTGCAGCACCTGCGGTTCCCCGAGGACATGTTCAAGGTGCAGCGCAGCATCCTGGCGCAGTACCACGTCTCGCGCCCGCAGGACTTCTACAAGGGCACCGACCTGTGGAACGTCCCGCAGGACCCGGCCGAGCAGTCCAGCAAGCAGCCGCCCTACCGCCTGTCGGTGCAGCTGCCGGCCAAGGGCAAGAGCTCACTGACCCCCGAGGACGAGACGGACACGTCGGGGACGGGCTCGGGCAGTGGCGAGGAGACGCCACCGGCGCCGGTGTTCTCCCTGACCAGCGTCTACGTGCCCAACGGGCGCGACAACCTGGCGTCGTTCATCGCGGTGAACTCCGACGCGACGAGTCCCGACTACGGCGAGATCCGGATCCTGCGGCTGCCCGACGACACGGCGGTGCAGGGCCCCGCGCAGGTGGCCAACACCTTCGCCTCCGACAAGGACATCCAGGACCAGCTGGCGCCGATCAAGATCAACGCCTCGATCCAGTACGGCAACCTGCTGACCCTGCCGGTCGGCGGCGGCCTGCTCTACGTGCAGCCCGTCTATGCCCTCAACCCGACGGGGCAGGGCACCTATCCGGTGCTCCGCTTCGTGCTGGCCTCCTTCGGCCAGGACGCGGGCTACGGCACGACGCTGAGCCAGGCGCTGCAGAACGTCCTGGACAACGCGGGCGGCGGCGGCACGGTCCCACCCGACGGCAACGGCGGCGATGGCGGCAACGGCGGCAACGGCGGCGACGGCACGGGGGCTCTTCCGCCCGAGGTGCTCACGCTGCTGCAGCAGGCCGAGCAGAAGTACGCCGCCGCGGACGCGGCTCTGCGCAGGGGCGACACGGTCGCCTGGGCCCGCAACAGCAAGCAGGCTCAGGAGCTGGTGCGCCAGGCGGTGCAGGCGGCCGAGGACGCCGACCGGGCCGCCCCCAAGGGGAGCGACAAGGCCGGCGACCAGGGGTCGGGCTCGGGGTCAGGCTCGGGCTGAGGGGCTACTTGAGGACCGCGTCGACGGTCTTCTTGAGCGCGCTCGGCTGCGAGGGCTTGCGCGGGGCCTTCTTGCGCGCCTTCTCCATCTCGGCGCCGATCTCCTGGAGGACCTTGCGGCCGAGGGCTTCCCGGACCTTCGGGAACCACTCGTCCTCCTCCTCCTCGATGTGGTGGCGCACGTTCTCGATGAGGACGGTCGTCTTGGCGTCGAACCGGTCGGCCTCCGGCGACATCGCGACCAGCTCCATGACGATCAGGTCAGCGACGTGGTGCTCCTCGTAGGACTCGTCGATGTCGCTCGACAGGTCCGGGAGGAGCTCGCGCACGCGGGGGTACATGACCTCGTTCTCGATGTAGGTGTGCACGGTGAGCAGCTCGATGATGCGCTCGACCAGACGGCCCTTCTCCTTGCGGGCGCCCTCGCCTGCGCGCTCGAAGGCCGTGAACAGCTTCTTGATCTCCTGGTGGTCCTGCTTGAGCAGGACGATGGCGTCGGTCGACACGCAGACTCCTTGGTCGCGGTGGTGGACCCCGCCGGTGCGGGGCCCTCTCTCCACCTGCCCTCCCGGGGGTCCGGCAAACGGATCCGAGCGCACCGTCCGGACGTGGGGCTCGGCACCGCCTCCCGGACGGCCGACCGTCCTCCGAACGGCCAGGTGTGGTGCCCCGACGGGCAGGGCATAGTGCTCCCGGACGCGTGGGGCGTGACCATAGGCCTGACTGGGGTGATACGGGCCGAAGCGGATACCCTCTGCGTCGCATCGTCACCTGGGAGAACGAGGGGGATTCCACCCACATGAGCACCGTCACCGGCCCTGCGCCGACCCGCGGACGTCTGCCCGTGGCCCGACGCGACCGGCGCCCGGCCCTGGCCGCCCTGGCCCTGCTGCTGGTCCTCGTCGGCGCCCTCGGCAGCGCGCTGGTGTCCTATCGCAGCGGCAGCCGGGTCGAGGTGCTGGTGGCCCGCTCGGACATCGCGGTCGGCCAGGAGATCACCGCCCGTGACCTCACCACCGCCCGGGTGGCGGCCGACGGCGGCGACACCATCGACGCCGACGCGATCAAGAACTTCATCGGCACGCACGCGGCCTCCTCGATCCCGCAGGGCACGCTGCTCAACGGCAAGATGTTCCTGGCCGGCGAGATCGTCCCCGACGGTGCCCAGGTGGTCGGCGTGGTCGTCGACATCACCCGGCGCACCACCTCGCGGCTCAGCCCGGGTGACGTCGTGCAGCTCGTCTACGTCTCCGGCTCCAGCGGCCAGACGACCGGCCCGGTCTCGCCCGGCGACTCGATCGTCAAGGCCGCTCGCGTCGTCGACGTGGGCAGCGGCGGCGGCAGCGGGCAGCTGAGCGTCTCGGTGCTCGTGCCCGACCGCGACGCCGGCCTGGTGGCCGACCTCGCCTCGGGCAACAGCCTGGCCCTGACCCTGCTCCCCGCGGACGCCAAGCCGGTCGTCGACCTGGCCGAGGAGTGACCCGATGGCCCTCGTGACCGTGATGTCGGCCAAGGGCGCGCCCGGGGCCACGACGACCGCCATGCTCGTGGCGGCGCTCTGGCCGCAGGACACCCTCCTCGTCGACGCGGACCCCAGCGGCGGCGACGTCGCACTGCGCCTCCCGCGCCAGGACGGCCGGGCGCTCGACCGCGACCGCGGACTGCTGTCGCTGCTGCCGATGGCCCGTCGCGGCGTCACCCCCGAGCTGGTCCGCGAGCACACGCAGACCGCGCTCGGCGGGCAGCGGGTGCTCGCCGGCCTCGCCGGCCCGGAGCAGTCGCGTGCCGTCGGCCCGTTGTGGTTGACCCTGGCCGAGGCCTTCGCCCGCTTCCCCGGCTCCGACGTGGTCGTGGACGCCGGTCAGGTGCACTCCCAGGCCCCGCACCTCGCGCTGGTGCACCGCGCCGACGCCCTGCTGGTCGTCTATCGCCCCACCGCGTGGAACGTCCTGCACACGCGCCGCCGGCTCGAGGCGCTCGCCGACCACCTCTCCGACAGCCCGACCCGGGTCGGGCTCGTCGGTGTCGCGACGGCCCAGCAGAAGGCCGACTGCACGGCCGCGGTCGCGGCGATCCGTGGCGACTGGCGCTGGGTCCAGGACCTCGGCGTCGTCGCGCACGACCCCAAGGCCGCGGTGATGTTCGAGGGCGGCGAGGTCTATCGCCCCGAGCGCAGCCTGCTCGCCCGCAGCGGACG
>CAZKZQ010000072.1:0-15820 GCA_964557235.1 uncultured Nocardioidaceae bacterium
GGCGGCCGCCCAGGCCCCGGCCCAGCCGGCCCAGCCCCAGGCCCCGCCCGCCCAGCCGGAGCGGCCGGCCGCGCAGGCGCCGGCCGCCGGTGGCGCGCCCGGGCTGACCCTGGTCGACGTACGCCGCCTGTGGCCCGACCTGCTCGACCGGGTCAAGGGCACCCGGCGGTTCGCGTGGATGGTGCTCAGCCAGCACGCGCAGGCCGTCGGCCTCGAGGGCCGGGTGCTGACGCTGGGCTTCAACAACCCCGGTGCACGCCAGTCCTTCGTCGACGGCGGCAACCCCGAGCTGGTCCGCCAGGCGCTGATCGACCTGGTCGGCGCCGACCTCAAGGTCGAGGCGATCCTCGACCCATCCGCGACCCCCGGGGCCCAGCCGGTCTCGGTGACCAAGCCGGCCACCCAGGCCGCACACCCGGCACCCGCGAGCCCCGCCCCGAGCGCCCCGAGCGCCCCCGCGCCCGAGGCGTCCACGTCCGCGCCGAGCGACCAGCCGTCGTCGCGGCCGTCCGCCCCGGCGCCCGCTCCCGAGGCGGAGCGCGCGCCCGAGCCGCCGCCGCTGGCACCGCCGACCATGCCCCGCGTGGCGACCGCCCAGGACGACGCCGACGCCAGCCGCTCCGACCAGGACCTCGACGACCACCTCGACACCGAGCAGATGCTCACCGCCAAGCTCGGCGCCCAGGTGATCGAGGAGATCCCCCGGGGCTGACCGTCCCCACCCACCAGCGACTCAGCAGCACCCAGGAAGGCAGCACCATGACCAGCTCAGACTTCGGTGGCTTCGACATGAACGCCCTGCTCCAGCAGGCCCAGGCCATGCAGGCCCAGATGGAGGCCGCCCAGGAGAGCCTCGCCGAGAGCGAGGTCGACGGCACCGTCGCCGACGGGCTCGTCACGGTGACCGTCAACGGCACCGGCGAGATGACCCGGGTCAAGATCCGCTCGGGCTCCTTCGACCCCGACGACACCGAGGACCTCGAGGACCTGATCATCGCGGCCTACCGCGACGCCCGCGCCAAGGCCGACGCCCTGGCCGCCGAGGCGTTCGGCCCGCTCGCCTCCGGGCTGGGCACCCTCGGTGGTGGCGACAGCGGCGGCAGTCCCGGTCTGCCGCTGGGCTTCTGATGTACGAAGGCATCGTCCAGGACCTCATCGACGAGCTGGGCCGTCTGCCCGGTGTCGGCCCCAAGAGCGCCCAGCGCATCGCCTTCCACCTGCTGGAGACCGACCCCGTCGACGTACGCCGCCTGGCGGAGACCCTGGTCAAGCTCAAGGACCTGGTGAGGTTCTGCACGATCTGCGGCAACGTGGCCGAGGAGGACACCTGCCGGATCTGCCGCGACCCGCGTCGCGACGCGAGCCTGATCTGCGTGGTCGAGGAGTCCAAGGACGTCGTCGCGATCGAGCGCACCAAGGAGTTCCGCGGCCGCTACCACGTGCTCGGCGGCGCGATCTCGCCGATGAACGGCGTCGGGCCCGAGCAGCTGCGCATCCGCGAGCTGATGACGCGCCTGGCCGACGGGGAGGTGAGCGAGGTGATCCTCGCGACCAACCCCAACCTCGAGGGCGAGGCGACCGCGACGTATCTCACCCGCTTCCTCGGCACGATGGGCTTGCGTGTGTCGCGCTTGGCGAGTGGACTGCCTGTGGGCGGAGATCTCGAGTACGCCGACGAAGTGACGCTCGGCAGAGCGTTCGAAGGGAGGAGGGTCGTCCATGGCTGACAACCTGCTCACGAAGGAAGACCTGGCACCGCTCGACGAGGACCTCGTCGACTTCGCCCAGGCCATCGCCGACCAGGTCGAGTCGTTCCTCATCGCCGTGCAGGCGATCTCGCGCGGCGACGACGGCGGCACCGCCGTCCCCCTGATGCTGCTGGAGACCAGCCAGCTGCTGCTGGCCGGCGCCCGGCTCGGCATGCAGGTCGACTTCGAGCCGCAGGAGGAGTACGAGCCCGACGCCGGGCCCGACCCCGACCTCGACGCGATGCGCCACCGGCTCGGCGTGCTGTTCGAGGACTTCGACGCGTTCACGGTGGTCTTCGACCCCTACGCCGAGACCCCGGAGATCGTCCCGTCCCTGCTGTCCGACGAGCTGACCTCGATCGCGACCGCGATCGCCCACGGTCTGCGGCACTACCGCAGCGGCCGGGTGACCGAGGCGCTGTGGTGGTGGCAGTTCTCCTACCACGTGTCCTGGGGCTCCGAGGCGATCGCGGTCCTGCGGGCGCTGCAGGCGGTCGTCGCCCACGACCGGCTCGACGCCGACCTCGGGCAGGACGACTCCGCCGTCATCGAGGTCCTCGGGGCGCTCGACCAGGACTGAGGCCCACCCGGCCGCGGCCGGAAATTTTCCGTCCCGCGGTGTGATCCCGGTCGCTCCACCGCAAGATCTGCGACGTGCGCGGCTTCGTGCGCGGTCGTCGTACGCCGATATCGGTTCGAGGGTGCTGTCGCGCGCCGGTAGGATCGCCCTCGGCGCAGGCAGGGGAGCCGAGGGAATCGAGGAGTGTCGTGGGTGTAGTCGTGCAGAAGTACGGAGGGTCCTCCGTCGCTGATGCCGAGAGCGTGAAGCGCGTCGCGCAGCGCGTCGTCGACGCCAAGCGCGCCGGCAACGAGGTCGTCGTCGTGGTCTCCGCGATGGGCGACAGCACCGACGAGCTGATCGACCTCGCCCAGCAGGTCTCGCCGATGCCTCCGGCGCGCGAGCTCGACATGCTGCTCACCGCGGGCGAGCGCATCTCGATGGCACTCCTGGCCATGGCCGTCGGCAACCTCGGTCACGAGGCCCGCTCCTTCACCGGCAGCCAGGCCGGCGTGATCACCGACAGCACGCACGGCAGGGCCAAGATCATCGACGTCACGCCCGGGCGCATCCAGAAGGCCCTCGACGAGGGTGCGATCGCGATCGTCGCCGGCTTCCAGGGCGTCAGCCAGGACACCAAGGACATCACCACGCTCGGCCGTGGCGGCTCCGACACCACCGCGGTCGCGCTGGCCGCCGCACTGCGCGCCGACGTCTGCGAGATCTACACCGACGTCGACGGGGTCTTCACCGCCGACCCGCGCATCGTCGCCAGCGCCCAGCGGCTGGAGCACGTCTCCTACGAGGAGATGCTCGAGATGGCCGCGTGCGGCGCCAAGATCCTGCACCTGCGCTGCGTGGAGTACGCCCGCCGCTACGACATCCCGATCCACGTGCGCTCGTCGTTCAGCAAGCTCACCGGCACCTGGATCAGCAACACGCCCCCGACTGGAGAGAGCACCACCATGGAACAGGCCATCATCGCCGGCGTCGCGCACGACCGCTCCGAAGCCAAGATCACCGTGGTCGGCGTCCCGGACAAGATCGGTGAGGCCGCGCGCATCTTCGAGGCACTGGCCGCTGCCGGCATCAACCTCGACATGATCGTGCAGAACATCTCGGCGGCCTCGACCAACCTGACCGACATCTCCTTCAGCCTCCCGCGCACCGACGGCGGCACGGCGATGACCGCGCTCGACCGGATCAAGGACGAGGTCGGCTACGCCTCCCTGCTCTACGACGACCAGATCGGCAAGGTCTCGCTGATCGGCGCCGGCATGCGCTCGCACCCGGGTGTGACCGCCAAGTTCTTCTCCGCCCTGGCCGCCGCGGGCGTCAACATCCAGATGATCTCCACCTCCGAGATCCGCATCTCGGTGGTCGTCGACGAGCTCCAGGTCGACGACGCCGTCCGCGCCGCCCACGCGGCCTTCGACCTCGACTCCGACCAGGTCGAGGCCGTCGTCTACGGCGGGACCGGCCGATGAGCCTCAACGTCGGCATCGTCGGCGCGACCGGGCAGGTCGGCGTCGCGATGCGCGACATCCTGCTCGAGCGTGGCTTCCCCGTCGACCAGCTGCGCTTCTTCGCCTCCGCCCGCTCGGCCGGCAAGACCCTGACCTGGGGCGACCGGGAGGTCGTGGTCGAGGACACCGAGACCGCCGACCCGACCGGGCTCGACATCGCGCTGTTCTCCGCGGGCGCGACCGCCTCACGTGCGCAGGCGCCGCGCTTCGCAGCGGCCGGGGTCACCGTCGTCGACAACTCCTCGGCCTGGCGCAAGGATCCCGACGTCCCGCTGGTGGTCAGCGAGGTCAACCCCCACGCGATCGCCCAGGCCGTCAAGGGCATCATCGCCAACCCCAACTGCACGACGATGGCCGCGATGCCGGTCCTCAAGCCGCTGCACGACGAGGCCGGGCTGGTGCGCCTGGTGGCCAGCACCTACCAGGCGGTCTCCGGCTCCGGCATCGCCGGCGTCGAGGAGCTCGCCGGCCAGCTGGCGTCCGTCTCCGACCCGCGCGCGCTGGCCTACGACGGCTCGGCGTTCGAGCTGCCGGCGCCGGTGAAGTACGTCGCCCCGATCGCGTTCAACGTGCTCCCCATGGCCGGCTCGGTCGTCGACGACGGCTCCAACGAGACCGACGAGGAGCAGAAGCTGCGCAACGAGTCGCGCAAGATCCTCGAGATCCCCGACCTGCGCGTCTCAGGCACCTGCGTCCGCGTCCCGGTCTTCACCGGCCACTCGCTGTCGCTCAACGTCGAGTTCGCCTCGGCCCTGCCCGCCAAGCGCGCGCTCGAGCTGCTCGCCGAGGCACCAGGCGTCGTGGTGAGCGAGGTCCCGACGCCGCTGGCCGCGGCCGGCAAGGACCCGTCGTACGTCGGTCGCGTGCGGCAGGACCAGTCGGTGGAGGGCGAGCGTGGTCTCGTGCTGTTCGTCAGCAACGACAACCTGCGCAAGGGCGCGGCGCTCAACACCGTGCAGATCGCCGAGCTGATCGCCGCCTCGCGCTGACCCGATCACCACGAAGCCCCCGTCCTGCTGGGCGGGGGCTTCGTCGTGTCCGGGGGGCTATCAGCGCACGTCGTGCGGCTCGGCACCCTCCTCGGCGAGGAGCTCGGTGTTGAACCGGTTGACCACCCAGTGGGCGATCCCGAACGACACCAGGCACAGCGCCGGGCCGACCACGACCATCCACGGCTCGAGGAGCTGTTCGAGCAGGAAGACCAGGCAGAGCGCGACGAAGATCGCTACGCCGAGGAAGCTCAGACCACCGGGCTCGGGCACGCCGAAGGCCCGCAGCAGCGCGCTGCCGGCCATGATCATCAGCACCACGACGACGAGGACGACGAGGAGGCCCGGGCCGCCGCACGAGTCGGTGCCGGTCACCGCGTCGCACGCCTTGAGCGAGCCGAAGGTCAGCCCGACCCCGAGCAGCCCGACCAGGGCACCCACCACGAGGGCCGCGACCGAGGCGCCGAGCGACGGGAGCGAGGGTGCCTCGCGCTTGGGCCGGGGTGCCTTGCGGGCCCCGCCCTCCGGTGCCGCGTCGAAGACCGGCTGGTCGTCCTCGCGCCGGGCGCCCGCGGTCGCCACCGGCGCCGGCTCGGCGACGGGCGGGATCACCGCGGTCTCCTCGGCCACGGGAGCAGGGGCGCGTGCGGGCGCGCGTGTGGGCTCGGGTGCAGGGGCGGGCTCGGCGACCGGCTCCGCGACCGGCGCGGCGACCGGCTCGATCACCGCCGTCTCCTCGGAGGCGGCGGGCTCGGGCGGCGTCTCGGCCGGGGCCTCCGCCTTGCCGCGCTTCTTCTTCCTGCCGAACAGCGACGGGAGCTCCAGTGACGACTCGTCGGGCTCTCCGGTGTCCTTGTCAGCCATGGCTGGCAGTCTGCCACGCACCGGTCCGCAGGAGGGGGTGACCACATCACTAGGGCCCTGGTGAAACCGACCCCAACCCGTCGCGGCGGTGGGCGAGCCAGGCACGCTCCGCGGCGTTGCCCGCAGCCTCGATCGCCGCGTCGTACGCCGCTCGCGCGTCCTCGGTGCGGCCCAGGCGGCGCAGCAGGTCGGCGCGGGTCGCGTGCCAGGCGTGGTACGACGCGAGGTCGAGCCGCTCGACCTGGGCGAGGGCGACCTCGGGCCCGTCGAGCTCGGCGACGGCGACCGCGCGGTTGAGCGCGACGACCGGGTTCGGGGCGAGCCGCAGCAGGTGGTCGTAGAGCTGCACGATCTGCGACCAGTCGGTCGCCTCGGCGGTGGCGGCGTCGGTGTGGACGGCGTTGACGGCCGCCTGCAGCTGGTAGGGCCCCGGCCGGCCGAGCGCCAGGCAGCCCCGCACCAGCGTGTGTCCTTCGGCGATGAGGTCGCGGTCCCACAGCCCGCGGTCCTGCTGCTCGAGCGTGACGAGCACGCCGTCGCGGACGCGTGCCGGCCGCCGGGCCTCGAGCAGCAGCATGAGGGCGAGCAGTCCGTCGATCTCGGGCTGAGGGCCGAGGGCGGTGGCCACCTCGCGGACCTGGCGGGTCAGCCGGATCGCCTCGGTGCAGAGGTCCTCGCGCACGGGGTCGGCGTCGGGCCCGGACGCGAGGTAGCCCTCGTTGAACACCAGGTAGAGCACCGCGAGCACCCCCGAGAGCCGGCGGGGCAGGTCCGTGGCCGAGGGGACGGTGTAGGGGATGTGGGCGTTGCGGATCTTCTGCTTCGCCCGGGTGATGCGCTGCGCCATCGTCGTCTCGGGCACGAGGAAGGCGTGCGCGATCTCGGCCACGGTCAGGCCGCCGAGCAGGCGCAGGGTGAGCGCGACGCGGTTCTCCTCGGCCAGGGCGGGGTGGCAGCAGGTGAAGATCAGCCGCAGCCGGTCGTCGGTGACCGGACCCGTCGGGTCCGGAGGGGTGTCGTCGTGGAGCATGGCGGCCTCCGCGTGCTTGTCGTCGCGGCGGCTCTCCCGTCGCAGCCGGTCCAGCGCCTTGCGCGCTGCGGTGGTGGTGAGCCAGCCCGCTGGGTTGGGGGGTACGCCGTCGGCGGGCCAGCGCTCGAGCGCGACGACCAGCGCCTCGCCGAGCGCGTCCTCGGCCAGGTCGATGTCGCCGAACCGGCGGATCAGGCCGGCCAGGACCCGACCGTGCTCGCGGCGTACGACGTCCTCGACGGCGAGCGCGGCCGGGTCACCCGGCCTCGGGGTGCCCGGAGCGGTCACTCGGGCTCGGACTGGAACGGGCGGACCTCGACCTTGCCCTCGCAGGCGGCCGAGCCGCGGCTGGCGATCTCCAGCGCGGCGTCGAGGTCGGAGGCCTCGATCACCCAGAAGCCGCCGAGGTACTCCTTGGCCTCGGCGTAGGGACCGTCGGTCACGACCGGCTCGCTGCCGGTGGCGTCGACCGTGGTCGCGTCGCTGATCGGCATCAGCCCGCCGGCGAACACCCAGGCGCCGGTGGCTCGGAGGTCGGCGTTGAACGCGTCGACCTGGCTGAAGACGCGCTGCATGTCGTCCTCGCTCATGGCGGAGAAGTCGACGTCGGCGGGGTGGCTGACGGAAAGCATGTACTGCGGCATTGCGGTCTCCTCGAGCTTTCGTGGGCGCCGGGTACGGCGTCCATCCTGTCCGGTCACGGGTTCCACGAACGGGGTGGACCGGATACGACAGGTCGGCGGAAGAAGATGTCGGGCGTCGTCACCGGCCTCACTGGGGCAGCAGGAACCACACCCGGGTGCCGACGCCGTCAGGACCGTCGCTCATCCCGATGCGGCCGCCGTGGGCCTCGATCACCCGCCGGGCCGTGGCCAGCCCGATGCCGGTGCCCTCGACCGGCCCGGGTCCGCGCTGGTAGAGCCCGAAGAGCGCCTCGCGCTGCTCGGGCGGGACCCCGCGCCCGTTGTCGGTGACGGTCACGGCCCACGAGCCGCCCACGCGCTCGGCCCGGACCCCGACCTCGGGCGTCCGGCCGGGAGGGGTGTACTTCACCGCGTTCGAGACCACGTTGAGCAGCACCGCGTGCAGCTGCTGACGGTCGCCCCGCACCTGGGGCAGCGGCTCGCGACGGACCTGGACCGCTCGCTCCTCGAGCACCGGGCAGAGGTCGGAGAGCACGTCGTCGAGCACCGCGTCCAGGTCGACCGGCTCGTTGCGCAGCCGAGCGCCCACCTGGGTGAAGTCCAGGATCGACTGGATCATCGCGTCCATGCGGTGACCGGCCTGGAGGGCCGACCGGGCCAGCACGGCGAGCTCGGGGTCGGAGGCGAGCGCGGGCTCGGAGGCGAGCACCTCGGTGGTGGAGATGATCGCGGTCAGGGGCGAGCGGAGGTCGTGGCTGACCTGGCCGGCGAAGAGGCTGAGCAGCTCGTTGGACCGGTGGAGCTCGTCGCGCGACTCCTCCAGCTGGCGCGTGCGCAGGCGCAGCTCCAGCACGTCGACGACCCGCTGCGCGACCTCGGCGAGCACGCGCTGCCGCTGCTCGCTCAGGTCGCGCGGCTCGACGTCGAAGACGCACAGCCGCCCGACGACCTGCCCGTCGGGTGCGGTGAGCGGAGCGGAGGAGTAGAAGCGGATCTCCCCCCGTGTGCCGTCGACGTAGGGGTGGTCGGCGAACCGCGGGTCGACCCGTGCGTCGCGGCTGACCACGGTGCCCGGCTCGTCGAGCACCCGCACGCACATCGAGTCCTTGAGACCGCACACCCAGGGCTCGACGCCGGCGGCAGCGGGCTGGTGCTGCTGGTCCTCGGTGATCAGGTTGATCGCGGCCATCGGCGCCTCGCAGACCAGCGCCGCGAGGTCGACCAGCCCCTGGAGGCTCTCGTCCGGCGGTCCGCCGAGGATGTCGTACGCCGCGATCCGGTCGCTGCGCGACCTGGGATGCGTCAGGTGCACGGCGCCCACCCCCCGTCGTGGTTCCTCCGTCGTCAGGTCCGGTCTGGTCTGGACCGGTTCCCTGCCATTGTTACCCCGCGTGTCCAGGGGCGACAGCCCCTCGCGGCACCTGGAGCACGCGTGTCGCCCCGTGGCGGGCGATGCGCGTCCCGGTCGCGACGGCCAGGTCCTGGGCGCGCGCCCACGCCGGATCGGGCTCGCTCGGCGCGTCGGTGGTCCGTTGGGCCTCGCCGACGACCTGGACCTCGTGGTGCCCGGCGTGCGGCACCACGGTCACGACGACGCGCTCGGCACCGGTGGCGACGGCGTCGTCGATGACCATCCCGAGCACCTGGACGAGGGAGGGCGCGTCGACGCGGGCGGGCGCCGGACCCGACCGGGTGTGCACCACGGGAGGGCCGTGCCGCTGGACCGCCTCGGCGACCAGGTCCTCGAGGTCGACGTCGACCGCGCGTGCCGCGCGTCGTTCCTCGGCCTGGCTCAACAGGTCTCCGATCGCCTGCTCCAGCCGGTCGAGCTCCGCGACGCAGCGCTGCAGCTCGGTCCTGACCTCGGGGGCGGTGCGGCTCCACGTGGCCAGGTCCTCCAGCTCCAGGCGCAGCGCGGTCACGGGGGTGCGCAGCTGGTGGGAGGTGTGCACGGCGGCCTGGCGCTCGTGCTCGAGGAGGCCCTCGATGCGGGTGCCGGCCTCCACCAGGGCGCCGCCGATCGCCTGGGCCTCCGGGACGTCGTACGCCGGGAGCACGGGGTGCAGCCGCCCCTCGCCCAGCCCTCGGGCGGCGACCGCGAGCTCGCGGAACGGCTGTGAGAGGCGGCGCGCGAGGAGGAGCCCGGCCAGGCCGGCGAGGGCCGCGAGCAGCAGCCCGAGCAGGACCAGGGGGAGGATGGCGCGCGAGACCTCGTCGTCCACGGTCGAGGCGACCCGCATGACCTGAACCTGGCCGCCGCCGCCGAGGTCACGGACCGCGCGCACCGACCCCTCGCCCTCGGCGGGGGCGCCGCCGGTGACGTCGACCCCGGACGGCAGGCCGGTGACCGCGAGGTGCTCGCCCTCGGCAGCCATCGCGTCGAGGTCCTCGGAGGTGAGGTCCTGCCCCGCCGCCGCGCGAGCGTCCACGAGCTGCGCGAGGACGTCGGCGGTGCGGTCGACCCGCGTCTGCTCGTCGGAACGCACCAGGCTCGCGGTGACGACCGCTCGCGGGATGCCGTAGGCAGCCACGACCAGGATCGTGAGACCGACGAACGCCGCGACGAGGCGCGCCCTCACCTCAGCCCGCTTCGAGCCGGAAGCCGACCCCGCGCACGGTCACGATCTGGACCGGGGCCTGGCTGTCCTGCAGCTTCTGGCGCAGCCGGCCGACGGTGACGTCGAGCGTCTTGGTGGAGCCGAACCAGTTCTCGTCCCAGACCTCGTCCATGAGGCGCTCGCGGGTGAACACGGCACCGCGCTCGGACTCGAGCAGGGCCAGCAGGTCGAACTCCTTGGAGGTCAGCCCCACCTCCTGCTCCGCGACCCACACGCGTCGAGCCTGGCGGTCGACCCGCAGCCCGTCACCGGGCGCGACGCCGTCGGAGGGTCCGCCCTGCGCGGGCACGCGGTGCGCGCGGCGCAGCAGCGCCCGGGTGCGGGCCAGCAGCTCGGCCAGGGCGAACGGCTTGCCGAGGTAGTCGTCGGCGCCGACGTCGAGGCCCACGACGCGGTCGAGCTCGCCGCCGCGGGCGGTGAGGATCAGGATGCCGCCGTCGTAGCCGTCGGCGCGCAGCTGGCGGCAGACGTCGAGGCCGTCGAGGTCGGGCAGCCCGAGGTCGAGCACGACGAGGTCGACGCCCCCGCGGGCGGCACGCTCGAGGCCGGCGGACCCGGTCGAGACGCGCTCGACGGAGTAGCCCTCCCGGTCGAGGGTGCGGACCAGGGGGAGGGCGATGCCGTCGTCGTCCTCGACGACGAGGAGCTGGGGGATCACCTCACGGAGCATAGAGCTGCTCACGGTGCAGAGCCCGGGCACGTCGTGCGCCTGCGCGGTGGTGGTCATGGAGCTCTCCACGGTCGGGCTGGGACGAAGGCGGGAACGAGAGAAGAGGGGCGCTCGCTCCTAGAGCGCCCCTCCACTCCCGCCGTGGGTTCGAGCTCGGTGTCTCTCCCAAACGCCAAGCCCTGGTGGGGTTCGTGGGAAGGACGCCCTCCCAGTGCGTCCGTCCTGCGATGACCAGAACGTTACGGAGGCCAGGACCACGGGAAGGCAACACGATCTGCTCACCAAGGGAACAAGTGGGCACCAGCGGACCAACCGGGGAAAAACGGACCGGCCCGGACCCCCTGCGGGGCCGGGCCGGCGGTGATGTCGGGAACATCGGAATGTCGGGCTGACAGGATTTGAACCTGCGGCCTCCTCGTCCCGAACGAGGCGCGCTACCAAACTGCGCCACAGCCCGTGGAGCGCCCGCGAGTCTAGCCGAGCGTCGCGGCCCGCCCACAATCGGGGGCCTGCGTGCTCAGGACGGCCCGGACCCCTCGCGCGCGACGAGGCGCAGCAGCGTCGCGGACGGGCGGCAGCAGAACCTCGCGACGGCGTACGGCGAGGTCCCGGCGCCGGAGGAGACGTGCAGCCAGGCCTCCCCGTGACGGCTCAGGCCGCTGGCCCGCGCCCGGTCGAGGTCGCAGTTGGTCACCAGCGCCCGGCCGCCCGGCAGGCACAGCTGCCCGCCGTGGGTGTGGCCGGCCAGGATCGCGTCATAGCCGTCGAAGGCGTACTGGTCGAGCACCCGGAGGTACGGCGCGTGCGCCACTCCCAGCCGCAGGTCGGCGCTCGGGTCGGCCTGCCCCGAGACGGCCCCGAGGTCGTCGTAGCCGAGGTGCGGGTCGTCGACGCCGGCGAAGGCGATGCGGACGCCGCGCACCTCGAGCGAGGCGCGCGTGTTGGTCAGGTCCAGCCAGCCGGCGTCGGTGAGGCGACGGGTGAGGTCGCGCCACGGCAGCTGCGGGGTCCGGATGTGGCGCTTGCCGCTGTCGGGCAGGAGGTACCTCACCGGGTTGCGCAGGCTCGGCTCGAAGTAGTCGTTGGACCCGAGCACGAAGACCCCGGGCACGTCGAGCAGGGCACCGAGCTCCTCCACCAACGGCCCGACCGCGTCGCGGTGGGCCAGGTTGTCGCCGGTGTCGACGACCAGGTCGGGCTCGAGGTCGGCCAGCGAGGCCAGCCACTCCCGCTTGCGGCGCTGGTAGGGCGTCAGGTGCAGGTCGGTGACGTGCAGGACCCGGAGCTCGGGGGCCCCGGGCGGCAGCACGGGCACCTCCACGTGGTGGAGGGTGAACCAGCGGGCCTCCCACCAGGCGTAACCCAGCCCGGTCGCGCCGAGCGCCGCCAACGCACCCAGGCCGGCCGCGCCCCGGCGGGCGACGACCTCGGGCGGCGGGGCGGAAACCTCGTCGAGCGGCACGCGCCCAGGCTGTCACACTGGCGTGCATGAGTGCCCTGAAGGACCGCCTGCGCCAGGACCTGACCACGTCGATGAAGGCCCGCGACGAGCTGCGGTCCTCCACGTTGCGCATGGTGCTCTCGGCGATCACCAACGCCGAGGTGGCGGGCAAGGAGGCTCGCGAGCTCACCGACGACGACGTGACCGGCGTGCTCACCGCCGAGGCCAAGAAGCGCCGCGAGGCGGCGACCGCCTTCGCCGACGCCGGCCGCGAGGAGTCGGCGGCCAAGGAGAGGGCCGAGGCCGCGGTGATCGCGGAGTACCTCCCCGAGCCGCTCGACGACGCGGCGATCGCCGAGCTCGTCCGTCAGGCCATCGAGCAGACCGGTGCGGCCGCCGAGGGCATGCGCGCGATGGGCAAGGTGATGGGCGTCGTCACGCCGCAGACGCGCGGTCGCGCGGACGGCGGGGCCGTCGCGGCGGAG
This sequence comes from uncultured Nocardioidaceae bacterium, assembly GCA_964557235.1. GTDB lineage: Bacteria > Actinomycetota > Actinomycetes > Propionibacteriales > Nocardioidaceae > Marmoricola_A. Next base: position 12,575 of record CAZKZQ010000072.1, read on the forward strand.
GTACGCCGCCAGCTCGGCTGAGCGGGTCTCGACTGATCCCTCGCTGCGCTCGGTGCTCGACCACCGTCGACGTCAGCGGGGCTTGCGGCCCCGCCCGTTGCCGTTGCCGTTCCCGTTGCCGTTGTTGCCCGGGCCGGTCGTGGTGTCGCCACCACCGCCGCCGCCGGACGTCCCGCCACCGCCGCCACCGCCGGAGCCGCCACCGCTCTTCTTGGCGGTGCCGTCGGAGATGAACATCGTGACGAGGGTGCCGGTGCCGACCTGGGCCCCGGAGACCGGGCTGGTGTAGGCGACCTGGCCCTTCGGCAGCTTGGAGTCGACGTAGCGGCCGACGTTGGGCACGAAGCCCGCCTCACGCAGCCGGTCGGCGGCCTCGGAGGCCTCCATGCCGGTGACGTCGGGGACGTCGACCATCTGCCCGGCGATCGCGGTCGGGTCGGGCGTCACGAAGCTCTCGTCGGGGAGCGCGCCCTCGATCGCGTGCATCGCCTGGCCCCAGATCGGCCCGGCCTGGGTGGAGCCGAACGCGCGGTTGATGTACTGCCCGCCGACGTACTGGCCGTTGAGGGTGATCGGGTGCCCCAGGCTGTTGGCGCCGGCGATCATCGCGGCGGCTGCCATGTTGGGGGTGTAGCCGATGAACCAGACGGCCTTGTTCTCGTTGATCGTGCCCGTCTTGCCGGCCGACTGCTGGTTGAGCGCGAGGCCGTTGTTGTAGCCGAAGCCGCCGGGCTCCTGCACGCCCTTGAGCACGTCGTTGACCGCGTCGGCGACGGCGGTGGGCAGCACCTGCGAGCAGCGCGGGGAGTAGTCGGCGAGCACCTTGCCGTCGGCGTCGAGGATCTGCGTGACCGGGTGCGGCTCGCAGAACTGGCCGCGCGCCGCGAACGTGGCGTAGGCGCCGGCCATGGTGAGCGGGTTGGTGTTGGTGACGCCGAGGGTGAACGGCGGGACGATGTCCTTCACCGGCACCTGGACGCCCATGTCCTGGGCGATCGTGACCGGGTCGCAGAGGCCGGTGCGCTGCTCGAGCTGGGCGAAGAACGTGTTCACCGACTCGCGGGTGCCGGTGTAGAGGTCGTAGGTGCCCTGACCGGTGGAGTTGCTCGGCGACCACGTGTCGGTGCTGCGCAGGGGTCCGTCGCACGTCTCGAAGCTGCTGTTGGGCAGGAACACCTGCTGGGGCGAGCGGATCTGGGTGCTCAGCGGGATGCCCTGCTTGATCGCGGCGGAGAGCACGAACGCCTTGAACGTCGAGCCCGCCTGGAAGCCGCCGGAGTCGCCGTACTCCCGCGGGACGACGTAGTTGAGGTAGGTCCGCCCCTTGGCCTTGTCGGCGCCCATCGGGCGCGACTGCGACAGCGCGCGGACCTCGCCCGTGCCCGGCTGGACCATCGCCAGTCCGCCGATCGCCTGGTCGGTGGGGTTGACGTGGTCCTCGACCGCGGCGTCGGCGGCCTTCTGCATCGTCGGGTCGATCGTGGTCTTGATGGTGAGGCCGCCGGCGAACAGCAGGCGACGGCGGTCCTTGGTGGTGCGACCGAGCTGCGGGTCGTCGAGGAGGTACTCGCGGAGGTAGTCGCAGAAGAACTCGCCGGTGACGTCGACGCACCCGTTGCGCGTCGGGCTCTCCTTGAGCCCCAGGCCGGTGCGGGAGACCTTGGCGGCGCGCTCGTCGGTGATCACGCCCAGCTCGCGCATGCGCTCGATCACGACGTTGCGTCGGTCGCGCGACTCACCCGGGTTGTCGGTGGGGTCGTACTTCGTCGGGTTCTTCACCAGACCGGCCAGCATCGCGGCCTGGCGCAGGGTGAGCTTCTTGGCCGGCACGGAGAAGTAGTGACGGGCGGCGGCCTCGATGCCGTAGGCGCCGTCGCCGAAGTAGGCGACGTTGAGGTAGCGCTCGAGGATCCAGTCCTTGGAGTACTTGCGCTCGAAGGCGATGGCGTAGCGCAGCTCGTTCCACTTGCGCTCGTAGGTGTCGGCCTGGGCCTCGGCGATCTTCTTGCGGTCGTTGCCCGCCTGGTTGATCAGCGTCTGCTTGACCATCTGCTGGGTGATCGAGGACCCGCCCTGCACCACGCCCGAGCTGGCCTGGTTGGTGATGAAGGCGCGGAGCGTGCCCTTCATGTCGAGCGCACCGTGCTCGTAGAAGCGGTAGTCCTCGATGGCGACGATCGCCTGGCGCATGATCAGCGCGACGTTGTCGAGCCGGACGTTGACGCGGTTCTGGTCGTACCACGTGGCCAGGAGCTTGCCGTTGACGTCGAGCACCTTGGTGCGCTGCGCCAGCGGCTGCGTCGTGAGGTCGGCCGGCAGGTTCTTGAGGCTGTCCGCGCCGGCGCGCGCTCCGAGGCCCGCGAGGGCGGCGAAGGGGATCGCGATCCCGGCGACGAGGAGGCCCACGAGCGCCGACACGGCGAGCATCACGCCCAGGTGGGAGACGACGCCGCCGGCGGTCAATTCACGGTCACGGTTGGCGCTGGCCATATGGGGAACTGTACGTGACGGGAGCAGCCGCCCCGCCCGCGCTCCAGCGGGCTCACAGGCTGGGGAAAACGTTGGGCAGCGCCTACCTCGCCTGTGGAGAAATCACAAGGATGTGATTTCGGAGCGGATGATGGGGGGCTAGTTCTTTATGACTAGGGACCGTCCCGAAATGCCGATCACACCAGTCACATGAAGAACATGAATGTCATTTCGCCCCGCGTTGGTAAGGTCAAGAAGCCCGAGGTTGGCGGATTGGGACCATAGGCATAGTCATTCCTGACTAGAAAGATTTGGTCCCCCCGGGTCTGCCGATACGGAGGACATGTCCTTAACTTTGATTGTGGAGAGTTTCTCCACACCCTGTTTGGGAGAGCAGGGGTACACGCAAGGGGATACGCGTATGTGGAACGACGACTGGGCGTCGCAGGCACAGTGCAGGGAGACCAAGCCGGACGAGCTCTTCGTCCGTGGAGCAGCGCAGAACCGGGCCAAGCAGATGTGCGCCGGCTGCCCCGTTCGCACCGAGTGCCTCGCCGAGGCTCTCGACAACCAGATCGAGTGGGGCGTCTGGGGAGGCATGACCGAGCGTGAGCGCCGGGCCATCCTCCGCAAGCGACCCAACGTCAGCTCGTGGCGGCGCATCCTCGAGGCCGCCCAGCTCGAGCAGGCCGGTGCCGTCGGCGCCAGCTCGCTCGGCGCCTGACCGACACCTTTCGAAGGCCGGTTCCCCGCGGGGGACCGGCCTTCGGTGCGTCC
>CAZKZQ010000073.1:0-15767 GCA_964557235.1 uncultured Nocardioidaceae bacterium
GGCGTGGGCGCGCTCGCCCTGGCCCTCTCGGCGTACGACGAGTGGCTGACGCTCGCGGCCCTGCTCGTCCTGGGCGGTCTCGCGGTGGCGTTCCACCTGCGCCCCGGCGCCCACGGCTGGGTCGGCGGGCTGCTGGTCGGACCGTTCGGGGCGGGAGCCCTGTGGACCGGCGCGGCGCTGGCCGACCTCGAGGGCGAGTGGACGGCGCTGGTGGTGCTCCTCGCGCTCGGCTCGTGGCTGGTGCTGCGCGGGCTGCTGGACGAGGAGGCGCGCGACGGCGTGAAGGACCCGTGGTCGGCGCCCGTCGTGGGCGTCGAGGTCGGGACGGCGCTCGCGTCGTTCGTCACCCTGGTCGGAGGCACCGGCCTCGCGCCGACCGGCGAGGACGCCACGTGGCTCGCGGTCTACCTCACCGTGCTCGGCGTCGTCGCGACGGTCGTCTCCCTGACGCGGCCCGAGCGGCGCCGCGTCGCCGGCTGGACGGGCGGCGTGCTCCTCGCGATGGCGAGCTGGGTGCGGCTGGCCGACCTCGGCGTCCACGACCCGGAGCCCTACACCCTGCCCTCGGCGGCCGCGCTGCTCGTCGTCGGCTGGTTCCACCTGCGGGCGAACCCGACCACCCGCACCACGGCGGCGTGGGGCCCCGGCCTCGGCCTGGCGCTGGTGCCGACGACGCTGTGGGTGCTGGCCGACCCGGTCTCGCTGCGCGGGTTCCTGCTGGGGCTGGCCTGCCTCGGCCTGGTGCTCCTCGGCGTCCTCGCCCGCTGGGCGGCGCCGTTCGTCTGGGGCGCGTCGGTGGGCACGCTGCTCGTCGTGCGCCTGGTCGGGCCGACCGCGCTGACCGAGGCGCCGTTCCTGGTCTTCGCCCTCGGCGGCATCGTGCTCATCGTGGTGGGCGCGACGTGGGAGCGACGGCTCCACGACGCGGCCAAGGTGCGCGACTACCTGCGCGGCCTGCGCTGAGACCGCGCGGGCCGCAGGGGGAAAGCAGCGGAGGGGCGGACCAGGTGGTCCGCCCCTCCGTGACAGCTGTCAGTCGCTCTGGCTCACTCGAAGTCGCTGCCGCGACGCTGCGTCGGCATCATGCCGGCGAGCAGCTCGCGAACCTCGGACTCGCGGTAGCGCCGGTGCCCGCCCAGCGTGCGGATCGAGCTCAGCTTGCCGGCCTTGGCCCACCGGGTGACCGTCTTCGGGTCCACCCGGAACATGGCCGCCACCTCAGCAGGCGTCAGCAGAGCCTCCGACTCGGTCGGTCGAGCGGTCATCTCGCCACCCCTCTTCTCTCTCTCCCGTGTTCGGCCCCCGTCGCGGGGAACCGGGCCGCGTTGCGTGGGGCATCCGCGACCTGAGTTCCAATATAGGACAGTTGCGACATGGCGAACAGGCGACAAATCAGGACCAAGCGGAAGTCGGGCCCTTTTCCCATCCCAACCAGGCCTAAGTACCCTTCCCGCCGTGCCGTCCGGCCCAGGACACGCCAGGGACGTGACTAGGACGAGCGACCGGGCCGCCTGACGCAGGAGGGCCACGGCTAGGCTTGTGACCAAGGTCGCACACCCGTGACCCCGCGTCAGCACTCGCCACACCCCGGCGAGCAGACCACCACAGCAGGAGCTCTCGTGACCCACGAATCGTCCGTCTTCGCCCAGCTGCACCACCACGAGCAGGTCGTGTTCTGCCACGACGAGCCCACCGGACTGCGCGCGATCATCGCGATCCACTCCACCGCCCTGGGCCCCGCGCTCGGAGGCACCCGCTTCTACCCCTACGCCGACGAGCAGGCGGCGCTCGCCGACGTCCTCGAGCTCTCCCGCGGCATGACCTACAAGGCCGCGGCGGCGGGGCTCGACCTCGGCGGCGGCAAGGCCGTCATCATCGGGGACCCCGTCCGTGACAAGAACGAGGCGCTGCTGCGCGCCTACGGCAGGTTCGTCCAGACGCTCGGCGGGCGCTACGTCACCGCCTGCGACGTCGGCACCTACTCCCCCGACATGGACGTCGTGGCGCGCGAGTGCGGACCCGGTGTCGTCACCGGCCGCACCGAGGAGCACGGCGGGGCCGGCGACTCCTCGGTCCTCACCGCCTACGGCGTCTTCCAGGGCATGCGCGCCGCCGCCCTGCGCACGTGGGGCGACCCCACGCTGCGCGGCCGCCGGGTCGGCGTCGCCGGCGTCGGCAAGGTCGGGCGCCACCTGGTCGACCTGCTCCTGGCGGACGGAGCCTCGGTCGTGGTGACCGACGTGTCCGAGGCCGCGCTGGCCGTCGTACGCACGGAGCACCCGGAGGTCGACGTCGTCGCCGACACGCTCGAGCTGACCGGGGCGGACCTCGACGTCTACGCCCCCTGCGCCCTCGGAGGCGCGCTCGACGACGCCACCGTGGACCGGCTCCGGGCGGTCGTGGTCTGCGGCGCGGCCAACAACCAGCTCGCGAACGACGGGGTCGCCAAGCGCCTCGGCGACCGCGGCATCCTCTATGCGCCCGACTACGTCGTCAACGCCGGCGGGCTGATCCAGGTCGCCGACGAGCGCGAGGGGTTCTCCTTCGCCCGGGCGCAGCGCCGGGCGTCAGGGATCTACGACACCACGCTGCGGATCTTCGCCCTCGCCGAGAGCGACGGGGTCCCGCCGTCGGTCGCCGCGGACCGCGTGGCGGAGCAGCGGATCGCCGACGTGGCGCGGGTCAGGCGGATCTGGACCGCCTGACCTCAGCGGTCACGGTCGGCGTAGTCAGCCCACTGGTCGTAGTCGTCCTCGAGCGTCTCGTCCGGCTCGGCCGTCCCGGGGGACGGCGCGTCAGCGGAGGACCCGTGCAGCTCCTTGGCCAGAGCTCCCAGGTCCGTCTCGTGAGTGCGGTACTTCAGATCGCGGGCGACCTTGGTCTGCTTTGCCTTTGCACGGCCGCGTCCCATAGGGTCCGACCCCCTCACACGTATGGCCGGAGTCATGGCGCGGCCACGGTCATGGAACGACGTGGCCGAGATGCATGCGTCCGGTCTGACCGTCGACTTGTCTCGTGCGAGCAAGATTACCTGCCCTCTGGTGAATCCCGCACCTTGACCGGGCCAGAAACAGCCGAACCGCGCGAGATCTGCGCCTCACTACCCCTGGGGGTGGGCTCCGACCATCGAGACGCGGCCCCCGGCCTCGCCGGAGCCGGCCAGCGAGACCTCGCCGCACACCCACGACTCGACGTCGTGCTCGCCGAGGACGTCCATCACGCGGCCGGCGTCGTCGGCCTCGACGACCGCCACCATGCCGACGCCGAGGTTGAGCGTGCGCTCCAGGTCGGCACGCTCGACCGAGCCGACCTCGGCCACGAGGCCGAAGATCGGCTGCGGGGTCCAGGTGCCGCGGTCGAGGGTCACCGTCACCTCGGCCGGCAGGACCCGCTCGAGGTTGGCCGCCAGCCCGCCCCCGGTGATGTGGGACATGGCGTGCGTGCGGGTGCCACGGGCCAGCGCCAGGCACGCCTTGGCATAGATGCGGGTCGGCTCGAGCAGCTCCTCGCCCAGCGTGCGGCCCAGCTCGGGCACGTCGCGGTCGAGCGCCCAGCCCGCCCGCTCGAGGAGCACGTGGCGCACCAGGGAGTAGCCGTTGCTGTGCAGGCCGCTGCTGCGCATCGCGACCACCACGTCACCGGGGCGGACGCGTCCGGGGCCGAGCAGGTGCGTCGCCTCGACCACGCCGGTGGTCGAGCCGGCGACGTCGTACTCGTCGGGCCCGAGGAGGCCGGGGTGCTCGGCGGTCTCGCCGCCGACCAGCGCGCAGCCGGCCTCGACGCACGCCTCGGCGATGCCCTGCACGATCGCGGCGATGCGCTCGGGCACCACGCGGCCGGTCGCGATGTAGTCGGTGAGGAACAGCGGCTCGGCGCCGCAGACCACGAGGTCGTCGACGAGCATGCCGACCAGGTCGAACCCGATCGTGTGGTGGACGTCCATCGCCTGCGCGACCGCGACCTTGGTGCCGACCCCGTCGGCGCTCGTGGCCAGCAGCGGACGGTCGTAGGACTTCAGCGCGCTGGCGTCGAACAGGCCGGCGAAGCCTCCGATGCCCCCGACCATCTCGGGGCGCCGGGCCTTCTCGACCCAGACCTTCATCAGCTCGACGGCCTTGTCGCCGGCCTCGATGGAGACGCCTGCGGCGGAGTATGCGTCCTGGTCGCTCATGCGGCCCCTTCGATCACGGGTGGTCCAGAGCTCCGACGGCGCCACCGGAGAGTCCGATGCTCACGCCCTCGACGTCACGGGAGTCGAGCAGGCCGGGGAGCGGGGTGTCCCGCTCGACCACGGGGAGGGCGCTCTCGAGCAGGTGCTTGCCGAGCAGCTCCTCCTGGGGCAGCCCGATCGGGTAGACCCCGTCGAAGCAGGCCCGGCACAGACGATCGCGCGGCTGCTCGGTGGCCGCGATCATGTCGTCCTCGGAGATGTAGCCCAGGCTGTCGGCGCCGATGCTCGCCCGGATCTCCTCCACCCCGAGGCCGGTCGCGATCAGCTCGGCGCGGGTGGCGAAGTCGATGCCGTAGAAGCAGGGCCACTTCACCGGGGGCGAGGAGATCCGCACGTGGACCTCGCGGGCGCCCGCCTCGCGCAGCATCCGCACCTGGGCACGCTGGGTGTTGCCGCGCACGATCGAGTCGTCCACGACGACCAGCCGCTTGCCGCGGATCACGCTCTCCAGCGCGTTGAGCTTGAGCCGGATGCCGAGCTGGCGCAGCGTCTGGGACGGCTGGATGAAGGTGCGGCCGACGTAGGCGTTCTTGACGAAGCCCTGGCCGAACGGGATGCCGCTGGCCTCGGCGTAGCCGACCGCGGCCGGCGTGCCGGACTCCGGCACGGGGATCACCAGGTCGGCCTCGACCGGGTGGGAGGCGGCCAGCAGTCGGCCCATCTGGACGCGCGCCTCGTGGACGCTGCGACCGGCGATGGTCGCGTCGGGACGGGCGAGGTAGACGTACTCGAACACGCAGCCCTTGGGCTCGGCCTCGGCGAAGCGGTGCGAGCGCAGGCCGTTGTCGTCGACCACGATCAGCTCGCCGGGCTCGACCTCGCGCACCACACGGGCGCCGACGGTCGCCAGGGCGGCGTCCTCGCTGGCGACGACCCAGCCGCGCTCGAGGCGGCCCAGGACCAGCGGGCGGATGCCCTGCGGGTCGCGCGCGGCGTAGAGCGTGTGCTCGTCCATGAAGACGAAGGAGAAGGCGCCCTTGACGGTCGGGAGGACCGTGAGCGCGGTCTCCTCGATCGTGCGGTCGGGGTCGCCGGCGAGCAGCGCGGTGACCAGGCTCGTGTCGTTGGTCGCGACCAGGTGGTTGCCCTGGCGCGACGGCATGTCGAGCTCGCCGCCGATGTGCTTGAGCTTCTCGACCCGGTCGGCCAGCTCGTGGGTGTTGGTCAGGTTGCCGTTGTGGGCCAGGGCGATCGAGCCGTTGGCCGTGGGGCGGAAGGTCGGCTGGGCGTTGTGCCAGGTGCTCGCGCCGGTCGTGGAGTAGCGCGTGTGGCCGATCGCGAGGCCGCCCTGCAGGCTCTCCAGCGTCGACTCGTCGAAGGCCTGCGAGACCAGCCCCATGTCCTTGTAGACCAGGATCTGGCGCCCGTTGCTGACCGCGATGCCGGCCGACTCCTGCCCGCGGTGCTGCAGGGAGTAGAGGCCGAAGTAGGTCAGCTTGGCGACGTCCTCGCCGGGAGCCCACACCCCGAAGACGCCACAGGCGTCCTGTGGGCCCTTGTCGGCCGATGAGGTGGGGTCGAGGTCGTGGTTCAGGCGGCCGTCACCAGGACGGTTGCGTCGAGTCACGTCTCGAGTGTAGGTGCTCAGCCCGCCAGGTTGCGCAGCAGCAGCGTCTCGGCAAGACAGGCGCGCCTGAACTCGCCCAGGTGGAGGCTCTCGTCGGTCGCGTGGGCGCGGGTGTCGGGGTCCTCCACCCCGGTCACCAGCACCGCGGCGTCGGGGTAGGCCTCGCGGAACGCCGCGATGAACGGGATCGAGCCGCCCACCCCCATGTCGACCGGCTCGGTGCCGTCCCAGGCCTCCGCGAAGGCCGCGCGCGCGGCGTCGTACGCCGGCCCGGTGGCGTCGATCCGCGTCGGGGCGCCCTGCTCGGTGTCGAGCACCCGGACCTGCGCGCCCCAGGGCGCGTGCGCCTCGAGGTGGCCGGTGAGGAGGCGCAGCGCCTCGGCGACGTCCTGCTCGGGGGCGACGCGCATCGAGATCGCCGCCCGCGCCCGCGGGACCAGGGTGTTGCTGGACTCGGCGAGGGTCGGGGCGTCGATGCCGATCACGCTGATCGCCGGCTTCCCCCACAGCCGCTCGACGATCGAGCCCGACCCGATCAGCTCGACCCCGTCGAGCAGCGACGCCTCGGCACGGAAGCGGTCCTCGGGGTAGTCCAGGTCGGCGACGTCGGCGGTCACCAGCCCCTCGACCGCCACCTCGCCGGCCTCGTCGTGGAGCGTGGCCAGCAGCCGGCAGAGCGAGGTCAGCGCGTCGGGCACCGGGCCGCCGTACATCCCGGAGTGGACGCCGTGCTCGAGCGTGGAGACCTCGATGTCGCAGCCGGCCAGGCCGCGCAGGCTGGTGGTCAGCGCGGGCACGCCGATCTCCCAGTTGGTGCTGTCGGCGATGACGATCACGTCGGCGGCGAGCCGCTCGCGATGGGCGGCCAGGAAGGCCTCCAGCGTCGGGGAGCCGTCCTCCTCCTCGCCCTCGACCAGCACGGTCACGCTCACCGGCAGGTCGTCGCCGTGGGCGCGCAGCGCGGCCAGGTGGACGGCGATGCCGGCCTTGTCGTCGGCCGCGCCGCGGCCGTAGAGCCGGCCGTCGCGCTCCTCGGGCTCGAACGGGTCGCTGGCCCACTCCTCGACGCGACCGACCGGCTGGACGTCGTGGTGGGCGTAGAGCAGCACGGTCGGCGCGCCCTCGGGACCCGCGCGGTGCCCGACCACGGCGGGCGCCCCGCCGTCGACGCTCAGGACCTCGACCTCGAGACCCGCGCCCTCGAGGAGACGGGCGGTCGCCTCGGCCGAGCGCTGCACGTGCTCCTCGTTGCCGGCGATCGCCCCGACCGACGGGATGCGGACCAGGTCCTCCAGGTCGGCGCGGACGGACGGGAGGACGGCGTCGAGCCGCTCGTGCAGGGTCATGGACGAGTCATATCAGGGGGAGGTGCTCGGAGAGGTCGGAGCGCTCCCCGCTCGCGGTGACCCGGCCGGAGGCGACCGCCTCGGCCCAGGTCAGGTCGCCGAAGGCGAGCGCGAGCCACGTCGGGCCGTCGGTCTCCACGACCGCCGGGGGCGTGCCGCGCTTGTGGGTGGTGCCGCCGATCACCTGGATCGCGGAGTACGGCGGCACGCGCACCTCGACCGCCGACCCGGGGGCGCGGCGCTGGAGCACCGCGAGGGCGTGCTTGACCAGCAGGCGCAGGTCGTCGCGGGTGGCCTCGTCGGCGAGGAGCCGTGCGCGCGCCGACGCGACGTCGGCGGCCGCGGCCTCACGCAGTCGGGCGGGCACGGTCGTAGCGCTCGAGCACGTCGCGCAGCCGGGCGGCGACCGCCTCGTCGAGGGCGCCCTCGCGCAGCTGCCAGGCCCAGTTGCCGGTCGGCTTGCCGGGGACGTTCATGCGGGCCGCCGACCCCAGGCCCAGCAGGTCCTGCGCGGGTACGACGGCCAGGTGCGCCACCGACGCCATCGCGGTCCGCACCAGCGGCCACGGCATGTCGTCCGCGGGACCGACGAGGTGGCTGCGGAGCCGGACCCGGGTGCGGTCGTCGAGGTCGCTGAGCCACCCGACGCTCGTGTCGTTGTCGTGCGTGCCGGTGTAGACGACCGACTGCTGCTCGTGGTGGTGGGGCAGGTGCGGGTTGGCCGCGTTGCCGTCGAAGGCGAACTGCAGCACCTTCATGCCGGGCAGGCGGAACCTCAGCCGCAGCGCGTCGACCTCGGGGGTGATGACGCCGAGGTCCTCCGCGACGAGGTGACCCTCGCCGGCCTCGTCGACCAGCGCGGTGAGCACCTCGACGCCCGGCGTCGGCTCCCACGCGCCCTCGCGGGCGGTCTCGGCGTCGGCGGGGATGTGCCAGGAGGACTCGAAGCCGCGGAAGTGGTCGAGGCGGATGAGGTCGAACAGGTCGCGCTGCCGGGCGATCCGGCGACGCCACCAGGCGAAGTCGTCCTCGGCCATCGCGGCCCAGTCGTAGTGGGGGTTGTTCCAGCGCTGGCCGTCCTGGGCGAAGTAGTCCGGCGGCACCCCGGTGACGGTGCGCGGGGCGCCGGACTCGTCGAGGTCGAACAGCCCCCGGTCGACCCACACGTCGGCGCTGTCGAAGGAGACGAAGATCGGCAGGTCACCGAAGACGAGCACCCCGCGCTCGGCGGCGTAGTCGCGCAGCTCCTGCCACTGGGTGTCGAAGAGGTACTGCTCGAACTGCAGCACGCGCAGCCGGTCCTGGAGCGGGGCGAGCGCCTTGTCCAGCGCCTCGCGGTCGCGGTCGCGCAGGGCCGGCTCCCACTCGAGCCAGCCGGTGCCGCCGAGGGACTCGCGCAGGGCGACGAACTCGGCGTAGTCGCCCAGCCAGTCGTCGTGCTCGTCGACCCAGGACAGGAAGTGCTCGCGCTGCTCCTGGCGCTCGCCGGCCTCCACGTCGCCCATCCACAGCCGGACCGCGCGCGTGCGCGCCTCGGCGCGGGTGATCTCGCCGGTCGCGACCTGCTGGAGGTCGTCGCCGGTGAGCAGCCCGCGGTCGGCCAGCCAGTCGAGGCTGACCAGCTCGGGGTTGCCGGCCAGCGCCGAGAGGCCGTTGTAGGGCGAGCGGTCCTCCACGTGCGTCGGCACGAGCGGCAGCACCTGCCAGACGGTCACGCCGGCGGCGGCGAGGAAGTCGACGAAGCGGTAGGCCGCGTGCCCGAGGTCGCCCGCGCCGTACGGCGAGGGCAGGGACGTCACGTGCAGGAGGACCCCGGCCCGGCGTACGTCGAGCGGGAGCGGGTCGTGACCGGTGGGGAGGTCCGGGTCAGCCGGGACCTTCGGGACGTCCTCCATGCGCCCACTTTTTCACACCCCGACCCACCCCCGGGCAACCGCCCGGGGTCCCACACTTCGGGCATCGGGCTGACTACAGTCTCGGCCCATGTCCGGACCCGTCCGAACAACTTCCCCGTCCCTGTCCCTGCTGACCTCGCTGGTGGCCCTCGTGGTCGCCGTCGGCCTCGTGCCGGCGACGGCCGTCGCAGCGCCGCCGCGCGCGCTCGTGGGTCCTGCCGTGCCGCGTGCGGCCGACCCCGGCAGCGGCTTCGGCTACGGCTTCGACACCTGCGACGCGCCGTCCCAGCGCACGATGAACGCCTGGCACCAGCACTCGCACTTCTCGGCCGTCGGCATCTACATCGCAGGGATCAACCGGGCGTGCTCGAGCCAGCACCACCTCACCAAGCGCTGGGTCCGCACCCAGAAGGCGCGCGGGTGGAAGCTGCTGCCGCTGGTCGTGGGGCGCCAGGCGTCGTGCGCGCCGCGCGGCCTCTATCGCAACAAGCGCATCTCGGCGAGGCCCGCCGGCACCTACGTCCGGGCCCGCGAGCAGGGCGTCGCCGCGGCGGACGGTGGGGCCCGGGCCGCACGGCAGCTCGGGATCAAGCGCGGTGCGGTGCTGTGGTTCGACCTCGAGGGCTTCGACACCACCCGCACCCACTGCCGCCGCTCGGCCCTGCACTTCGTCAGCGGCTGGACCCGCCAGGTGCGCCGGGAGGGCTACCGCGCCGGTCTCTACTCCAGCGCCTCGACCCTGACGATGCTCGGCCCGGCCCGCGCCTACCCCGACCTCTTCTCCCTGCCGGGCTACCTGTGGTTCGCGCACTGGAACGGCCGCGCGACGGTCGCCACCAAGTACCTCTCCCGCTCCGCGTGGTGGCCCCACCGCCGCGTCCACCAGTTCCGCGGCGGCCACGCCGAGCGGCACGGGGGACGCCGCATCGTGATCGACAGCAACTACTACTCCGTCGGCAACGGCATCTGGGTGCGCCGCGAGCGTGCGCGGGCGCACTGCGGGGTGCGGATCTCCTTCCCGCGCTACGGCACCATGCACGTCGGCCGCACGGGCAAGGGCGTGCGCGCGGCGCAGTGCGTGCTCAAGGACGGGCGCCACTTCCGCGGGAAGGTCACCGGGTACTACGGCAGGCGCACGGCCGCCGCGGTGCGGCACTTCCAGCGCGTCCACCCGCGCCTGCGGGCCACGGGCGTGCTCACCCGTCCCACGTGGGTCGCCCTGCTCTCCCGCGGGGACCGGCCGGCGCTCAAGTACGGCAGCCAGGGCACCGCGGTCCGCCGGCTGCAGCGGGCGGTCAACGCGACGCGGGGCCGGGCCGTCCCGGTCGACGGGGTGTTCGGCCTCGCCGACGCCCGGGCCGTCGAGCGCTACCAGCGCCGTCACCACCTGGCTCCGACAGGCGTGGTCAGCGTGCGCACCTGGCGGCTGCTGCAGCGCGGCGTGCTGTGACTCATGTGACTTTTGTGAAAGTTGGGACAGGCGGGACCAAAGGCCTTTAGAGTTTCTGATGTGAGGGCCGGACGGGCCCCGGCGCGGTGACCTCCCAAAGTCGCCGCCACTGCACTCCCAAGTCGCAGGTGGACGACTCCCATCGCCCATCCGCGACGCGCCGGCCGCGAGCCGCGCCGGGCCGTCCGGGACACCTCGGCCTCCGCTGAGGATCTGCTGATTCCGCCGAACTGGTGGGACGGAAGTGTCTACAGTGACCGGGCCCCACACGGACACAGCCCCTTCCCGAGGAGCCCTCCATGCGCCCCGCCCGACGCCGGATCCGCCTCGCCGTCTCCCTCTCCGCCGTGGTCGCCGCGATCGCCGCCGCCACCACCGTCCTCGCGCCGTCCGCGCACGCCGCGAACAAGCCTGTGCCCCGCGACTTCACCGGCTACGGCTTCGACCAGTGCCTCGCGCCGACGCAGAGCGCGATGGACGCCTGGCTCTACCACTCGCCGTACTGGGCGGTGGGGATCTACATCTCCGGCAAGTCCCGCGCCTGCCGCAACCAGCCCAACCTCACGCCGACCTGGGTCGCCTCCCAGATCAGCAAGGGCTGGCGGCTGCTCCCGATCACCCTGGGGCCGCAGGCCTCCTGCAGCACGCGCTTCCCGCGCTACGACGACGACCCGGTGATCAAGTCCGACCCGGCGAACGACTACGCCAAGGCCCGCGCGATGGGCCGCGCGGAGGCCAAGAACGCCGTCGCGGTGGCCCAGGGGCTGGGCATCGTCGCAGGCAGCACGCTGTGGTACGACCTCGAGGCCTTCGACACCGGCCGGAAGGACTGCCGCGAGTCCGCGATCCGCTTCACCTCGGCCTGGACGCGCCAGCTGCACCAGCTCGGCTACGTCAGCGGCTTCTACTCCAGCGCCGCCTCCGGCATCAAGATGCTCGACGACGTGCGGGTCAACCGGCCCTCGGTCGCGACCCTGCCCGACCGGGTCTGGATCGCGGACTGGAACCAGGAGGCCGACGTCGAGTCGTCCTACATCCGCCGCGACGGGTGGAAGCCCGGCAACCGGATGAAGCAGTACCGCGGCGGGCACGACGAGACCCACGGCGGCGTGCGGATCAACATCGACACCAACTGGCTCGACCTCGGCAGGGGCTCGCGGCCGACGTACAAGCGCGTGTGGTGCGGCGGCCTGCAGATGAACTACTACCGCTACGTCACCCAGACCCCGGGCATGAGCGGCGACCAGGTCAAGGCGCTCCAGTGCCTGATGACCCGTCAGGGGTTCTACTCCGGCCCGCTCAACGGCTCGATGGACTCCGCGACCGTCGCCGGCGTGCGCAAGGCCCGCCAGGCTCGCGGCATCCCGGCCGGCACCGCCGCCGGCCCGCGGGTGTGGGCGAGCCTGCTGTCCGACGGCGCGTCGGGCATCAAGAAGTACGGCGCCGCCGGCGAGGGCGTGCGCCAGCTCCAGCGGGCTCTGAACGCGCTCTACCCCGGCGCGAACCCGGTCAACGGCGTCTTCGCGGCGCGCACCACCGACGCGGTCATGCGCTACCAGGGAGCGCTGGGCCGCACCCGGACCGGGGTGGTCGTCCCGGACCTGTGGACCCAGCTCCGCGCCGGCCGCCTGCCCTGACCCGTCTGGACCAGTCGCCCCGGGGCGCGCCCGCCGGAAGAGGACCAGACCGGCCCGATCACCTGATCGGGCCGGTCGCGGCATGTCCGGGGGTGTCCGGACAGCCCTGACCGCCAGCGCCGCGGGGACGGCGCCGGGGGTGGCGGTGAGGGGGTCTGGCGACTCCGCCCCCGACCGGGAACATGTCCGGGGTGATCGGTCGGGAGCGGTTCCATCGCCTGTCTCGTACGACGTCGCCAGCAGGGGTGTGATGCGACGTCTTGTCGACGTGACTCAATTTGACACGTCTTCTGGCAAATGTCATCCACTTGCGTCAAGATCGTCTGACCGGGGGATGAGCCCCGCACCTTGGCATCCCCATATGAGCACCCTCAGGAGGAGTCGTGACGAGCGAGCAGACCCGTCTCGGGTGGGACCCTGCCCTCGGTGAGCGCCTGCGCGACATCGACCCCGTCCTGCTGGGGCGTCGGCTCCGCTCGGCGCGCGTCGCGGCCGGTCTCACCCAGGGCGACGCCGGCGGACCCGAGCTGTCCACCGCCTATGTCTCCCGGATCGAGGCCGGCTCCCGGCGCCCCTCGGCCCGAGCCCTCCAGAGTCTGGCCGAGCGGGTCGGCGTGCCCCCGGCCGACCTGCTCCGGTCGCCCGAGGACGACCCTGCGGTCATCGAGCTCCGCCTGACCCTGGACTACGCCGAGCTGGCGCTGGAGACCGGTGAGGGCACCGACGCGGTCGCCCAGACCCGCGCCACCCTCGCCCAGCTGCCCCCGGACTCCTCGCTGCGCGAGCGGGCCATGTTCCTCCACGGTCGGGCGCTGGAGGCCACCGGCGAGATCGCCGAGGCCATCTCGGTCCTCGAGGAGGTCGCGCTCGGCGACGGCGCCCACGCGGTGCGCGCGACGATCGCGCTCTGCCGGTGCCTGCGCGAGAGCGGCGACCTCGACCGCGCCCTCGACGTCGGCGACGCGGCCCTCGGCCGCCTGCGCGACACCCCGCTCTTCGGCACCGACGAGTCGATCCAGCTCGTCGCGACCGTGGCCTCGTGCTACTTCGAGAGCGGCGACGTGACCACCTCGGCCCGCCTGTGCCGGGAGGCCGTGGCCACCGCCGAGCAGCTCGGGTCCGCCACGGCCCGCGCGTCGGCGTACTGGAACGCCAGCATCGTGGAGTCCCACCGCGGCCGGGTCGAGGCCGCGGTGGTCCAGGCGCAGCGCGCCCTCAGCCTCCTGGGCGAGGGTCGCGACGCGCGCAACCTGGCACGCCTGCGGGTGCAGCTCGGCATCATGCAGCTGCGCAGCGTGCCGCCGGACGTGGCCGAGGCCCTCGCGACGCTGGCACGCGCGAGCACCGAGCTGCACGAGTCCAGCGCGGCCCCTGCCGATCTCGGGTGGGTACGGGCCGCCCTGGCACGTGCACACCTCCTCAACGGCGACCTCGAGGCCGCGTCGGCGTGCGCCCACCTGGCGCGCTCGACCGCGGCGGAGGCGATGCCGTTGGCGATGGCCGAGTCGACGGCCGTCCTCGGGCAGGTCGCCGTGCTCCAGGGTGACCCCGAGCGCGCACGACAGCTGTGCAGCGAGGCGGCCCAGCTCCTCAGCGCCGCCGGCGCGGACCGCGCGACGGCACAGGTGTGGTACGAGCTGGCGATGTGTCTGGAGCAGGCCGGTGCGACCGCGGAGGCGCTGGACGCCTACCGCCGTGCCGCGGCCTCGACCGGTCTCACGACCCCTGCGGTGGCGTTCGCCTCGATGGAGTCGGTCCTCGGTCGGCGCTGAGCTACTGGCTCAGCAGCACCAGACGTCCTTGGCGGTCGCCGTCTCCGCACCGAGGACGGCCGGACCGGCCACCGCACCGAGCGTGAACAGGACACCGACGACAACACGCGAGATCTTGGACATTCTGGTTTCCTCCCGACGTCGCGCACCCCGGTGGATGCGCGCTGTTGACAGAAAGTCAAAGGTCCTTGTCAAGAATTGGCAAGTCGCCGCGCAGAACTGATGTCCCAGGCGCCCCATGCGCCTCAGGCGTCAAGGAAAATGTGGATCCGGGCTGATCTGGTCCAGTCCGGTACGAGGTGTCCCGGTTCAGGCCCCCAGGACCTTGGGCAGGGTTCTGGACCAGTGCTCGCGCAGCTCGGCGAGCCCGATCGAGAAGCGGCCGGCGACCTCGAGGGTCTCCTCGTCGGTGGTCCAGCCCAGTCCGGAGACGGGCACGCCGCGCTCCCGCGCCAGACCCGTGAAGCGCTCCTCGTCCTCCGGCGCGACCGCGACCAGCGCCCGACCCGCCGACTCGGCGAACAGCGCCACGAAGGCGTCGCCCTCGAGCTCGACCCGGACCCCCGTGCCACGTCGCAGGGAGGCCTCGACCAGGGCCTGGGCCAGCCCGCCGTCGGAGAGGTCGTGGGCCGCGGCGACCAGACCGGCCTCCGCCGCCTCGGCCAGCAACGCGCCGAGCGACTGCTCCGCCGCGAGGTCGACCCGCGGCGGGAGCCCGCCGAGGTGCTCGTGGACGACGTGCGCCCACTCCGAGCCCGAGAGCTCCTCGCGGGTCTCGCCGAGCAGCAGCACGCGCTGGCCCGGGCCGAAGCCGGTCGGCACCCGCCGGCGTACGTCGTCGATGGTGCCGAGCACGGCGACCACCGGGGTCGGCAGGATCGCGGTGTCGCCGGTCTGGTTGTAGAGGCTGACGTTGCCGCCGGTCACCGGGATGCCGAGCTCGCGGCAGCCGTCGGCCAGGCCGCGGACGGCCTCGGCGAACTGCCACATCACGTCGGGGTCCTCCGGCGAGCCGAAGTTGAGGCAGTCGCTGACCGCGAGCGGCCGGGCGCCGGTCACGGCGACGTTGCGGTAGGCCTCGGCCAGGGCGAGCTGCGCGCCGGCGTAGGGGTCGAGCTTGGCGAACCGGCCGTTGCAGTCGGTCGCCAGCGCGACCCCGAGCCCGGTCTCCTCGTCGACGCGGACCATGCCGGCGTCCTCGGGCTGGGCGAGCACCGTGTTGCCGAGGACGTAGCGGTCGTACTGGTCGGTGATCCACGACCGGTCGCACAGGTTGGGGCTGGCGGCCATGGTGAGGACGGTGGCGCGCAGCTCGTCGTCGGTCTGCGGCCGTGGCAGCTTCTCGGCGCCGTCGGCCTGCAGCGGGTCCTGCCAGTCCGGGCGGGCGAACGGCCGGTGGTAGACCGGGCCGTCGTGGGCGACCGTGCCCGGCGGCACGTCGACGACGACCTCGCCGTGCCACTCGATGACCAGCCGGCCGTCCTCGGTGACCTCGCCGACGACCGTCGCGTCGACCTCCCACCGGTCGCAGATCTCGAGGAAGCGCTCGACCTTGGCCGGCTCGACCACGGCCATCATGCGCTCCTGGCTCTCGCTCATCAGGATCTCCTCCGGGGAGAGCGAGGAGTCGCGCAGCGGCACGCGGTCGAGGTGCACGCGCATGCCGCCGTCGCCGGCCGACGCCAGCTCGGAGGTGGCGCACGACAGGCCCGCGCCGCCGAGGTCCTGGATGCCGACCACGAGTCCCTCGGAGAACAGGTCGAGGGTGCACTCGATCAGCAGCTTCTCCTGGAACGGGTCGCCGACCTGGACGCTCGGCCGCTTGGCCGGGCCGGTCGCGTCGAAGGTCTCCGAGGCCAGCACCGAGAC
>CAZKZQ010000074.1:0-15755 GCA_964557235.1 uncultured Nocardioidaceae bacterium
GGTCCGCAGGAACGTCGGGTTCACCCCCGAGACGGAGTCCAGCGCCCCCTCGATCACGTCGAGAGCAGCCAGCACGGGGTGTGCAGGGACCGGAGAGGGGTCGACCGGGTCGACTGGCTGGATCGGCATCGGGGTGACCTCCTCGCAGAGAGACGACGGACGGACCACGCACACAGGCGTGATCCACGGGTCGTCGCTCTCGGGGGCCCAGGTTCCCGGACTCTTACGTCACCTTCACGACTGAGCTCATCACGGCCGAGAAGGCGCAGGTGGCCCGCTCTGACGGCGGGTCTGGCTCGACAGCTCCAAGCTCTGGGCCCAGCCTAGCAGTACGCGGACGATAATCAAACAGGTCTTCGAAAACTGTGGACAACTCAGGCCAGTGCAGCCCGAGCCTCCTTGGCCGCGGACGAGTTGTAGATCGTCCCGACCACGTCACCGTCCAGCCAGGCGGTGAGCCGGGCTGCCTCGGCGTCGAGCGCCGACCTCGCGGCGCGCGGAAGCGAGGCGTCCAGCCCCACGTGCACGCGCGCGTCCGGCGACTGCACCCACGTGCCGACGACGCGGCCCTCCCACCAGGCGGTCGCGCCGATGTTGCCGTTGGCGTCGGTGTGCCGACGGGCCACGCTGTCGGCGAGGTAGAAGTCGCGCCCCTTCCAGCCCATCACCGTCGGGTCGAGCACCGGCAGGAGCGAGGCCCACGGCGAGACCGGCGGGGCGGGGTCGACGTCGTCGGGCAGCACCCAGCCGACCAGACCCGAGTCCAGCGACACCGGCACGGCACCCAGCGAGTCGAGCGCGCGGCGTACGGCGGTCTTGGTGTCGCCCAGCCACCACTGCACGTCCTCGACGGTGCCCGGCCCGAAGGCGCGCAGCCACTGCGAGACCAGGGTGGAGTACGCCGACTCGACGTCGGGCAGCACAGGCGTCTCGCCGAGCCACGTCGACATCAACGTCCAGGTCGGCTTGTTGATCCGCCAGTGGCTCGCGTTGGTCGCCCGCACCACCAGCCCCGACGCCGCGAGGTGGGTCAGCACCCACGGCGCCACCGGGCCCGGCGAGCTGTAGGACTTGCCCGGCGACGGATCGACCATCACGTCGAAGTCGGGCGTCAGAGCACGGATCTCGGCCGCCGACCGGGCGACGCCGTCGGAGAGCACCGCCAGCGTCGCGGCCTCGGCGGAGGCGAACCACGCGGCGCCGTCGGTGGAGTGTCCGGCCTTCTCCAGCATCCCGGCGTGACGCGCGCGCTCGGTCGCCGCGACCCGCGCGGAGCTGCTCGCCAGCACCGCGGGGAGCAGTGCGCGGGGGAAGGCGAAGAGCGTGCGCCGCATCGCGAGCTGCTTGACCAGCGACCGGTCGGTGTAGAGCGCGCGCTCGACGTCGGCGACCCGGGCCGAGCTGCGCGCCGCGACCGCCAGGTGCACGGTCGCCGCCTCGGTCGCGTGCAGCCCGACCATCGCGTCGGCCACGGCCTCGACCGACGCCAGGCGGTGCTCGGGGTGCAGGCCGTGGCGCACGGCGAACCGTGCCCGCCGCTCGTCGTCGGTCACGTGGCGGACGGGTGAGGGCGGACTCGCGGGCATGGGGTTCATCTTGTCGGTGGCCGCCGACAGGATGGGGCGATGGCCCGCACGATCTACTACACCGCCTCCAGCGCCGACGGCTTCATCGCCGACGAGCACAACTCCCTCGACTGGCTGGTCGGCGAGGACCACGCCCTCCCCGAGGACCATCCCGAGGCCTACCCCACCTTCATCAAGGACATCGGAGCCCTGGTCATGGGCTCGACGACGTACCTCTGGGTGACCGAGCACGAGCCGGGCTCGCTCGAGCAGTGGGGCTACGAGCAGCCCACCTGGGTCTGCACCCACCGCGACCTGACGCTGCCGAGGCAGGGTCGCGTCGAGGTCTTCTCCGGCGACGTCGCCGAGCTGCACCCGCGACTGGTCGAGGCTGCCGAGGGCAAGGACGTCTGGGTCGTGGGCGGTGGCGACCTCGCCGGGCAGTTCCTCGACGCCGGTCTGCTCGACGAGGTGCACGTGCAGTACACCCCCGTCGTCCTCGGCGCCGGAGCCCCGCTCCTCCCGCGCCGTGCGCCGCTCGAGCTGCTCGGGGTGGGGCAGATGGGCGACTTCGTCGCGGCGAGGTACGCCGTCAAGCGGGCCTGAGTGCTCCCGAGTGCGCCGGAGTGGTCCAGCCCGGTCAACCGGCTCGTTCACCTGCGCGTGATAGCGCTGAACCACTTCGACCTCGGGAGGCCCGCGTGCGACCACTCATCCCTGTCACCTCTGCCAGTGTCCTGCTCCTCGCCGGCCTGACCGGGGCCGCGCCCGCGGCCTCGGCTGCGGCTCCGACCTGCTTCGGGGTCCGCGCCACGATCGTCGGCGACGACCGGGGCGAGGTCATCGACGGCACCTCGGGCCGCGACGTGATCGTCGGCCTCGGAGGCGACGACTTCATCCGTGGTCGGGGCGGCAACGACCTGATCTGCGGCGGACGCGGCGCCGACCACCTCTACGGCGGCCCGGGCGCCGACCGGCTCAACGGCGGTCTCGACCGCATCTCGGTCAGCGAGGAGGACGGCTCGCTGGAGAAGACGGGGGACACCCTGCGCGGCGGTCCCGGCGACGACCGGATGATCGGCGGCACGGACAGCCGCGCGGCCGACGACATCAGCTGGGACTCGATCACGTGGGAGACCTCTCCGCGCGGCGTCCACGTGGACCTCGCCCGCGGCACGGCGACCGGGGACGGCCGCGACTCGTTCGCCACCACGCGCACGGCGTTCGCCGGCTCGCCCTTCGCCGACGTGATCGACGGCAGCGCCCGAGGCGACCGGATCAACGGCCTCGCGGGCGGCGACACGATCCGCGGGCTCGGCGGGCCCGACACCATCACCGCCGACACCAGCAGGCTCCGTGGCGGCGGCGACGACACCGTCAACGGCGGTGAGGGCGACGACGTGATCGACGCGATGGGCGGTGACGACCACCTCATCGGCGCGGCCGGCAGGGACCAGCTCTACGACTTCGGCGACAGCGTCGACGTGCTCCAGGGCGGCGACGGCAACGACGTCGTGTCCGACCAGCTGACCACCCGGCCCGGCACGCGCCTGGTGGGCGGGCCCGGCCGTGACCGCGTCGACCTGTTCGGCAACCTGGTCAACCCGACCGCCTCGCCCGCCACGGCCTCGATGCGGATGCGGGCCGGCACGGTCCGGTTCGACGCGGGCACGCCCGCGACCTTCGCAGCCGAGGACTTCGAGGTGGTCAGCCTGGCGACCTACGGCTTCGTGTGGACGATCACCGGCACCCCGGCGGCGGACTCCGTCAGTGCCAGCGGCAGCGCCGGGACGACCTTCGACGCGCTCGGCGGCAACGACGTCTTCATGGGCTCGGCCTACGACGACACCTTCAACGGCGGGCCCGGCACCGACCGCAACCGCGGCATGGGCGTCGGCACCAACACGTGCACCTCGGTGGAGGTCGACGACGACGGGACGTGCCCCGACTGACCCCGCGGCGTGGCTACGCTGCCCGCGTGGCGCACCAGCACGAGCAGCACCTGCAGCAGGACGGGCACGAGCAGCACGACGACGGCCGGATCCGCGAGCTCACCCACGACGGGCTGACCTTCGACGTCCTCGACACCGGCCCGATCGACGGTGACGTGGTCGTGCTGCTGCACGGGTTCCCGCAGCGGGCCGCGAGCTGGACCGGCGTCGCGGAGCACCTGCACGAGGCGGGGCTGCGCACGATCGCGCCCGACCAGCGCGGCTACTCGCCGCGAGCGCGGCCCCGTCGGCGGTGGGACCACACGCTTCCGAGGCTCGCGGCCGATGCCGGTGCGCTCCTGGACCTGATCGACCGCCCGGTGCACCTCGTCGGCCACGACTGGGGTGCCGCCGTGGCGTGGCTCGTGGCGGCCCGTCACCCGGCGGTGCGCTCGCTGACGTCGGTCTCGGTGCCGCACCCGGCGGCGTACGTCCGTGCCGCGCTGACCAGCAACCAGGGCCTGAAGTCGTGGTACCTCGGCGTCTTCCAGCTCCCCGGCGTCGCCGAGCGCCTCGCGACCCGCGCGCCCGAGAAGTTCGCGGACAACCTGCGTGCGTTCGGCATGACCGACGACGAGGCCGAGCGCGTGCACCGCGACGTCGTGGAGTACGGCGCCCTGCGCGGCGGCCTGGGGTGGTACCGCGCGATCCCGTTCACCCTGCCGCTCGCCCCGCGGATGTGGGGGGAGAAGGTCTCGGTCCCGGTGACGCACGTGTGGAGCAGCGGCGACCGGGCCCTGGCGCGCAGCACGGCCGAGCTCGCGCACCGGTGGGCGACCGGTCCCTTCGAGCTCGTCGTGCTCGAGGGCGCGACGCACTGGCTGCCGGAGCAGGAGCCCCGGCGGCTGGCCGAGATCGTGACCGCGCGGATCTACTCCGAGCCGCCGACGTCGCGGCCGTCCGCGTCGTAGGCCAGGTCGGTCACCCGCTGGTGGTGGTGGCTGATGTCGTGGCTCAGCCGCAGCAGGTGGCGCCGCAGGTGCTCGGTGTCGTCCACGTCGTCGGAGTCGGTGACCGCCTCGGTGAGGCGGTTGCCGAGCGCGCCGAGACGGTCGAGGAGCGTGGTGCGCTCGCGGTGGAGACGGCCGGCGCGTGCGGCGAGCGCGGTCTCCTCGATCACGACCTCTGCGGAGAGGGCGTCACCGACCGACGCGATGCGCTGGTGGACGAGATGTCGCCACGAGCGTTGCATGCGTGGGGGGCAGGCGAGGGCCTGCTCGAGACCGGCGACGGCGATTCCGAGTCGCTGCATCCTGATCACCTCCGGGGGGCCTGCGGGGGTGGTGGGGATTCCGAGTGTGGGACCGGCGTGTCGCCTTGTCCAGAGCCGGTCTGGTCGGACAATGCGCGCGCACGCAACCCGGTCCGAAAAGGTCCCGACCGTTCTGCTGTAATTCGTTCCCGTGCCCCCCGAGACCCCTGACGCCCGCCCCGAGGTGACCGCCTACGCGTTCTCCCAGGCGCTGCTGGTGCGCGCGATGGGCACGATGCTCCTCCTCTGCGGCGGGCTCGTCTTCGGGGTCGCGCTGCTCACCGTCGTGGCCGACGTGCCCGGCCTGGTCCTCACCGTCACCGTCGTCGTCGCAGGCCTGGCCGTGGTCGCCGGCGCGCTCTGGCTGGCTCGGCTGCGGACCATGGTGGTCTTCGACCGCGACGGCTACCTCGTGCGCGTGCTGCGGGGCGCCGGGGTCAAGCAGGCCCGGTGGCGTGACGTCGAGGACGTGGTCACCAGCACCGCCGCCGGACAGGACTGCGTCGTCCTCCGTCTGCGCGACGGCCGCACCACCACGATCCCGCTCGGGGTGCTCGAGGGATCGGCCCAGGCCTTCGTCGACGACCTGCGCTCACGGCTCGACCGGGGTCACGGCTACCGCCGCCTGCGCTGACCTCGGCCGGTTGGCACCGCGAGGAACCTGCCCGGTAGCCTGTCCCCGGCCGGGAGGTGTCGCCTAGTCCGGTCTATGGCGCCCGACTGCTAATCGGGTTTGGGGCAACAACCCCATCGAGGGTTCAAATCCCTCCACCTCCGCCGTCCCAGCCGGGTCCTCCCAGGGCCCGGCTGGAGTCTTTTTCGCCCGACTTCTCCGGGCATGTATCAGGACGCCCGGACCGGGCTCCTCCCTCCCAGACGCGGCGTTCGAGCGGTCGTCGCGTCGGGGCAGCGGAGGGCCCGGTCTCCGGAGGGGAGAGGCCGGGTCACCCGCCCCACCCGGTCGACCGAAGGCAACGGGAGTCGACGGGTGCCCCACCCGCCCCGCGAGCCCTAGGCTCGAACCCCCACCGCTCCCCCCGGAGGTCAGTGATGCAGGAGCCCGAGCCGCGGCAGCCCGTCAAGAACCCGCGCGCACGCCTCACCCCGACGCCGCCGTTCCTGCGCGACGTGGCGGACCAGTTCCTCAACGTCCGGCTGCTCGACCCGCTGACGGCCTACCAGGTCAAGGGACAGCCCGGCATCAAGCCGACCGCCTTCCTCGCCGACTCCCTGCTCGTCCGCGGCCGCGACGCCACCACGATCGGCGTGCTCCAGGAGGTCGCCGCCGAGGCCGGCTTCTCGCTCGTCTGGGACCCCAAGGTCCGTGAGGACGAGGCGCTGCTCGAGCGCGCGAAGCTCGAGTCCGACGAGCGCGAGGCCCTCGAGGCCGTCTGGGTACGCCGCGCACGGCTGGTCCCGGCCGAGGAGCCGGCCCAGCCGGTCTACAAGCCGATCGACACCTGGCGCCTGCTCCAGGCCTATCGCGCCAGGGTCCTGGACGACCCGGAGCGTCTCGCCGACGTCGGGCTCGAGCACCCGGCGATGGCCGACCCGTTCACCGGCGCCCATCCCTTCACCGGCGCGCACCCGTTCACCGGGGCCCACCCCTTCACCGGTGCGCACCCCTTCACCGGCGCCCACGGCACCAACGGCTCCGCCGGGGTCGGCGCCTACGCCATGCCCGGGTGGGGCGGCCGCCAGCCCGTGAGCTGGAACGGCCTCGCGCCCACCCCGTCGTACGCCGTCGACGGCTCGGTCCGGCGCCCGGTCGTCGCCGTCCTCGACACCCCCATCGGCGAGCACCCGTGGCTCAAGGAGACCTTCGTCCGCCACGACGTGAGCGTGCTCGGCGAGCAGATCGGCCACCGCGCCGACACCCTCGCCGAGGAGGAGGCCGAGGCGAGCGGCATGACCGAGTGGATGGTCGGCGAGCTCGGCCAGGACTCCGGCCACGGCACCTTCATCGCCGGCCTCGTCCGTCAGGCCTGCCCGGAGGCGCTGATCCTCGACGCCCCGCTGTTCGGCAACGACGGCGTGGTCGCCGAGTCCGACCTGCTGCGGGCTCTCCTGATGCTGTCGCTGCGCCAGCTGCTGGCCCGTCGGGGCGCGCTGCCCGACGAGCTCGGCGAGCCGGTCGACATCGTCGTGCTCTCGCTCGGCTACTACCACGAGCAGCCCGAGGACCAGGCGTTCGACGCCCTGCTCCGCGGCCCGATCGACCTGCTCGGCCGGCTCGGCGTGGCCGTCGTGGTCTCGGCCGGCAACGACTCGACCGACCGCCCGATCTATCCCGCCGCCTTCGCCCCGCACACCCCGGCCGGCCTCCTGGCCGACCCGGGCTGCGTGCCGGTGACGGCCGTCGGCGCGCTCAACCCCGACAGCACGATCGCGCTGTTCAGCAACGACGGCCCGTGGGTGCGGTTCCGCCGTCCCGGAGCGTCGCTGGTCAGCACCATGCCGACGACGTACGACGCCTCGCTCGAGCCCGCGAACGCCCTGGTCAACTCGGCCGGCGAGTGGCGCACGGCCCTCGACCCGGACGACTTCTCCTGCGGCTTCGGGGTCTGGAGCGGCACGTCGTTCGCGGCCCCGGTCTTCGCCGGCCAGCTCGCCGCCGCCCTCGCCGCCCGCCTCGCCGAGGGCGACAGCACCGAGCCGGTCGAGCGCATGCGCGCGCTGCTGGACGCGATGCCCGGCGCCCGCGAGGAGCGGACCCCCGAGATCGACCCGGCGGAGGTGGAGTGATGAGCGAGCAGGCCCACACCCTCGTCGTCCGCGCCTCGACCGCCTTCGCGGCCTTCCAGGCCGGCGACCGCTTCGCCTTCGACACCCTCGTCGAGGTGATCACGCCGCTGATGTGGCGCACCACCCGCGGCGCGGGGCTCGACCCGACGACCAGCGAGGACGTCATCCAGGGCGTCTGGCTCTCGCTGCTGCGCTCGGCCGACTCGGTCCGCGACCCGCAGACGATCGTCAAGTGGGTGCTCACCTCGACCCGTCGCGAGGCGTGGCGGATCTCCAAGCGCACCCGCACCGACCAGCAGCGCAGCGGCGCCGTCTTCGGCGTCGACAGCGAGGAGCTGATGGACATCCCGGCCGCCCGCGAGGCCGGCCCGGAGGAGCGCGTGATCGCCGACGACCGCCAGCGCATGCTGTGGGGCCACGTGCAGGCGCTGCCCGAGCGCTGCCGCCAGCTGCTCGGCGTCATCGCCTATGCCGACAAGCCCGACTACGCCGCGCTCGCCGAGGCGCTCGGCATGCCGGTCGGGTCGATCGGCCCGACGCGCGGTCGCTGCCTGGCCAAGCTGCGCGACGCCCTGAGCAAGGACGTCGCTTGGGAGAACCCGAGGGAAGGACACCTCTCATGACCGACGACGACTTCCCGGCCGGCGTGAGCGCCGACGTCGAGGCGCTCGCCACCGCGCCGATGGACGCGACCGACGAGGCGCTGCTGCGCGAGCTCGAGGCCCTGCTCAGCGAGGTGGACCCGCTGCCCGCGGACCTGGTCGAGCGGGTGCAGTTCTCGCTCGCGCTCGACGAGCTCCACGCCGAGGTGGCGGAGATGACCCGCATGCCGCTCGACGCGCTCGCCGTGCGGGCCGACCCCTCGGTGGAGGCGGCGACCACGTCGTTGACCTTCAAGACCGACGCCTTCACCGCGATGGTGACCGTGACCCGCACCGGGGACGACCGCTACCGCCTCGACGGCTGGGTCGCCCCGCCGGTCCCGCTGCGGGTGGTCGCCCGGATGCAGGAGGGCGTGCTCGAGGCCGACAGCGACGAGTCCGGCCGCTTCGTCGTGGAGGGCCTGCCCGGCGGGTTCGCGCAGCTGGTCTTCCACCACGAGGGTGGCGCCGTCGTCACGCCGATGTTCGAGCTCTGAGCCACGGGACCGAGACCGTGCCGACCAAGCAGGAGACGGTGGACGACCTGCGGGCAGAGCTGCTGGCTGCTCGGGAGGACGTCCACCTCGGTCGTCCCACGCAGGCCCAGGAGCGCTATCGCGCCGTGGCCCGTGCGCTGGACGCCGCCGACGACGGTGCCCTCGTCTTCGCCGAGCTGCGGTCGCGGGTCCTCCTGGGGCTCGCGATCGCCGACTTCGAGGTGACCGGCGACCTCGCCGCGTCGATGCGGCTGATGGACGAGGCGTCCGCGGAGCGGGAGCGCGCCGACTGCGCCGAGCTGGTCGCTCCCATCGCGGGCGCGCGCGGCCTCCTCCTGCTGAGGTGCGGCGAGATCGACCGCGCGCTGCGCTCGCTGGACGAGGGGGTGGCCCTCCTCGACGCCGCACCGGTCGGGGACCAGCTGTCGCTGCTGCTCGACCGCGGCACCCTGCACCTCGAGCGGGGCGCGCTCGAGGCGGCCGCCGACGACTTCGCCGCCTGCCTCGACCGTGCGGTCGAGGCCCAGGACCGGATGCACGCCTGGAAGGCGAGCCACAACCTCGCCTACGTCGAGTTCCTGCGCGGCCAGCTGCCGCGGGCCCTGGCCCTCATGCGCGCCGCGGAGGAGTCCAACCCGGGCGACCCGTCGCCGATCGCGCTGCTCGACCAGGCGCGGGTGCTGCGCGAGGCGGGGCTCGTCGACGACGCGGCCGACCTGCTCGAGCGGGTGGCGGCGATGTTCGAGGCGGCCGGGCTCGAGCAGGACCTCGCCGAGACCGAGCTCGCCCGCGCGGACTGCGCGCTCCTCGACCCCGACACGGTCGCCGAGTCGGCGACGCTGGCCGCCTCCGCACTGGCGCGTTTCGAGCGCCGCGGCAACGCGCGCTGGCAGCGGCGGGCCGAGCTGGCCGTCCTCCGGGCCTGGCGCCTCGCGGCCGACGAGGACGGGCCGGCGGGCCTCGGCGAGCTCGCCGAGCGGGCCGAGCACCTCGCCGCGCAGTGCCGCGCCGAGCACCGCGCCGACCTGGCCCACCAGGCCTCCCTGCTGGCCGCCGAGTGCCGGCTGCGCGGCGGGCTCGACGGCCACGAGCTGCCCGGGCTGCGCCCCGGCGACGACGTGTCGACCCGCCTGCACACCCGCGAGGTCCGCGCACTCAGCTTCGACGCGGCCGGCGAGCCCCGCCGCGCGCTCGGGGAGGTACGCCGGGGCCTCGCCGAGCTCGGCGACTACCAGCGGTCCTTCGGGTCGCTCGACCTGCGCACGGCCAGCGCGGTCCACGGGGCGGCGCTCGCCCGGCTGGGGCTCGACGTCGCGCTGCGCAGCGGGTCGGCCGCCGCGGTGTTCGAGGTGGTCGAGCGCGGTCGCGCGGTCTCGACCCGGCTGCCCCCTGTCCGCCCGCCGGAGGACTCCGGCACCGCGGCGCTGCTCTCCGAGCTCCGTCAGACCGAGGAGGAGCTGCGCGCGCTCGAGGGCGAGGCCGGCGACGACGAGTCGGCCCGGCTCCGCAGGAGGGTCGGCCACCTGCAGCGCGAGGTGCGCGAGCTGGCCTGGACCCGCGAGGACCTCGACGGCGACGGTGAGCCCGACCAGCCGGCGTCCGAGGCCCCGCGCTGCGCCGAGGTCCGGAGGGTGGCCCGCGAGGCCGGCCAGACCCTCGTCACGCTCGCCCGCGACCGCGGCGACTGGGTCGCGGTCGCGCTGGGCCGTCGTACTCCGACCGTGCACCGGCTGGCGCCCATCGACCGCGTGGCCGCCCAGGTGAGCAGGCTGCGCGCCGACCTCGACGCCCTGGCGATGCCGTTCCTGCCCGACGGGATCCGCGACGTCGTCCGGCGCAGCGCCGAGGGCGTGCTGGCCGAGCTCGACGCGACCCTCCTCGGGCCGCTCGGCGTGGACGGCCCGCTGGTCGTCTCCTGCAGCGGCGACCTCTGCTTCCTCCCCTGGGGGCTGCTGCCCTCGCGACGGGGGCTGCCCACGGTCACCGCTCCGAGCGCGGCCGCGTGGCTGCGGGGGCACCGCGCGGCGGCGCACGGCCGTGGCGACCGGGTGGTCGCGCTGGCCGGTCCCGACCTGCGCCAGGCCCGGCCCGAGGCGGAGGCGGTCGCCGCGACCTGGCCGGGGGCGACGCTGCTCGGAGGAGCAGAGGCGACGGGCGAGGCGATGCGGGCCGCGCTCTCGGGGGCGGACCTGGTCCACGTCGCCGCCCACGGCACCCACCGCCAGGACAACCCGCTGTTCTCGTCGGTCCGCCTGGCCGACGGCGCGCTCTACGCCTACGAGCTGGGCCGGTCCGGCGAGCGCTTCGCGGGGTGCGTGGTCCTCTCCGCCTGCGACGCGGGTCTGGCCACCTTCCGGCCGGGGGACGAGTCGCTCGGGCTCTCGCAGGTGCTGCTGCAGCTCGGGGCCCGGTCGGTGGTCGCGGCGGTGGCGCGGGTCAACGACGAGGCGTCGGCGCGGCTGATGACCGGGCTGCACGCCCGACTGGCGGCCGGAGCCGACACGGCGTCGGCTCTCGCGGGCGTCCAGCACGATCTTGCAGAGGACGGCACCCTGGTCGCCCTGGCTGCGATCGGCGGATCCTGGTAGGAACGCCCCGATTCTGCAACAAAATGCAGTGCAAGCACCTGCGGTCCGTTCTGGTAGCGACCGGTCGCGCGAGGCCCACACAATAGTTCCATCGACCTTCCCTCAACCCGACTCGCACCCGGAGGGAAGCTCGCACGAGGAGGACCCCCCGGCATGACGAAGCGCACCTTCAAGATCATCAGCAGCCTCGTCGCGGCTGCGGCCCTGACCTTCGGTGTGACCGCACCCGCTGCCAGTGCAGCGAGCGACAACGCCGGCAAGGGTCAGGTCGTCCAGTACCGCGACACGGGCTGGGACGGCGTCTGACACCCCCCTGAGAAAGGAACAGGCCCCACACCCCACCTCACCCACCGAACAGGAAGCGGCACACCACGTTCTCCCACCCAACACACCCCCACGTGGTCGTACCGCGAGTGAGCACCGTCGTGCCGTCACCCCCGCCTGCTGCCGAGCCCCCAGACAACACGCAGCAGGTTCTGGCCCGACGAAACTCAGCTCCGAGGGACAGCAGACTCAGTCTGCTGTCCCTCGTTCCACGTCCGGGGGCGGTGCCTCCGCCGGGACCTCGCTCGCGTCGGCGCGACTGATCGCCCACGCCAGCTGGAACCGCGTCTGCACGCCGTACTCCTGCTTGAGCGAGGAGATGTACGTCGCGTAGGTGCGCGGGCTGACCCCCATGCGCTTCGCGCTGGCCGCGTCGCTGTGCCCCTCGACCAGCATCCGCAGCGCCATCGCGCGCACGTCGTCGGCCACCGTGCGGTTGACCTGGTCGTCGACCGTGAACGGCAGGGCCCGCTCCCACGCCCGGTCGAAGATGTCGACGAGGTACTCCACGATCGAGCGGTCCGTCACCGCCACCGCGACCGCGTGGTTGGCCGACCCCGGGATGAGCGCGACCTGGCCGTCGAAGACCAGCAGGCGCTTGAAGAACTCGTCGAGCGTGCGGGTCTCGGCCCCGAACGCCGCCATCTCCGCGACGTACTCCCGCGTCGCCGGCGACTGCCGCGCCGAGTGCTGGTAGAGCGTGCGCATCGCGACGCCGCGCTCGAGCGCCGCCTTGTCGCGGTCCTCCGCCGAGGCCAGCGTGGTCGCGCGACGCCGGCCGTAGGGCTGGGCGGTGAGGATCTCGTCGGTGCAGCGCATCACCTGCGCGGAGATGAACTCGTTGATCGCGTCGAGCGAGTGGATCTGCATCGCGCCGCCGAGGTTGCCACCCCCCGAGCGCCAGGTCTGGCTGAGCTGGCCGAGCACCTCGTGCCACCGCGCCGACTCCCGCAGCAGCTGGCTGCCCTGCTGCGCCAGGGGCACGACGATCCGGTCGCTCGTCGCGGTCGGGTCCAGCGGCGTCCAGCGGCGCGCCACCTCGTCGTACTGCAGCAGCCCGAGCTCGACCAGCTCGTCGCGCGCGGCCGCGCGCTCGGTGCCCTCGGCGTACGCCGGGTCGCCGGCCTCGATCCAGCCGTGCTCGACGGCTGCGGTGTAGATCTCACCGCCGAGGCCGGCGAGGAGCTCGCGTCGAGCCTTGTCGGTCACGCGGCCAAGAGTGTCAGATCAGCCCTTCAGGTCGAGGGCGATGTCGACGATCATGTCCTCCTGGCCGCCGACCAGCCCCCGCCTGCCGACCTCGAGCAGCAGCGTGCGCGCGTCGACGCCGTACTCCTCCGCGGCGCGCTCGGCGTGCCGCAGGAAGGAGGAGTAGACCCCGGCGTAGCCGAGCGTCAGCGTCTCGCGGTCGACCTGGACGGGCCGGTCGCGCAGCGGTCGCACGATGTCGTCGGCCGCGTCCTGCAGCGCGAAGATGTCGCAGCGGTGCTTCCAGCCGAGCAGGTCGGCGACGCCGATGAACGGCTCGATCGGGCAGTTGCCGGCCCCGGCGCCCTGGCCGGCGAGCGAGGCGTCCACGCGGAAGACGCCCTCCTCGACCGCGGCGACCGAGTTGGCCACCGACAGCGAGAGGTTCTCGTGGGCGTGGATGCCGATCTGGGTCGACTCGTCGAGGACCTCGCGATAGGCGCGGATCCGGTCCCGGACGTCGTTCATCAGCAGGCGGCCGCCGGAGTCGGTGACATAGACGCAGTGCGCGCCGTAGGACTCCATCAGCTTGGCCTGCTGCGCGAGTGCCTTCGGCGCGTTCATGTGGCTCATCATCAGGAAGCCCGAGACGTCCATGCCGAGCTCGCGGGCGGCGCCGATGTGCTGCGCCGACACGTCGGCCTCGGTGCAGTGCGTCGCGATGCGCACCGACCGGACGCCCAGGTCGTAGGCCCGCTTGAGCTCCTCGACCGTGCCGATGCCGGGCAGCAGCAGGCTCGTCAGCACCGCGTTGGAGATGTTCTCGGCTGCGGCCTCGAGCCACTCCCAGTCGGTGTGGCTGCCCGGGCCGTAGTTGACCGAGCCGCCGGCGAGGCCGTCGCCGTGCGCGACCTCGATCGCGTCGACGCCCGCCTCGTCGAGGGCCTTGACGATGCGCCCGACGTCGCGCGGGTCGATCCGGTGACGGATCGCGTGCATGCCGTCCCGCAGGGTGACGTCCTGGATGTAGAGCTCGGTCATGCCTTCTCCTGCGCGATCTCCTCGGCCACGCGCAGGGCGGCCGAGGTCATGATGTCGAGGTTGCCGGCGTAGGCCGGGAGGTAGTGGGCGGCGCCCTCCACCTCGAGGAACACGCTGACCTTGGTGGTCACCGCGTCGCGGCTGCCGCCCTCGGCGAGCAGCGTGTGGACCGGCTCGTCGGCGGCGACGGTGCTGAACTGCACCTTCTGCTTGAGGCGGTAGCCCGGCACGTAGTCCTGCACCTTGGCGACCATCGCCTCCACCGACGCGGCGATCGCGTCGCGGTCGGCGTCGCCGACCAGGCAGAAGACCGTGTCGCGCATGATCAGCGGCGGCTCGGCGGGGTTGAGGATGATGATCGCCTTGCCGCGGCCGGCGCCGCCGATCTCCTCGATCGCCTTGGACGTGGTCTCGGTGAACTCGTCGATGTTGGCGCGCGTGCCCGGCCCCGCGCTGCGGGAGGAGATCGAGGCGACGATCTCGGCGTACGGCACGGGCGTGACCTGGGCGACCGCGGCGACGATCGGGATCGTCGCCTGCCCGCCGCAGGTGACCATGTTGACGTTGCTCGCCCCTGCTCCGAGGTGCTCGTGCAGGTTGACCGGCGGCACCACCATCGGGCCGATCGCGGCGGGCGTCATGTCGACCAGCACCTTGTCGTACGCCGCGAGCGCCTCGGCGTTGGCCAGGTGGGCCTTGGCGCTGGTGGCGTCGAAGACGATCGCGATGTCGTCGAACTCCGGCATCGCGATGAGGCCCTCGACGCCCTTGCTCGTCGTCGGGACGCCCATGCGCGTGGCGCGGGCGAGGCCGTCGGACTCGGGGTCGATGCCGACCATCGCGGCCATCTCGAGGTGCTCCGACAGCCGGAGCACCTTGATCATCAGGTCGGTGCCGATGTTGCCGCTGCCGATGACGGCGACCTTGGTCTTCATGCGTCCTCCCCTTCCAGGGCCGAGAACCGGGCGGTGACCGTGCCCAGCGAGCTGATCGTGGCCTCGAAGACCGACCCGGGCGGGGCGGAGACCATCGGGCCGAGCGCCCCGGAGAGCACGACCTGTCCGGCCTCGAGCGGCTGGCCGTAGTCGCGGGCGGTGCGCGCGAGCCACGACAGCGCGAGGAGGGGGTCGCCGAGGCACATCGAGCCGTTGCCGGTGCTGACCTCCTCGCCGTCCTGGGTCATGGTCATCTGCACGTCGATCGGCTCGAAGTCGGTGAGCGGCACCCGCTGGTCGCCGAGGACGTAGAGCCCCGAGCTCGCGTTGTCGGCGACGGTGTCGGTGATCCCGATCTTCCAGTCGGCGATGCGGCTGTCGACGATCTCGATCGCGGCGACGGCGTAGTCGACCGCGGCCCGGCACTGCTCGACGTCGAGGTCTCCGTCGGCGAGGCCCTCCTTGAGGACGAACGCGACCTCTGCCTCCGCCTTGGGCTGGAGCAGCCTCTCGCTCGGCACCTCGTCGAGGCCGGTCACGTCCATGTCGTCGAACAGCACGCCGAAGTCGGGCTGGTCGACGCCGAGCTGGGCCTGCACGGCGGGGTTGGTGAGCCCGGTCTTGCGGCCCACCACCCTCGCGCCGCCGGCGATCCGGTGCTCGGTGAGGCGGTTCTGGACGGCGTACGCCGCGGCGATGTCGGTGTCGCCGAGGAGGTCGCGGACCGGGGCGCAGGCCTGCCGGGTCGCGGTCGCCTCCTCGAGGCGCTTCGCGGCCTCGTCGACGAGGTGGTCGGGGATGCTCATGCGCTCACGATGGGCCACGGGCGGCTCGGCCGGAAGCAGTGCGTCCCACTCAGCGGGACGGCGCCCGCCGCGTACTCCGCCGTACGTGCTGGACAAATCGGACGCGAGCGACACGTACGGCGGAGTACGCAGGGTCAGCCCGTGGGGCGCAGGGTCAGGCCGTGGGGCGCCGGGCCCAGGTC
>CAZKZQ010000075.1:0-15686 GCA_964557235.1 uncultured Nocardioidaceae bacterium
GGCTCGCCCTCGGCCTTCCACTCGCGCACGACCTCGGAGATCGCGAGCACGACCTCCTCGCCGTCACCGAGGACGGCGGCGTCGATGAAGTCCGCGACCGGCTCCGGGTTGAACGCCGCATGACCGCCGGTCAGCACGATCGGGTGCTCGTCGGTCCGGTCGACCGCGTGCAGCGGGATGCCCGCCAGGTCGAGCGCGGTGAGGAAGTTGGTGTAGCCGAGCTCGGTGGAGAACGAGACGCCCAGCAGGTCGAACGCGCCGACGGGCCGGTGCTGGTCGACGGTGAACTGCGGGATGCCGTGCTCGCGCATCACCTGCTCCATGTCGGGCCACACGGCGTAGGTGCGCTCGGCGAGGATCCAGTCCCGCTCGTTGAGCACCTCGTAGAGGATCTGGACGCCCTGGTTGGGCAGACCGACCTCGTAGGCGTCGGGATACATCAGCGCCCAGCGGACCTCGGTGTCGTCCCACTCCTTCAGCGTGGAGTTGAGCTCGCCCCCGACGTACTGGATCGGCTTCTGGACCGACGGGAGCAGGGGCTCGAGGCGGTGGAAGACCGACGCGGCCGCGTCAGTGAGGGCAGGCATGGAGAGCTCCAGGAACCGGGGGAAGGGACGGGCCCCAGGATACGCGGCCAACGACAGCCCGCGACCCGGCGGCGTCAGTCGCCGGTGACGTAGACGTCGTCGATGCGGAACGAGGTCGGCAGTGCGCCGTCCTCGCTGCTGACGAACCCGACCTGGACGACCTGCCCGGCGAGGTCCGACAGGTCGACCGTCATCCGGCGGTAGCCCGTCGTCACGTCGAGGTTGCTCAGCTGGGCGACCGGCGTCGTCACTCCCCCGGCCGTCACCGACACCGTCAGCTGGTCGTGGATGCTCACCTGGTCCTCCTGCGAGGACGTCAGCACGGAGAACCTCAGCCTCGGGGACGACCCCGTGGGCACGGTCACCTGCTGCTCCAGGAAGTCCTGGTGGACCTCGCCCCAGCCGCCGAGCCACGCCGCCCAGGACCCGGTGCGAGCGACCGCGAGCGCGTCGTCGGTGATGACGTAGGGGCTCGACTCCCACCCGGTCGCGCCCCGCTCGAAGCTCGGGTTGCGCACGACGTTGCCGGCCGGGGGCACGACGGGCGCAGGGGCCGCGCGGTCGACCTTGGAGTAGAGCAGGACGTCGGGCGATCCGGGGCCGCCGCTCACCACGCTGTGCGTGCCTGCCGCGTCGATGGCGTCACCGACCTGCGCCGGAGTGGCGTGCGGGTGCGCCTGGAGGTAGAGCACCGCCGCCCCCGTGACGGCCGGCGCGGCCATCGAGGTGCCGCTGAGGGTCCGGGTCGCGCGGTCGCCGCCGATGAACGACGACCTGATCGACGTGCCCGGAGCGAAGAGGTCCACGCACCAGCCGTAGTTGGAGAACGACGCGCGCCCGTCCTTGCCGTTGCTCGCGGCGACGGTGATCGCCGACCCGACCTCCGCGGGCGACACCTCGCACGCGTCGATCGCCTCGTTGCCCGCCGCGACGACGTAGGTGACCCCGTCCATCACCGAGCGTCGGACGGCGGCGTCCATCGCCCGCGACGACGGGCCGCCGAGGCTCAGGTTGGCCACGGCCGGCCGGCTCCCCTGGTGGTGCCGGGTGACCCAGTCGATGCCGGCGATGACCTGCGAGGTGGCGGCCTCGCCCCGGCAGTCGAGCACCCGCACGGGGCGGATCGTGACGCGCTTGGCCACGCCGTAGGTCCGGCCCCCCACGATCCCGGCCACGTGGGTGCCGTGACCGAGGCAGTCGTTGGTGCCGCGGCCGTCGTGCACCGAGGTGAAGCCCTGCGCCACGCGACCGGCGACCTCGACGTGCGTGCGGCGGATGCCGCTGTCGATGACGTAGGCCGTGACCCCCGCGCCGGCGACGTCGAAGCCGTAGCGGTGGTTCAGGGTCCGCGTCCGCTGGTCGATGCGATCGAGCCCCCAGGGTGCGTCGGTCTGCGTCGAGGAGGCCGTGAACCGGCGGTCAGGCTCGACGTAGGCCACGGCGGGGCTCGCTGCGACCGTCCGGGCCTGCGCCGGGGTCATCCGGGCGGCGAAGCCCGCCAGCGCGTCGTCGTAGCGACGGGTCACCCGGACGCCGTCGGCAGCCCAGCCGTCGACGAGCGAGCGCGCACGGTCGGCCGCGCGCTGCCGGAGCACGACGACGTAGGACCCGGGGACGACCTCGCCGGCAGGCGCGTCGGCCACCCGCGCGACCGGTTTCGCTGCCGGGGCCAGCTCCGGGGCGGCGTCGCCCGCGGTCGACGCCGAGGTCGGGCCGGGGACGGCGAGGGCGGCTCCGGCGAGGAGCAGCACGAGGGCAGGGGACGACGATCGGGTCCGAGACGTGATGCGCACGGGCGGGAAGGTATCAACGACCGGCCGGGCGACGTGCCGGACGAAGGTCCCTGCGGGGGCCAGTCTTCGAGGACCGGTCGACCGACCGGGTCAGTAGCGCGAGCGTGCTTGATAGGTGCTGGAGACGCCGAGGCCGAGCGAGCGCTGGTTGCGCAGGTGGATGTTGTGCAGCAGGCCGATGGCCATGAGGCTGGCGAACATCGACGTGCCGCCGTAGGACACCAGGGGCAGCGGCACACCGGTCACCGGCATGATCCCCAGGCACATCCCGATGTTCTGGAAGGCCTGGAACCCGAACCAGCACGCGATGCCGGCCGCTGCGAGCCGGCCGAACAGGTCCTCGGCGTGCAGCGAGATCGACAGTGCCCGGCGGATCACGACCGCGAGCACGAGGATGAGCAGCCCGGCACCGAGCAGCCCGAGCTCCTCGCCCGCCACGGTGAAGATGAAGTCGGTCTGCTGCTCGGGCACGAAGCCGGCTCGCGTCTGGGAGCCGTGGAAGAGTCCCTGGCCGAAGATGCCGCCGTTGCCGATCGCGATCCGCGCCTGCTCGGTGTTGTAGCCGGCGCCGCGCGGGTCGAGCGCGGGGTTGGTGAAGGCCATGAAGCGGTCGATCTGGTACTCCTTCAGCACCCCGCCCATGACCGCGAGCGTCGCCACCACGACGCCACCGACAGCCAGGCCGCCGAGCCAGCGGCGAGGAGCACCCGAGGCGGCGATCACGCCGAACACCGTCGCGAGGAGCACCAGCACCGTGCCGAGGTCGGGCTGGAGCAGGATCATCGCGGCGGGCACCGCCGCGACCGCGAGCATCCCGACCACGTCGAGGTGACGGACCTCGCGCTGTCGCCACGAGCCCTCGGTGCGCTCGGCGACCACCAGGGCCATCATCACGACGACCGAGAGCTTGGTGAACTCCGAGGGCTGGATGGACATGCCGCCCAGGACGATCCACGACCGGGAGCCGTTGATGGTCGACCCCATGAGGAACACCAGGGCGAGCCCGACCAGCGACCCGACGTAGACGACGGGCGCGAGGATCCGCACCCAGCGGTGGTCCGTCGCGGCGACCAGGACCGCCAGCACGATGCCGATGGCGATGTTGACCAGGTGACGGCGGAGGTAGGCCTGCGGGTCTCCGCCGGTCAGCACGTCGCGCTCGGCGGTCGCGGACCACACGAGGAACGTGCCGGCCACGAGCAGCGCCGCGGTCGCCAGCAGCAGCGACCAGTCCACGCGCGGCACGCGCGCCCACGACGACTCGGTGCGGGCCGCCGCGCGCAGGCGGGTCGGGGTCAGGGTGCTCATGACTCGCCCTCCGAGGCCGTGCCGGTCGTGCCGCGCTTGCCGTGCTTCGCGTGCTTGCCGTGGTTGCGGGTGTGCTTCGTCGACGGCGGCAGGATGGAGCCGTCACGGGCGAAGACCGGCAGGCTCGCCGGCGGAGCGGTGCCGGGGATCGCCGCGTCGCGCTTGACGACGTCCTCGCCCTTGACGCCGTAGAGCGCCTCCCAGATCGCCCGGACGCCGGGACCCGAGGCGCCGGAGCCGGTGCCGGCCTGGCTGATCATCATCACCGTGACGTAGGTGTCGTCGAAGCACGCCACCCACGACGTCGTCTGCTTGCCGTAGACCTCCGCCGAGCCGGTCTTGCAGTGCAGCTGGACCTTGTCGAGCGGGAAGCCCTGCAGGCGCCAGTTCATCGTGCCGTGCGGCTCGGTGGCGACGTGGCGCAGACCCGTGTGGAGGAAGTCCAGGTCGCTCGAGGAGATCTTGACCTTGGCCTGCACCTTGGGCGGGATCTCGCGGACCAGCTTGCCGTCGGGGCTCACCACGGCCTTGGCGATGCGCGGCTCGAAGAGCTTGCCCCCGTTGGACAGTGCGGCGTAGCCGCGCGCCAGCTGGATCGGTGTCACCGCGGTGTCGCCCTGACCGATCGCGAAGTTGACCGCGTCGCCGGCACGGTAGGCGTAGCCCTCGATGCAGAACTCGCGGGCGAAGCGGTGCAGGAAGTCCGAGCCTGGCTTCTTGCCGACCCGGCAGTAGTAGTCCTTCATCGAGTCGTAGTAGGCCTTCTTCCACTTCCGGTCCGCGATGCGGCCGGTGGCCTCCCCGGGCACGTCGATGCCGGTGCGCTTGCCGAAACCGAACCTCTGGGCCTCCTCGACCAGCGGGTCCTTGGCGTCGACGTCGGCGACGTCGGAGCCGTACTTCTGCCAGAAGTTGAAGCCCACGCGATAGAAGAAGGTGTTGCAGGAGACCTCGAGCGCCTTCTGGAACCCGATGTAGCCGTAGGAGCCGGACTCGAAGTTCTTGAACACCCGGTTGCCGACCTGGAACCCCGACGAGCACGGCAGCGCCGTCGACTGGCTGTAGCCGTTCTGCAGGGCACCGATCGTCATGAACGGCTTCCACGTCGATCCGGGGGCGAACTGGCCCTGCGTCGCGCGCGAGAGCAGCGGGGTGCCGGCGTCGGAGGAGTAGAGCCGCTCGAGCTGCTTGGAGCTGATGCCGTCGGTCCACACGTCGGGGTCGTACGTCGGCTGGCTGGCCATCGCGACGACGCGGCCGGTCTTGGCCTCCATCACCACCGCGGCACCCGAGTCCGCGACGTAGCGCCGGCCGGTGACCGTGTCCATCGTGCCGCGCGCGGTCTGGATCATGAGCTGCAGCTGCTGCTCGACGACGGACTGCACGCGCGCGTCGAGCGAGGTGACGAGGGTGTCGCCGACGCGGCCCTTGACCTCCCCGGAGTCGCCGAGCACGCGGCCCATCGAGTCCACCGCGACTTCTCTGTAGCCCGGGAAGCCGCGGAGGTAGGTGTCGTACTCCTTCTCCAGCCCGGCGCGACCGACCACGGACGCACCGTGGACGGACTCGTCGCCGTCGGCCTCGGCACGGTCCAGCTCGTCCTCGGTGATCGGGCTGAGGTAG
The DNA here is from genome assembly GCA_964557235.1 of uncultured Nocardioidaceae bacterium. Classification (GTDB taxonomy): domain Bacteria; phylum Actinomycetota; class Actinomycetes; order Propionibacteriales; family Nocardioidaceae; genus Marmoricola_A. The sequence goes on from CAZKZQ010000075.1 coordinate 5,312, forward strand.
CCGAGCACGTGGGCTGCGTTGATGCCGAACGGCGAGGGGTAGGCGCGGACGTTCTGGCGCTCGACGATGACCGCCGGGTAGTCCTCGTTCTGCTCCATGATCGCCAGCGCGGTCTGCTGCTTGATGTCCTTGGCGATCGGGACCGGCTGGTAGGGCGAGCCGTTCCAGCAGGTGCCGCTGATCGCGCCCTCCTGCCCGCAGAGCACGAGGCGCTCGCGGATGACCTTGGCCTTCTGCTTCACGGCCTTGCCGATGCGCTTGATCAGGCGGTCCTGCTGGGACTCGTCGAGGCGGTTGAGCAGGGTGCGGTCGACGGTGACCACCCACGAGGTGCGGTTGGCGACCAGTGGGCGGCCCATGTCGTCGACGATGAGGCCGCGTGCGGGCTGCTGGACCACCTCGCGGATCGACTGGTCGGCGGCCTTGGCCTTGTAGTCGTCGCCGGAGGACACCTGGAGGTACCACAGCCGTCCGAGGAGGGTCAGGAAGAGCATGAGCACGAGCACCTGGATGACCCAGAGCCGGTTGCGGCCCACCAGTCGGGTCCGGGCGCCGCTGGCGCGCACCGGGTTGGCCGAGGGGCCCGTCCCGGTGCGGAAGGTGGTGATCGTCGCCATGGGTCAGACGGCCAGGGCGGGCTCGGGACGGAAGCGCCGGAACATCCGCATCGCGAGCGGCAGGACGAAGGGCGCGAGCAGCAGGTCGTAGACGACGGCCTCGGGCACCACCCGCAGCGCCTCCGTCACCGGGACGCCGCTGTCCTCGAGCACGAGACCGCTGAGCGCGAACACCGAGGCCCCGACGAAGGAGCACGCGGCGACGGTGACCAGCGCACCCAGCGTGGAGCGCTCGGCGTCGGCACGGACCCGGCCGGCGAGGTAGCCCACCACGACCAGGGCCAGGGCCCAACGGCCGGCCAGGTGGTCGGCGGGCGGCACGAGGTCGACGGCGAGTCCGCCGGCGAAGCCGAGGAGCGCCGCGAACTCCGGTCCGCGCGTGAGGGCGGCCGCGACCACCAGGAGCAGAGCCAGGTTGGGGACGACCCCGTCGAAGGAGAACGCCGCGAAGAAGCTCACCTGGAGCACGACGGCGAGCAGGACGACGGCCAGGAAGAGCAGTCCTCGGACGACGCGCATGTCAGTTGCCTCCCTCGTCGGAGGAGTCGGCCGGGTCGACGTCGCCGGCCCGGATCACCGCTCGGTCGCCCTTGGTGTCGTCGGAGACCACGACCCCGACCACGTCGAGGGAGGAGAAGTCGACGTAGGGATCGATCACCGCGTGCTTGGCCTGCTCGCGCGGGGTCGAGAACACCTTGGTCACGCTGCCGATCGGCACGCCCGGGACGTACGGCGACCCGCCGCGACTCCCCCACGTGACGACGACGTCGTCCTTGCCCGGCGTCTCGGAGCCGTCGACCAGGTCGAGGTCGAGGGGTGCGGTGCCGTCGAGCGTGCCGCGGCCGCGCAGGAAGCCGACCTCGGCGTTGGAGCCGAGGCGGGCTCCGACCATCGACCGCTCGTCGACGATGAGCAGCACCGTCGCGGAGTGGCGGCCCGCGGAGACCACGCGCCCCACCAGGCCGTCGTTGTTGATCACGCTGAGGTCGGGGTGCACCCCGTCGGCGGTGCCGGCGTCGATGGTCACCGTCTGGCTGAAGCTCTGGGCCGGGCCGACCGCGATCACGCGGGCGGGCACCAGCGCGAGACCGCTGCGGCGGCTGGAGCGCAGCAGCCCGTCGAGCTCGGCCGCGCGGTAGCGCACCTCGGAGGTGGTGTTGACCTGTCCGCGGAGGTTGGCGTTCTCGGCCTCGAGCCGGTGCAGGTCCGCACGCAGCTGGCGGTTGCTGGTGAAGAACAGCGGGACCTCGCGGAAGGGCCGGGCGACCGTGGCCGCACCGCTCTGCACGGGGGCGAGCACGTCGCCGACCGTGGCCCGGGCCGATTCGAACGGCGAGTCCTCGCCGCCCTGGGCGTCGACCGCCATCGCGGTGACGCTGGCCAGCGACAGGACCGCGAGCAGCGACCGGGAGCCGCGTCGCTGACGGTCCTCCTTGGTGCGGGGCCGGCGGTTGGCGCTCATCGGCGGCGGTTCTCGGAGACGAGCACCTGCTGGAGCGCCTCGAACTCCTCCACGCACTTGCCGGCCCCGAGGGCGACGGAGTGCAGCGGGTCCTCGGCCACGTGGACCGGCATCCCGGTCTCGTGGCGCAGGCGTTCGTCGAGGCCGCGCAGGAGGGCGCCGCCGCCGGTGAGGACCAGGCCGCGGTCCATGATGTCGCCGGCGAGCTCGGGCGGGGTCTGGTCGAGCGTGGTGCGGACCGCGTCGACGATGTCGTTGAGCGGCTCCTCGATCGCGTGCCGGATCTCGCTGCTGGAGACCACGACCGTGCGCGGGAGGCCGGTGACCATGTCGCGGCCGCGGATCTCGGCCTCGGGCTCCTTGGTCAGCGGGAAGGCCGTGCCGAGGGTCATCTTGATCTCCTCGGCGGTGCGCTCGCCCAGCATGAGCGAGTGCTCCTTCTTCATCCACGCGATGATCGACTGGTCGAGGTCGTCGCCGGCGGTGCGGATGCTCAGGCTGGTGACGATGCCGCCCAGCGAGATCACCGCGACCTCGGTGGTGCCGCCGCCGACGTCGACGACCATGTTGCCCGTGGCCTCGTGGACCGGGAGCGCGGCGCCGATCGCGGCTGCCATCGGCTCCTCGATGATGTAGACCCGGCGCGCGCCGGCCTGGTAGCCGGCCTCCTTGACCGCGCGCTGCTCCACCGCGGTGATGCCGCTCGGCACGCAGATCACCAAGCGGGGCTTGGCGAAGTAGCGGCGGCGGTGCACCTGCTGGATGAAGAACCGCAGCATCTGCTCGGTCGCGTCGAAGTCCGCGATGACGCCGTCCTGCAGCGGCCGGATCGCGGTGATGTTGTCCGGGGTGCGGCCGAGCATGCGCTTGGCCTCGTGGCCGACGGCCAGCACCTCGCCGTTGGTGGAGTTGAGCGCGACGACGCTGGGCTCGTCGAGCAGGACCCCCTTGCCCCGGACGTAGACGAGGGTGTTGGCCGTTCCGAGGTCGACCGCCATGTCCCGGCCGATGAAGCTGTTCGCCATCCCTGCTCCGCACTCCCGTAGCACTCACGTCACACGTGTCTCACGCGGAAGCGTAGGTAGCGCGACGCGCCCAACCCGGGAGGACACGCAGGCGGCGCGGCGCGGCGTGCTGCGGTTACCCGGAAAACCGCAAACAGATGTTTGCAAACATCTCTTTGCAGTTCTAGGGTGCTGCCGTGGAGCTGACCTCGATCACCCCCGGCCCGTCGGCGCTCCGGGCGCTGTCCCACCCCGTCCGCCTGCGGCTCCTCGAGCTGCTGCGCGTCGACGGCCCGTCGACCGCGACCGCCCTGGCTGCGCAGCTGGGGCTCAACTCCGGGTCGACCAGCTATCACCTGCGCCAGCTCGCGACGCACGGCTTCGTCACCGACGACGAGACCCGCGGCAACGGCCGCGAGCGGTGGTGGCGCGCTGCCCACCAGGCCACGCGCGTGCCCACGTCCCCCGCCGCCGACGGGGCCACCGACCGCGAGAGCAACGACGCCTTCCTCCAGGCCGTCGCGGTGATCCGCACCGAGGAGCTCCAGCGCGCGATGGAGGAGCGACCACTCCTGCCCGACGACTGGCGCGGGGCCTCGACCTTCAGCGACTGGGGGCTGGTCCTGACCCCGGCCCGGGCCAAGCAGCTGGTCTCCGCCGTGGCGGCGCTGATCGAGTCCTGGGACGAGGAGGAGGACGTCGAGGGCGCGGACCACTTCACCGTCGCCGTCACCGCCTACCCCCGACCGGGAAGGCTGGTGCGCGACCCGGAGGACGGTCGGTGACCGCCCGGCACGGGGCCCTGCGCGGCTGGCTCGCCTCGGAGGCGGTCTCCCTGACCGGCACGCGGGTGTCGATGGTCGCCGTCCCGTGGCTGGTGCTCACCACGACGGGGAGCGCAGCGCAGACGGGTCTGGTCGCCTTCTCCGAGATGCTGCCCTACGTCGTGGCGAAGGCCCTGGCCGGACCTCTCCTCGACCGTGTGGGCGCCCGCCGCGTCTGCGTCACGGCCGACCTGCTCAGCGTGCCGGTCGTGGCGGCCGTCCCGCTGCTGCACGCGCTGGACGCCCTCAGCCTGCCGGTCATCTGCGCGCTGGTCGCCGTCGCGGGCCTGCTGCGTGGCCCCGGCGACGGCGCCAAGCACGCGCTCGTGCCGGAGGTGGCCGCCACCTCCGGCGTCTCGCTCGAGCGCGCGACCGGGCTCGGCGGCGCGGTGGAGCGCCTCGCCTCCACGGTCGGCGCAGCCTTCGCGGGGCTCCTCGTCGCCGCGGTCGGGCCTGCCCAGGCCCTCGTCCTCGACGCGGCGTCGTTCGCGGTGTCGGCCTCGCTGCTCCTCGCGTTCGTGCCGGCGGCGCGGCCCGAGCGGCCCGACGGCGACCAGAGCGCCGAGAGCTACCTGACACGCATGAGGGAGGGGGCCGCCTTCCTCCGTCGCGACCACGTCCTGCTCGCGATCACCGCGATGGTGTTCGCCACCAACCTCCTCGACGCGGCCTACACCAGCGTCCTGGTGCCGGTGTGGGCCGAGGCGACCGGTGGTGGAGCACGCGCCGTCGGGCTGCTCTTCGGCAGCTTCAGCGCGGCTGCGGTCGTCGGCAGCGTGCTGGCCTCCCGCTGGGCCGAGCGGCTCCCCCGCTTCCGCGTCTACGTCCTGGCCTTCCTCGTCGCAGGTCTCCCCCGCTTCGTCGCGATGGCGACCGACGTCAGCCTCGGCACCGGCCTCGCACCGGTGCTCGCCGTCGCGGTCGTCGGCGGGTTCGGGGCGGGGTTCCTCAACCCGATCCTCGGCGCGGTGATCTATGAGCGGATCCCGGCGCCGATGATGGGCCGCGTGACCTCGCTCAACTCGGCCCTCTGCTGGGCCGGCATCCCCGTCGGGGGTCTCGTCGGCGGCGGGCTCGTCACCTGGATCGGCATCGCGCCGACGCTGCTGGCGGTCGGGGCGGCGTACGCCGTGGCGACGCTGAGCCCGCTGCTCGTGCCGACGTTCCGGCGGATGGACCGGCCGGTGTCCGACCGCGACCTGGTCGCGGTGTGAGGCTCAGCCGAGCTCGGGGAACCAGATCGCGATCTCACGGGCCGCGGACTCCGGGGAGTCGGAGCCGTGGACGAGGTTCTCGCGGTTGGACAGCGAGTAGTCGCCGCGGATGGTGCCGGGGGCGGCCTTGCGCCCGTCGGTCGCGCCGTTGATGCCGCGCACGACCTCGATCGCGGAGTCGCCCTCGAGGACGAGCGCGACGAGGGGTCCGCTGGTGACGAACTCGCGCAGCGGCGGGTAGAACGCCTTGTCGACGTGCTCGGCGTAGTGCCTGTCGGCCTGCTCGCCGTCGATGGTGCGCTGCTCGAGCGCGAGCACGCGCAGGCCACGCGACTCGAAGCGCGCGAGGATCGCGCCGACCAGGCCGCGGCGCACGGCGTCGGGCTTGAGCAGGACGAGCGTGCGCTGGATGGGGTGATCCGACATGGGCGCGAGCCTAGTCGGCGGTGCCGGTGGCGGCCTGGTCGGCCTCCCAGGCAGCGGTCCGCTCGTCGCGCTCGCGGTCGATCTTGCGGCCCAGGAACCACGACCCGGCGTAGAGCGCGAGGAAGACCGCGCCCAGCCCCCACATCAGGGGGACGACGAGGCCGGTGAGGACGGTGGCCACCTCGACCGCCCAGCCGAACCATGCCCCCGCACGCGTCCGCAGCGAGCCGGCCGCGAGCAGGCTCGCGACCGGGAGCCCCACCCCGAGCGCGACCGCGGCGCCCGTCGAGAGGTCGGTCAGGGGCAGGAGCACGGCCGCGAACGGCACCAGCGCGATGGTCTGGAGCATCAGGATGCCGGCGCACATCGTGCGCTGGAAGTAGGTCATCGCTCGCCGCTGCGTCGCAGGAGGATGCGGGCCTCGCCGACGGTGACGACCGAGCCGGTCACCAGCACGGCGCCCGAGCCGATCGACTCGCCCAGCGCGCCGCCGGTCTCGGCGAGGGTCACCGCCTGCTCCAGCGCGTCGTCCAGCCGCGGGGCGACGCGCACGCGGTGCTCGCCGAAGATGTCGGCCGCGACCTGGGCGAGCTCGTGCGCGGGCAGCGAGCGGGGAGCCGAGTTCTGCGTGCACACGATCTCGGACAGGACCGGCTCGAGCACCCCGAGGAAGCTCTCGACGTCCTTGTCGGCCATCATCGCGACGACGCCGACGAGCGGGTCGAAGGTGAAGAAGTCGCGCACCGCCTCGACCGCCGCCGCGGCGCCGTGGGGGTTGTGGGCGGCGTCGAGCACCACGGTGGGCCCACGGCGCACGACCTCCATGCGGCCGGGCGACGTCGCCTCGGCGAACGCCTCCTGCACGACCTGGCCGGTGAGGGCCGAGTCGCCGAGCAGGGCGTGGACAGCGGCGAGCGCGAGGGCGGCGTTCTGCGCCTGGTGGTGACCGAAGAGCGGCAGGAAGACGTCGTCGAAGGCGAGGTCGCCGACGCGCAGGCTCATCAGCTGACCGCCGACGGCCGGGACGCTCTGCACCACGCCGAAGTCGAGGCCCTCCACCAGCATCGTCGCGCCGACCTCGCGGCAGCGCTCGGCGACGACCGCGAGCACCTCCTCGGACTGGTGCGCGACGACGACCTGCGAGTTGGGCTTGATGATCCCGGACTTCTCGACCGCGATGGTCTCGGGCCGGTCGCCGAGGTACTGCGCGTGGTCCACGGCGATCGGCGTCAGCACGGCCACGTCGGCGTCGGCCACGTTGGTCGCGTCCCACGCGCCGCCCATGCCCACCTCGACCACGGCCACGTCGACAGGCGCGTCGGCGAAGGCGGCGTAGGCCATCGCGACGCTCGCCTCGAAGAAGCTCACCGGGTGGGCCTCGGCGTCGTCCACGAGCCGGAGGTAGGGCGCGACCTCGGCATAGGTGCGCACGAACGTGTCCTCGTCGACCGGCTCGCCGTCGAGGCTGATCCGCTCGGTCATCGACTCGACGTGGGGGCTGGTGAAGCGGCCGGTGCGCAGTCCGGCCGCCACGAGCAGCCGGTCGACCATGCGGGCCGTCGACGTCTTGCCGTTGGTGCCGGTCAGGTGGACGACGCGATAGGTGCTCTGCGGGTCGCCGAGCAGCTCGACGAGCGCCTGGATGCGGTCGAGGCTGGGCTCGAGGCGGTGCTCGGGCCAGCGTCGCAGCAGGGTCGCCTCGACCTCGGCGTAGGACTCAGGGGGGTGGGGGGTGGTGCTCTCCATGTCCCCCCGAGTCTAGGCGGGAGCCGGGCGCTCAGCCCTCGTCGGGCAGCTCGTCGGGCGACAGCGGGCTGGGCAGCGACATCTGCGGGTCCTGGGCCAGGTCGACGAGGTGCTTCGCGGGGTAGGCCGTCGAGCCGGCAGGCGAGGTCACCTCGACCAGCACCCAGGACCGGGTGACGTCGTCGGGGGTGAAGCTGGCCCGCACGCCCACGCGACCGTCGTCGGTGCGACCACGCTCGACGGCCACCACTCCCCCGGCGACCCGGGAGGTCTCGCAGCGCGCATAGACGTTGGTGCAGAAGCGGTCGGACGCGACGCCCGGCTCGGCTGCGGCTGCCTCCGCTGCGGTGTCGGGCCCGTTGTCGGTGAGGACGAAGGCGCGGTAGCCCTCGGTGCCCACCTCGCCGGTGTAGCGCAGCCACACGAGCGTCGCCCACTCCCGGTCGTTGCGCGGCAGCGCCCGGGACCCCACGTCGCCGTCGGGACGGGTGGCCGACCACGCGCCGACCTCCGGGGCGCCGGGGCCGATCAGCTGCCCGACCCGGGCGTCGACCCGCTCCTGCGCGGCCCGCGCCGCCGCCACCTGGTCGGCGACCGCGTCCGGCGAGACCGCGACGACCCCGTCGGTGCCCGCACCGGGTCCGTCGAGCAGCCGGGTCGCACCGACCGCGCCGGCGACCAGCACGAGGGCCGCAGCCGTCGCACCCAGCCCCCTGGCCGTCGTACGACGACGACGGAGGGCGTGCCCGTCGCGCAGCACGGCGTCGAGGTCGGGGGCGCGCAGACCGGCCGGCTCCTCGGCCAGCACGTCGCTGAGGTCGTCGAGGGTGTGGGTCATCGCAGGGTCTCCTCGTGGGCGGGGGCGGCCTCGGCCACCCGGAGCTTGGTCAGGCTGCGGGACAGGGTCGCGGCGACCGTGCCCTGCGGGAGGCCCAGGGCCTCGGCGGTCTCGGCCTGGGAGAGGTCGAGGAAGTGGCGCAGGACCACGACGGCCCGCTCGCGCGGGGTCAGGGTGGCGAGCAGCGCGCGCAGGTCGGCCCGGTCGCCGGCGACCTCGCCGGTGTCGGGCACCGGCCGGTCGAGCAGGTGGTCCTCGTGCGAGGACGGCACGAACCGCAGCACCCGGGTGCGACGCCAGCCGTCGAGGTAGGCGTTGACCAACGAACGGTGTACGTAGGCGTGGGCATCTGTCGTGCGCACCCGTGGCCACGCGGCGTAGGTGCGGGTGAGGACCTGCTGCACGAGGTCCTCGGCGTCGTCGCGGTCGTGGGTCAGCAGCGCGGCCGCGTGCGTCCACCGCCTCCACCCGCCCGCGACGAACTCGCTGAACTCGGCGTCCAGCGTCGCCTTGTCGTGGCGCTGCCTGCGCTCCATGGGCCTCCGTCCGTCGTCCTCGAGTGTGATGACGAAGCAGCGCCCGGTCTCGTTGCGGCCCGGCCGGATCTTCCTCGAGGTCCGCGCCCGCGGAACTGGTTCGCTGCCGCCCGCGGCGGGTTCGTAGGATTCGCACCATGACACAGACCCAGAGCCAGGCCACGGACACGACGACGCCCGACCGCGGCGTCGTCGTACCCGACCGCCCGGCCCTGGAGGGGCTGGAGGCGACCTGGGCGGAGCGGTGGAAAGAGCAGGAGACCTACCGCTTCGACCGGTCCAAGAGCCGTGAGCAGATCTATGCGATCGACACTCCCCCGCCGACCGTGTCGGGCTCGCTGCACGTCGGGCACGTCTTCTCCTACACCCACACCGACCTCGTCGCCCGCTTCCAGCGGATGCGCGGCAAGGAGGTCTTCTACCCGATGGGCTGGGACGACAACGGCCTGCCGACCGAGCGCCGCGTGCAGAACTACTACGGCGTGCGCTGCGACCCCTCGCTGCACTACGACCCCGACTTCACCCCACCGGCGAAGCCCGACCCCAAGCGCCAGGTCCCGGTGAGCCGGCCCAACTTCATCGAGCTCTGCGAGGAGCTGGTCAAGGAGGACGAGAAGGCCTTCGAGGCGCTGTGGCGCCAGCTCGGCCTCTCGGTGGACTGGTCGCAGACCTACACCACCGTCGGCAAGGGCGCGCAGACCGTGTCCCAGCGGGCGTTCCTGCGCAACTTCGCCCGCGGCGAGGCCTACCTCCAGGAGGCGCCCACGCTGTGGGACGTCACCTTCCAGACCGCGGTCGCCCAGGCCGAGCTCGAGGCCCGCTCCTACCCCGGCGCCTACCACCGGGTCGCGTTCCACCGTCCCGACGGGTCGCCGGTCCACATCGAGACGACCCGCCCCGAGCTGATCCCGGCGGTCGTCGCGCTGATCGCCCACCCCGACGACGAGCGCTACCAGCCGTTGTTCGGCACCACGGTGACCTCGCCGGTGTTCGGCGTCGAGATCCCGGTCGTGGCGCACGAGGCGGCCGAGCCCGACAAGGGCGCGGGCATCGCGATGTGCTGCACGTTCGGCGACCTGACCGACGTCACCTGGTGGCGTGAGCTCGACCTCCCGGTGCGCACGGTCGTCGGGCGCGACGGCCGGCTGCACCGCGAGACCCCGGAGTGGCTCTCCGCCGAGCCGGCGGCCGCGGCGTACTCCGAGCTGGCCGGCAAGACGACGTTCTCGGCCCGTGAGGCGATGGTCGGCCTGCTGCGCGAGTCCGGTGACCTCGACGGCGAGCCCACGCCCACCGAGCGCATGGCGAACTTCTACGAGAAGGGCGACAAGCCGCTCGAGATCGTCGCCACCCGGCAGTGGTACATCCGCAACGGCGGCCGCGACACCGAGCTGCGCGACGAGCTGGTCGAGCGGGGCAGCGAGCTGCAGTGGCTGCCGCCGCACATGCGCCACCGCTACGACAACTGGGTCGGCGGCCTCAACGGCGACTGGCTGGTCTCGCGCCAGCGGTTCTTCGGCATCCCGTTCCCGGTGTGGTACCCCCTCGACGCCGACGGCGAGCCCGACTACGACCACCCGCTGCTCCCCCGCGAGGCCGACCTGCCGATCGACCCGTCGAACGACGCGCCGTCGGGCTACGACGAGGCTCAGCGCGGCAGGCCCGGTGGCTTCGTCGGCGACCCCGACGTGATGGACACCTGGGCGAC
>CAZKZQ010000076.1:0-15635 GCA_964557235.1 uncultured Nocardioidaceae bacterium
CGGATCAGCCCCTTCGACAACCAGGGCCGCCGCCAGACGTCGTTCGCCGCCGTCGAGGTCGTCCCCCAGCTCGAGCAGACCGACGAGATCGAGGTCGACGAGAACGACATCCGCACCGACGTCTTCCGCTCCGGCGGCCCGGGGGGCCAGTCGGTCAACACCACCGACTCCGCCGTCCGGCTGACCCACATCCCGACCGGCATCGTGGTCTCCTGCCAGAACGAGAAGTCGCAGCTGCAGAACAAGGCCGCCGCGATGGTCGTCCTCAAGGCCAAGCTCCTCGCGAAGAAGAAGGCCGAGGAGGCCGCGCTCAAGAAGGACCTCAAGGGCGACGTCGCCGCGACCTGGGGGGACCAGATGCGCAGCTACGTCCTGAACCCCTACCAGATGGTCAAGGACCTGCGGACCAACCACGAGTCCGGCAACCCGCAGGCCGTGCTCGACGGTGAGATCGACGACTTCATCGAGGCCGGCATCCGCTGGCGGCGTGGCGCCGACCACGCGTCCGCGGCCGGCTGATCCGGATTCCCCGGCGTGGTCCCCGCCCGGCTCGGGCGGCGCGACCTACGATCGAGGCACTGTGATCACGTTCGACAGCGTCACCAAGACCTATCCCGGCCAGCGCCGGGCAGCCCTCGACACGGTGTCGGTCCACGTCGACAAGGGCGAGTTCGTCTTCCTCGTCGGCGCCTCCGGCTCGGGCAAGTCGACGTTCCTCCGACTGGTCCTCCGCGAGACGCGTCCCACCAGCGGCCACGTGCTCATCGACGGCAAGGAGACCGACAAGATGCGGGGCTTCCGGGTGCCGCAGCTGCGCCGCCAGATCGGCACGGTCTTCCAGGACTTCCGCCTGCTGCCCAACAAGAACGTCTACGACAACGTCGCCTTCGCGCTGCAGGTGATCGGCAAGCCGCGCTCCCACGTCCGCCAGACCGTCCCCGAGGTGCTCGAGATGGTCTCGCTGGAGGGCAAGGGCGACCGCATGCCCGACGAGCTCTCCGGCGGGGAGCAGCAGCGCGTCGCGATCGCCCGGGCCTTCGTCAACCGGCCGATGATCCTCATCGCCGACGAGCCCACCGGCAACCTCGACCCGACCACGTCGGTGGGCATCATGAAGCTGCTCGACCGGATCAACCGCACCGGCACGACCGTCGTCATGGCCACCCACGACGTCGGCATCGTCGACCAGATGCGCAAGCGCGTGATCGAGCTCTCCGGCGGCCGTGTGGTCCGCGACGAGGCGCGCGGCGTCTACGGCTACCAGCACTGAGCAGGAGAGCCCCATGCAGCTGACCTATGTCTTCTCCGAGCTCGGCAACGGGCTGCGCCGCAACGTCTCGATGACGATCGCGGTGGTCGTGACGCTCTTCGTGTCGCTCACGCTCGTCGGGCTCGGCATCCTGCTCAACGCCCAGGCGGACAAGGCGGAGAAGTTCTGGGGCGACCGGCTCCAGATCACGGTGTTCCTCTGCACCGACAACTCCCGCGTCGCCTCCTGCATCGACGGCAAGGCCACGGCCCAGCAGAAGGCCTCGGTGGTGGCCGCCCTCGACTCCTCCGACGAGGTGAAGTCCTACCGCTTCGAGAACAGCCGCACGGCGTACGACAAGTGGCGCGAGGTCTACGGCACGGGCGACGACGACACCCGCCAGGCGGTGCTCGACTCGATCCGGCCCCAGGACTTCGCGGAGTCCTACTGGGTGACGCTCAAGGACCCGCGCAAGTTCCAGGAGCTCAAGCGCGACGTCGAGGCGCTCGACGGGGTCGGCAACGTGCGCGACCTGCGCCAGATCCTGCAACCGATCTACTTCTGGATCACCGCGTTCAAGTGGGGCGCGATCGGGATCGCGGCCGTGCTGCTGTTCGCCGCGATCCTCCAGGTCGGCAACACGATCCGGCTCGCGGCGTTCGCCCGGCGCAAGGAGATCGGGATCATGCGGCTGGTGGGGGCCTCCAGCCTCTACATCCAGCTGCCGTTCCTGCTCGAGTCGCTGTTCGCCGCCCTGCTGGGGGTGGCGCTGGCCGGGGCGGCGGTGTTCGGGTTCCTCTACGTCGTCGTCTACCGCCTGCTGCGGCCCAACTCCAACCTGGTCGCCTGGGTGGACTACTCCGACGGGATCATCGCCCTGGTCGCCATGACGGTCGTCGGGCTCGTGCTGACCTTGGTCCCCACTTTGCTGCTCACGCGTCGCTACCTGAAGGTTTGAGGCGTTGACACGGCTTTGTCCGTCTAGCATGGTGTAGCGGACCTTCCGTGGATTCACATCTGTCACGTGAGTCACAGAAGTCACACCTTCCCCCCGACCCCCAGACGCGAGAGTTCCTGTGCTGCGCCCCTTCCCCGCTCGCTCGACGGCTTCCCGTCGCGCCCTCGCGGCGCTGGCGGTCGGTGCACTCGTGCTGGCCGGCCCGGCGCACGCCGACGACCTGAAGGACAAGAAGCACAAGGTCGAGAAGAAGCTCAAGAAGGCCGACCACGAGTCCGAGGAGTCCAGCGAGGCGCTCAAGGCCGCGACGGCCGCCCTCGCCCAGGCGCAGAGCGACCTCGTCGACGCCCGCGACTACCTCGCCCAGACACGTGGTGAGCTCGCCGCCGCCGAGGCACTCGACCGGCTGATGCAGCGTCGCCTCGACGCCGCGGTGGCCCGCCTCGAGCGCGCCCAGGCCGAGCTCGCCAAGGGCGAGGCCAAGGTCGCCCAGCAGGAGGACGACCTGCGCGCGATGGTGGTCTCCACCTACGAGCAGGGCGACCCGAGCCTGATGGGCCTGTCCACCGTGTTCACCGGCGGTGAGCCCGCCGACATCGCCGGCTCGATGAGCGCCTCCAGCAGCGTGCTCAACAAGGAGTCGGCCATCCTCGACGGCCTCGAGGCGACCAAGGTGCTCCTCGACGTCCACCGCCAGGAGCTGGCCGCAGCCAAGGACGACGTCGCCAAGCGGCGGGAGGAGGCAGCGGCCAACCTCGCCCGCAAGCAGTCGCTGGAGCTCCAGGCCGAGGCCGCGGAGTCGCAGGTCTCGCAGATGGTCAGTCTGCGGGCCCAGGCGCGCGACGCCGCCCTCAAGGCCAAGAAGGCCGACCTCGTCGTCCTCAAGAACCTCCTCGTCGAGCGCGACCGCATCGCCGACCTGATCGCGGCGCAGGCCTCCAAGGGCGCCGGCTACACCGGCCCGCAGACCGGCAACGGCTTCCTCGACCGGCCCGTCGACGGTCCGGTGACCTCGCCCTTCGGCTGGCGCATCCACCCGATCTACGGCTATCGCTCCCTGCACGACGGCACCGACTTCGGCGTCGCGTGCGGCGAGCCGATCCGTGCGGCCGCGGGCGGCAAGGTGCTGACGGAGTACTACCAGACCGCCTACGGCAACCGGATCGTGATCGACCACGGTGTGCACTTCGGCGTCGGCGTCGCCACCATCTCCAACCACCTGTCCGGCTACGCCGTCTCGGTCGGCGAGCGGGTGCGCCGCGGGCAGACGATCGGGTACGTCGGCAACACCGGCTGGTCGACCGGCTGCCACCTGCACTTCACGGTGCTGGAGAACGGCAAGGCCGTCGACCCGATGAAGTGGTTCTGACCGGACCCCGTCGGTCGAGCCCGGTCGCGACCCGCCGATAGGCTGGACCCATGGCCAAGGAGACGGGACGCAAGGTCATCGCGTCCAACAAGAAGGCCCGCCACGACTACCACATCGAGGACACCTACGAGGCCGGCATCGTCCTCCAGGGCACCGAGGTGAAGTCGCTGCGGGCCGGTCGCGCGTCCCTGGTCGACGGCTTCGCCGACATCGAGAACGGCGAGATCTTCCTGCACGCCGTCCACATCCCGCCGTACGCCGAGGGCACCTGGACCAACCACCCGCCGCGGCGGCGCCGCAAGCTGCTGCTGCACCGCGAGGAGATCGCCAAGATCGAGACCAAGGTGCGGGAGAAGGGCTTCACGCTCATCCCGCTGCAGCTCTACTTCGTCGACGGCCGGGCCAAGGTCGAGATCGGCCTGGCCAAGGGCAAGAAGACCTGGGACAAGCGTCACGCGATCGCCGAGCGCACGGCCAAGCGCGAGACCGAGATCGCGATCGGCCGCCGCGCCAAGGGCATGATCTGAGCCGCACTCTCGTCACCCGGCCCTCCAGACCGGGCCCGATCGGCCCTGCCGTCGGCTGAGCGCCCGCTGGACCGTGGAAGGGACGACAGACCGGTCCCGGGCGGGGACCCGCCCGCCATGTCGAGAGAAGCTCCGTCATGCATGCACTTTTCGCCAACGGGCTGAGCGGCCGAGTGACCAAGTGGCTCGTCCTGCTGTTCTGGGTGGTCGCCATGGGGGTGGGAGCCACCTACGGCTCCCAGCTGAGCGACGTGCAGGACAACCAGGCGTCCTCCTGGGTGCCCGCCACCGCCGAGTCGACCAGGGCGATGGAGGCCCTCACGCCCTTCTACGACCCCGACTCCATCCCGACGGTCGTCGCCTACGAGCGGCGCTCGGGGCTCACCGGCAACGACATCGACGCGGCGCGCCAGCACGCACAGGAGTTCGCCTCGATGGAGGGCGTGGAGGGTCCGGTGGCCGGGCCGATGGTCTCCCGCGACGGCAAGGCGATGCAGACCGTCGTGACGTTCAACCTGGGCAAGGACGGCTGGGTCAAGATGCCCGGCATCGCCGACGACCTGCGCGACATCGCCCGGATCGACGGGGTGAGGACCTACGTCACCGGCAGCGGCGGCCAGGCCGCGGACGGCTCGGAGGTCTTCGGCGGGATCGACGGGACCCTGCTCTACTCCGCGCTCGCCATCGTCGTCCTGATCCTCCTGGTCAGCTATCGCAGCCCCGTGCTGTGGGTGCTGCCGATCCTCAGCTGCGTGGTCGCGCTGATGGTGGCCCAGGGGCTCGTCTACCTGCTGGCCCGGCACGCCGGCCTGACCGTCAACGGGCAGAGCCAGGCGATCCTGTCGATCCTGGTGATCGGCGCGGGCACCGACTACGCGCTGCTGCTCGTGGCTCGCTATCGGGAGCAGCTGCGTCGCCACCAGGACCGGCACGTGGCGATGGCCTCCGCCCTGCGACGGGCCGCCCCCGCCATCCTCGCCAGTGCCGCCACCGTCGTCACCGGCATGCTCTGCCTGCTGGTCGCCGAGATGAACTCCACCGCTGGTCTGGGACCGGTGGCAGCGGTCGGCGTCTCGGTCACCCTCGTGGTGATGCTCACCCTGCTCCCCGCCCTGCTCACGATCACGGGGCGCTGGGTCTTCTGGCCCAAGCGACCGGCCCACGGCTCCTCGGAGCCCACGCGCACGGGTCTGTGGCGCCGGATGGCCGAGCGGATCTCGACCCGGCCGCGCCGGGTGTGGCTGGTCACGGCCGCCGTACTCGCGCTGGCCTGCCTGGGGACCCTGCGGCTGGACACGGCCGGTCTGGACAGCGAGGACCAGTACACGACCACGATGGAGTCGATCGAGGGGCAGCAGATGCTGGCCTCCCACGACCTCGCCGACGTGTCCAACACCGTCCAGGTCGTCGCGGCCGCGGACCGCGCAGGTCCGGTGGCGAGGGCGATGAGCGTCGTGCCGGGGGTCGGTGATCCTGCGCAACCGGTGGTCCGTGACGGGGTGGCCTTCCTCGAGGCGCCGCTCTACGGCGACGCGACCGACCCGGTGACCTTCGACATGGTCTCGAGGGTGAGGGCGGCGGTGCACGCCGTGCCCGGCGCGGACGCCCTGGTCGGCGGCTGGTCGGCGATGTACCTCGACACCAGGATCGCCTCGGAGCAGGACAACAAGGTGATCATCCCGCTGGTCCTGCTCGTGGTGCTGCTGATCCTGATGGCCCTGCTGCGAGCTGTCGTCGCCCCGCTGATCCTCCTGGCCACCGTGGTGCTGTCGTTCGGTGCTGCGCTGGGGCTCTCGACGCTGCTCTTCGAGTTCGCGTTCGGGTTCGAGGCGACCGACCCGAGCTTCCCGCTCTTCGCCTTCGTGTTCCTCGTCGCCCTGGGCATCGACTACAACATCTTCCTGATGACCCGGGTGCGGGAGGAGAGCGCACGGCGGGGCACCCGCCGTGGATCCGTCGTCGCGCTCGGCTCGACCGGGGGAGTCATCACCTCCGCCGGGGTCGTGCTCGCCTCGACGTTCCTGGTGCTCGGCTCCATCCCGGTGGTGAGCCTGACCGAGATCGGGGTGGCCGTGGCGCTGGGCATCCTGCTCGACACCATGGTGGTGCGCTCGGTCCTGGTCACCGCGATCAACCTGGACCTGGGTCGACGGATCTGGTGGCCCAGCCGCCTGTCCGCCTCCGAGCCGGAGCCGGAGGCGGCCGGCACCCCCTCCAGGCCCATGGAGACGGTGGGCTGACGCCGCTCAGTCCCGCGACAGCTCAGCGTCCCGCGCGTAGTTGGGGTCCGTCGCGAGCCGGCTGTGCTTGGCGCTGTAGACGAAGTAGACGGCGATGCCGATCGCCATCCAGATCAGGAACCGGACCCACGTGGCCGTGGGCAGGTTGAGCATCAGGTAGAACGACGCCAGCGCGGCGAGGATCGGCACGAAGGGCACGCCCGGGCACCGGAACGCGCGCTCGAGGTCGGGACGCGTGCGACGCAGGACGATCACGCCGATCGCCACCAGGACGAAGGCGAAGAGCGTGCCGATGTTGACCAGCTCGGCGAGCTCGGTGAGCGGCACGAACGTCGCGATCACCGCGACCGCACCGCCGGTGAAGATGCTCGTGCGCACCGGCGTGCCGAAGCGGGGACTGACCTGCGCGAACACCGGCGGGAGCAGCCGGTCGCGGCTCATCGCGAAGAACACCCGGCTCTGGCCCAGCAGCAGGATCATCATCACCGTGGTCAGGCCGACGAGGGCGCCGACAGAGATCACCGTCGCGAAGCCGGGGTGACCGACCGAGCGGAACGCCTCGGCCAGCGGGGCGTCGACCTTGATGTCGGTGTACTTCACCATGCCGGTCACGACCAGCGAGACGGCGATGTAGAGCGCGGTGCAGATGCCCAGCGAGGCGAAGATGCCGATCGGCATGTCGCGCTGCGGCTTCTTGGTCTCCTCGGCGGCGGTGGCGACGATGTCGAAGCCGATGTAGGCGAAGAACACCAGGGCGGCGCCGGTGAAGATCCCGCTGATGCCGAACGCGCCGGGGGAGAAGCCGATGTCCTGGAGGAGCGAGGGGACCGCCTCGCCGCCGCTGGCGGCCTTGGAGCCCGACGGCGGGATGAACGGCGACCAGTTGGCGGCGTCGACGAAGAACAGGCCGGCGATGATGACCAGCAGCACGATGGCGAGCTTGATCGCCACGAAGACGAAGTTCACCTGCGAGGACACCTTGATGCCCACGCAGATGATCGCGGTCAGGATCAGCACGATCGCCGCGGCTATGAGGTTGTGGCCGTCGCCGTACAAGAACTCGGGGATGGTGATGCCGGCTTCGTTCATCACGTCGGCGAAGTACGTCGACCACCCGACCGCGACCGTGGCGGCACCCAGCGCGAGCTCGAGGATGAGGTCCCAGCCGATGATCCAGGCGACCAGCTCGCCGAGGCTGGCGTAGGAGAAGGTGTACGCCGACCCGGCGACCGGCACGGTGCTGGCGAACTCGGCGTAGCAGAGCGCGGCCAGGGCGCAGGCGAGCCCGGAGAAGACGAACGAGATGGCGATCGCGGGACCCGCCTTCTCGCCGGCGGCCTCGCCGGTGAGGACGAAGATGCCCGTGCCGATGACGACGCCCACTCCGAAGACGGTGAGCTGGACGGGCCCGAGCTCCTTGCGGAGCTGGTGCTCGCCCTCCTCCGTGTCGGCGATCGACTGCTCGATCGTCTTGGTCCTGGTCAGGTTCATGGTGGGTCCTCGCATCTCCGCCCGGACGGGTCTACCGCCCCTCCACATACCCCGTCGGGCGAGTGCAAACCCAACCGATCGGCACGTGGAGGTGCGGGGAGGGGAATCGGCTGGGTCCTGGCGGCGTTGACCCGTACAGTGGAAGCACAACTCAAGAGGGGCTGATCGGTTTCGACTTGGGACGTTTCGTTCCAGGGGAAGCGGGTCGAGGATCCAGGCTCATCTCGTGAACGCCGCCTGGGAACCAATAACTGCCAACGCTAAGCGCAGTTCGTTCGCCCTCGCTGCCTGACAGCGAGCGTGACGGGTCGGTCTGAGGGCGCCTCCGCCTCGGTTTCCGGCCTCATCTAGGAGGCTTGCTTGCCACTCCTCGTCGTAGGGAGTGGTTGGGACATTCATACGACTGAGTCTGTCGGCGACGTGTCTGTGCGAGTGCCGGGACTGAGAAGACGCCATCACAGACTGCACCCGGAGAAGACCTGGCACTGCGCTCGAGGACGCGGGTTCGATTCCCGCCAGCTCCACGTTGTGATGTCGCGAGACATCTGTGACGGCCGGACCCGTGAGGGTCCGGCCGTTGCTCTTCTCCGCAGGGGTTGTCACAGCTCGGCCGTGGGCGGCGTCTTGATGTCGACCGACCCACAGGAGGACGACATGACCACCACCACCCGCATCCCCGCTGCCGAGCTCACCGGCGTCAAGGGCGCGCTGATCAAGCGCTTCGCCCGGCGCGCCCTGGGCCAGGTGCCCACCTCGATCGGCGTCTACTGGCACAACCGGGCCGTGCTGATGGACATGGCCTCCTTCGGCGGCAAGCTGAAGAAGTGGGACGCCTGCGACGAGCAGCTGAAGTCGTTCGCCCACATGGCGGTCGCCTCGCAGGTCGGCTGCTCGTGGTGCCTGGACTTCAACTACTTCGAGGCCCACAACCGCGACCTCGACATGGACAAGGCCCGCGAGGTCCCGCGCTGGCGGGAGTCCGAGGTGTTCTCGCCGCTGGAGCGTGAGGTGCTGGCCTACGCCGAGGCGATGACCGAGACCGAGCCGACGGTCACCGACGAGATGGTCGCCTCGCTGCGCCGGCAGCTCGGCGACGCCGCGCTGGTCGAGCTGACCGCCGTCGTCGGGTTCGCCAACCTCACCACGCGCCCCAACGTCGCGCTCGGCATCGAGTCCGACGGGTTCGCCGCGGCCTGCGGGCTCAGGCCCCTCGCGGCACGCGCCGCCGTAGGGTCGTGAGCGTGGACCCCTTCGTCGCCCACCGCGGCCTGCTGTTCACGGTCGCCTACGAGATGCTCGGCGCCGCCACCGACGCGGAGGACGTGGTGCAGGAGACGTGGCTGCGCTGGGACGCCATCGGGGAGCAGGCCCGCGCCGAGGTGCGCGACCCCCGCGCCTTCCTGGTCCGGATGGTGACGCGCAAGGCCCTGGACCGGCTGCGCGCCGACGCGCGACGGCGTGAGGACTACGTCGGCGAGTGGCTGCCCGAGCCGCTGCTCACCGCCCCCGACGTCGCCGAGGACGTCGAGCTCGCCGACAGCGTGTCCTTCGCGATGCTCACCGTGCTCGAGACGCTCGGGCCGACCGAGCGAGCGGTGTTCGTGCTGCGCGAGGTCTTCGACCTGCCGTACGACGAGATCGCGGCGGCGGTCGACAAGTCCGCCGCCGCGGTGCGGCAGATCGGGCACCGCGCCCGGCAGCACGTCGCGGCACGTCGGCCCCGGGTCGAGGTCAGCCGCAGCGAGCAGCAGGAGGTCGTCGCGCGGTTCCTCGCCGCCGTGACCGGCGGCGACCTCCAGGCACTGCTGGACGTGCTCGCACCCGACGTGGTCCTCGTCGCCGACGGCGGCGGGGTGGCCCAGGCGGTCGCGCACCCGGTGTCGGGGGCGAAGAAGGTCGCCAACCTGCTGCGCGCCTTCCCCAAGTTCGGCGCCGGCGCGCAGATCCTGCCGATGGTGCTCAACGGCGCCCTCGGCGCGCGCATCGTCGGGGTCGACGACGGCTTCGACACCGCGATCAGCCTGCTCGTCGAGGACGGCCGGATCAGCCGGATCTTCGCCGTGCGCAACCCGGCCAAGCTGGGCTCGCTGGAGGTCGAGGCCACGCTGACGCGCTAGCCGCCGACCCCCGGGCCGCTGGGACCGCTGTGACTCCTGGGGCCAACGGCCTGTCCTCGCACAGACGTCCGTCCCGTTCCCGACATCCCGGGCTATTGGAGTCGAGGATTGTCGGACTCACCTGTCAGGCTTGGGGCCGTCGGTTCGTCGACCGATGATTCCTGGCCGCTGGGGCGGTCAGCATCTCAGAACTCCACGCGGGTGACCGCCTGAGCGAGAGAAGCACGTCATGCATGCAACGTTCGCCGGCAAGCTGACCGGCCGGGTGACCAAGTGGATCGTCCTGGTCTTCTGGCTGCTGGCCCTGGGAGTCGGCAGCACCTTCGGGGCCAAGCTGATGGACGTCCAGAACAACGAGGCGTCCTCCTGGCTGCCGGCCTCGGCCGAGTCCACCCGAGCCCTGGACAAGCTGACGCCGTTCTACGACCCCAACACGATCGCCACGGTCGTGGCCTACGAGAAGGAGTCCGGGCTCACCCCGGAGGACATCGCCGCGGCCAAGACCCAAGCCACCGAGTTCGCCTCCATGAAGGGCGTCGAGGGCAAGGTGCTCGGGCCGTTCCCGTCCGAGGACGGCAAGGCCATGCAGACGCTGGTCAACTTCAACTTCGGCGCCAACGGGTGGATGGAGATGCCCGACACGGCCGACGAGCTGCGCGGCATCGCCGAGATCGACGGCGTCACGACCTACATCACCGGTGCGGGCGGTCAGGCCGCGGACGCCTCCGAGGTGTTCGGCGGCATCGACGGGGCCCTGCTGTTCTCCGCGCTCGGCATCGTCATCCTGATCCTGCTGGTGACCTATCGCAGCCCCGTGCTCTGGATCCTCCCGATCTTCGGCTCCGTCGTGGCGCTCATGGTCGCCGAGGGCCTGATCTACTTCCTCGCCAAGTACGCCGACCTCACGGTCAACGGCCAGAGCCAGTCGATCCTGTCGATCCTCGTCATCGGCGCCGGCACCGACTACGCCCTGCTGCTCGTGGCGCGCTACCGCGAGGAGCTGCGCCGTCACGAGGACCGCCACGAGGCGATGGCCTTCGCGCTGCACCGGGCGGCCCCGGCCGTCCTGGCCAGCGCGGCCACGGTCGTGGCCGGCATGCTCTGCCTGCTGTTCGCCGAGATGAACTCCACGGCCGGACTCGGTCCGGTCACCGCGATCGGCGTGGGCGTGACCTACCTCGTGATGGTGACCCTGCTGCCGGCGCTGCTGGTGATCTGCGGGCGCTGGGTGTTCTGGCCCAAGCGGCCCTCCTTCGGCTCCGACGAGCCGACCCAGGCCGGCTTCTGGCGCAGGTCGGCCGACCGGATCGCGCGGCAGCCCCGCAGGGTCTGGGCGGTCACGACGGCCGTGCTGCTGATCGCGTGCCTCGGCACCTTCCAGCTCGACACGTCCGGCATCCCGACCGAGGAGCAGTACACCACCGACATCGAGTCGGTCGAGGGTCAGCAGATGCTCGCCGACCACGGCCTCACCGACGCCTCCAACACGCTCCAGGTCGTCTCCAACGCCGACCAGGTGGGCCCGGTGCGCGAGGCGCTGGGCGGCATCGACGGCATCGGCACGGCCGCCGAGCCGGTGGTCAAGGACGGGATCGCCTTCCTCGAGGCGCCGCTCCAGGGCGACGTGGCGGATCCCGACACGTTCAGCGCGATCGAGAAGGCGCGCGACGCGGTGCACGCGGTGCCGGGCGCCGACGCCCTCGTGGGCGGGTGGTCCGCGATCTACCTCGACACCAAGATCGCGTCCTCGCACGACAACAAGGTGATCATCCCGCTGATCCTGCTCGTGGTGCTGCTGATCCTGGTGGCCCTGCTGCGGGCGCTGACCGCACCGTTGATCCTGCTGGCCACGGTCGTGCTGTCCTTCGGCGCGGCGCTGGGCCTGTCGACCCTGTTGTTCGTGCACGTGCTCGGCTTCGAGAGCACGGACCCGAGCTTCCCGCTGTTCGCGTTCGTGTTCCTGGTCGCCCTGGGCATCGACTACAACATCTTCCTGATGACCCGCGTGCGGGAGGAGACGATCCTGCGCGGCACCCGGGCAGGCTCGATCGTGGCGCTGGGCTCGACCGGTGGCGTGATCACCTCGGCCGGCCTCGTGCTGGCAGCGACCTTCGCGGTGCTCGGGACGATCCCGCTGGTGTTCCTCGCCGAGCTCGGGCTCACCGTGGCCCTGGGCATCCTGCTCGACACGATGATCGTGCGCTCGGTGCTGGTCACGGCGATCAACCTCGACCTCGGCCAGCGCATCTGGTGGCCGAGCAAGCTGGCCTCCCGTGAGGAGCCCGGCATCGTCGCGGCCGACGAGGAGCTCAGCGGAGAGCCCACGCCGGTCGGCTGAGGACCGTCAGTCCGCCGGGGGCGGGGCGAGGAACTCCACGCCCCGCCGCCGGCGCCACGGCAGCATCGACAGCACGACGATCGCGACGAAGCCGCTGATCGTCTTGTCGGCCATCGAGATCAGCAGGTTGGCGCCGGCGACGGCCACCACGAACGTCTGGCCGAGGGCCTCGAGGCTGTGCGCGACCAGGTCCTCGCCGTGGCCCGTGCTGCCGGAGAACACCAGCACCAGGATCGGCACGGCGACGAGCGAGCAGACCGCGGCGGCGACGAGGTTGAGGGCGAAGAAGCGGGGGAGCGTGCGTCCCCAGCCGCGCTGGACGCCGTACCCCCACACGAGCGCGCCGGCGGCGTTGACCAGCCCGAACGGCAGCGACGGGAGCCCGTTGGTGAGCACCGCGAGGCCGTTGGTCGCGACGCCCACCCCGGTGCCGTACCACGGGCCGAGGGCGATCGCGGAGACCGCGGTGCCCACCATGTCGAGATAGATCGGCAGGTCGAGCACGTCGACCACCTGGCGGCCGACCAGGTTGACCACGACGCAGGCCACCAGCAGGGTGACGGTCGCGCGGCCGGTGGCCCGGGGCCCGAGGTCGGGCTCGTCGACGGCCGGCGCGGCGGGGTCCGGCTCGGCGGGGCCGGGTCGCAGCCACACCTCCACCTGGCCCTCGGGGGCGCCGAGGACGGTCGCGAGGTCCTGGACGAGCTCGAGGTTCACGCGCGTGCGGCCGGCGCGGAAGGCGTCGTACACCGTGGTGCGGGCGACCCGCGAGGAGTGCTCGTCGAGCCCGCGGCGCCGACGCAGGTCGGAGACCTTCCGCGCCAGCTCGGCGTACGACGGCTCACCGACCGAGCTGCGGAGGTCCTGCAGCCCGCTCACCACGTCGTCCCATCGACCGGTCCGCGGAGATGACTCCTCCACCGGCGTACCACCACCTTCACCATCCGCGCCCCGGGCGCACGTCAGGTCCCGGCAGACCGTACGCGATGCGACCGTCCCCGTCAGGTTGTTCGGGTTCGTCCGGGATGCGTGTCCGGCGTGGCGCCCGGGCCGACGGGGTCCTGAGATGGGTGCCGGCCGTCTCCGGGGTCGGACGGGGCAGGGGTGTCCCTGACCAGCCCCGGGGTCAGGTCGAACCATCGGGCCCAGGTACGCCGGAGGGGTGGGCTCGATGCGTCTCGGGAACGCGCGCACGGGGTGACGGGCTTCCCACCCCTCCGGGGGCCTCGGGCGACGCCGGCCGCGGACGTGACGGTCGCGTCCGGCGTCGCGCTCGAGGCGTGGCCCGGGGTTGTGGCGGCCGGGTCGAGCGGGCAGGGTGCGAGTGCACCCGCCCACGCACCCCCTGGAGAGCGATGACCCCGCCGGCCCCTGCCCGTCCGTCCTGGCTCGACCGGCTCCCCGACGGCGTCGTGGACCCGCACCTGCACCAGTGGGACCCGCTGACGACCACGCGGGAGGTCTCCCGCGAGGCGCGGCTGTTCCGCCGCTTCGCGACGGTGCCGCGTCCGCTCGTGCGGGTCCTCCCGCAGGCCGACCGCGAGTTCGTCGGCGACCCGACCCACGTGCTCAAGCCCTACCTCCCGGCCACCTATGCCGCGGACGCGGCGCCGCTACCGGTGCGGCAGGTCGTGCACATCGAGGCGGTCTGGCCGCACGAGCCGCACCTGGAGTCGGTCGGGGAGACCCGCTGGCTGGAGTCGCTGCCCTTCGGCCAGGACGGGCTGCCTCGCCTCGGCGGGATCGTGGTCCACGTCGACCCGCGCTGGCCGGACGCCGGTGCGGTCCTCGACGCCCACGCGGAGGCGAGCGACAAGGTCCGAGGCGTGCGGTTCAGCGCCGCTCACCACCCCGACCCGCGGGTGCGCGACTTCAGCGACGTGCCGGCGATCTGGTCCGACCCCGCGTTCGTCGACGGCTTCGCCGCGATCGCCGAGCGCGGCCTGACCTTCGAGCTGTGGGGCTACTCCCACCAGCTGCCCGACGCGCTGGGGCTGGTCGACCGCTATCCCGGGACGACGTTCGTGCTCGACCACCTCGCCACGCCGGTCGGGCTGCTCGGTCCCCGCGGGAAGCACACCGGGCGCTACCCCCACCAGGTGCGCGACCAGCTCGCGTCCTGGCGGGAGGACGTCGCGGCCCTGGCCGAGCGGCCCAACGTGGTCGCCAAGCTCTCGGGGCTGGGCATGCCGGTGCTCGGCGGCGCGCTGAGGTCGCGACCGCTGGACCTGGCCGACCTGTCCTCCGCCGAGCTCGTCGACACGGTCGCCCCGCTCGTCCGGCACGTGCACGCGGTGTTCGGCAGCGAGCGCACGATGTGGGCCTCGAACTTCCCGATGGACAAGCCGACCCTGACGCTGCCGGCCACCCTCGGCCTGGTCGTGGAGGCCCTGGGGGACGAGGCGGACCTCGCCGCCCTCACCCGCGACGTGGCGACCCGGGTCTATCGGCTCTAGCGAGCCGCCACGAGCTCCGCGGCCGCGTCGAGGCACGCCGGGTCGGCCGTGGCCGGCACGAGCACGACCTCGTCGCAGCCGGCCTCCTGCGCGTCGTCCAGCGCCCGTCGTACGGCGTCGGCGTCGGCCAGGTGCACGTCGGCGGCGAAGGCCGCCGCCAGCTCGGGTCCCATGAAGCCGAGGTAGCGCTCGGTGAACGCCCGCAGGCGCGGCAGCGCGTCGTCCACCCCGAGGCAGTAGAAGAACCCGGTGACCTTGCGGGGCGTGCCTCGTCCGGCGGCGGCCCAGGCGTCGTCGGCGAGGCGGTTGAGGCCGACCAGGTCGCGTCGCGCGCCGGTCACGCTGAAGCCGCTGACGCCGTCGGCCCACTGCGCGGCCCGCGCCATCGCCCTGGGGCCGAGCGCGCCGGCGAGGATCGGCACCCCGCCGGGCTGCACGACCCGCGGGCCGACCGGGTCGCCGCCGTCGTACGCCGGACCGCCGTCGAGCAGCCGCCGCAGCTCGGCGACCGCGTCGTCGAGCCGCTGGTGGCGTCCGGCGAGGGGGCTGCCGAGCGCGCGGTAGTCCTCCTCGCGGCCGCCGATGCCGACCGCGACGGTGAGCCGTCCGTCGGAGAGCTGGTCGAGCGTGCCGACCTGCTGGGCGACCATCGCCGGCGGGTGCTGGGGAAGCACCCAGACGTTGGCCATGACGCGGACCCGCTCGGTCACCGCGGCCGCCGCGGCGAGGGAGGCCACCATCTCGGGGTTGGTGAAGGTGACCCTCTCGCCCGCCGAGACCGAGGAGAACGGGCCGGCCTCGATGCCGCGGGCCCACGTCACCGTCGTCGAGGGCGCGTAGTCCGGGGCCATCTGGGGGAGTGCGACGCCGATGTCCATGCGGGCAACCTA
>CAZKZQ010000077.1:0-1996 GCA_964557235.1 uncultured Nocardioidaceae bacterium
CGCGCGGTCGACTTCATGATCTCCGGCTCGACCGGTCAGGCCATCGCCGACTGGGCGCGCGCCAACGCCGGTGACCTGCACATCCGGACGATCATCTACGCCCAGCGCATCTGGACCCCGGAGCGTTCGTCGGAGGGCTGGCGCTACATGTCAGACCGCGGCTCGACCACGGCGAACCACTACGACCACGTGCACATCTCGGTCTACTGAGGTCCGGCGGGCGCACTGCGCCTGCCTGCCTCGAGCAGCTTGACCGCCTTGGCGCGGTTGCCCGTCCCGGCTGAGTCGAGCAGGGCGGCGCCCTGGGCGTCGTCGCTGTCCGGCGGGACGACGAGCAGCACCAGGATGGTGTGCGCGGCGGTGTTCAGGTGCACCACGTGGGTGTCGTCGCTCGGGAACGACCCGACCTTGGCGATGCCGCCGCGTCGCAGCGGGATGCGGCGCGGGGACTGCTCCCAGTCGGGCGGGGAGACCAGGGCTCGCACGATCCGGCCGTTCTCCGGCGGGAAGTTGTCGATCAGGTCGGGCAGCTCGACCGTCAGGTCCCGGCTGCGTGGCCACCACCCCCCGTCGAGGGAGCCGACCGCGTCCGGCGCCGCCAGGCGCAGTCGCAGGGACCCGGACGAGCCGGTGGTGGGGGGATGGAGATCGTTCGACGTCGTCATGACGCGCGCCTCTCGACCGGGTCGGGAGCCCGGCTGGGCTCTGCTGACCGGTCAGTCACCACCACAGTACGCCGGGCCGCGGCGCGGCTGGCTAGGTTGAGCCCGTGGAGTACGACGACGCCGCGCGGGCGCGCTGGGGGGACGAGCCTGCCAAGGTCTCGGCCCGGACCGACTTCGCCCGCGACCGGGGGCGGGTCGTCCACAGCGCAGCGCTGCGCCGGCTGGCGGCCAAGACCCAGGTGCTCGGCCCGCAGACCGACGACTTCGTCCGCAACCGGCTGACCCACACCCTCGAGGTCGCCCAGGTGGCCCGCGACCTGGCCTTCCAGGTCGGGTGCGACACCGACGTCGCCGAGACCGCCGCGCTGGCCCACGACCTGGGTCACCCGCCCTTCGGGCACAACGGCGAGCGTGCGCTGGCCGAGCTCGCCGACGACATCGGGGGCTTCGAGGGCAACGCCCAGACGCTGCGCATCCTCACCCGGCTGGAGGCGAAGTTCCTCGACGCCGACGGGCGCAGCATCGGCCTCAACCTGACCCGCGCCACCCTCGACGCCTCGACGAAGTACCCCTGGCCCCGCCCGGCCGACGACCCCGGCACGGCGAAGTTCGGGGTCTACGACGACGACCGGGCGGTCTTCGACTGGCTCCGCGAGGGTGCGCCCGAGGGTCGCCGCTGCCTCGAGGCGCAGGTGATGGACCTCTCCGACGACATCGCCTACTCCGTCCACGACGTGGAGGACGGCATCGTCGCCGGCCGGGTCGAGCTCGCCGACCTCGACGACCCGGGGCTGCGCCGCGCGGTCTGGGACACCGCTCGCGAGTGGTACCACCCCGGTGAGACCGATGACGCGCTCGAGGCCGCCTGGGCCCGGCTCACTTCCCTGCCCGGCTGGCCCGACTCGGCGTACGACGGCAGCAGGCGCGGCCTGGGCGCGCTGAAGAACCTCACCTCCGCGCTGATCGGGCGCTTCTGCTCCGCGACCACCGCGGCGACGCTCGCGGAGTACGGCCCGGGCCCGCTGCGGCGCTACGCCGCCGACCTGGTCGTGCCCGAGGAGACCGTGCTCGAGATCGGCGTGCTCAAGAGCGTCGCGGCCCACCTGGTGATGGAGGCCGCCGAGCGGGTGAGCCTGCTGTCGGCCCAGCGCGAGCTCCTGGCCGACCTGGTCGGGGCGATCCGCAGCACCGGGCCCTCGGTGATGGAGCCGATGTTCCAGGCCGACTTCGCCGCCGCGCCCGACGACGCCGCCCGGCTGCGGGTGGTCGTGGACCAGGTCGCCTCGCTCACCGACGCCTCCGCGGTGGCGTGGCACCAGCACCTCTGTTGA
>CAZKZQ010000077.1:2096-9662 GCA_964557235.1 uncultured Nocardioidaceae bacterium
GTGTCCCCGCCCGCCCGTAGACTGCGCCCGTGGCTGGGTTGATCCGCGAGGAGGACATCGCGCTCGTGCGCGAGCGGGCCGACCTCGCCGAGGTGATCGGCAACTACGTCACCCTCAAGCCCGCCGGTGGTGGCTCCCTCAAGGGGCTCTGCCCCTTCCACGACGAGAAGTCCCCGTCCTTCAACGTGCGCCCGGGCAAGGGCTACCACTGCCTGGCCGGGGACACGGGGGTCATCACGTGGGACGGCGTGCGACCCATCAGCGAGCTCGCCGGCGGAGTGCACCGCATCCTCGGTGCGGACGCCCAGTGGCACGACGCGCCTTTCCGGTCCTTCGGCGTGCAGCGGCTGTGGAAGCTCACGGTGACCCGCAACCGGCAGGTCAAGGAGCTGTTCGCCACCGACGAGCACCGTTGGTTCGTGAGGTCGGGCAAGGACCGCTCGTCGCGCCGCGAGGTTCTCACCAAGGCGCTGAAGCCGGGCGACCGGCTCGCCCACGTCTACCCGCGGTCGCGCATCGGGATGACGAGGTTGTCGCCGTTCGGGGTCGCCCACGGTTTCACCTTCGGAGACGGGACCCGGGACAAACGGGGGTCGAGGGCGCTGATCTGTCCGCCGAAGGACGAGGCGATGCTCAAGTGGTTCCCCAACAGCGCCACGACCGCCAGCGGGCCCAACCTCCTGGTGCTCGACCTTCCGGGCTTCTTCAAGGAGCTTCCGTCGATCGAGGAGTCAGCGCCCTACCTGCTCGGATGGCTGGCCGGCTACTTCGCGGCCGACGGGTGCGTCGCTGCGGACGGCACCGTCATGCTGAACTCGGCGTCTCGGACGAACCTCGAGTTCGTGCGCACGCTGTGCACGCGGCTCGGCATCGGCAGCTATGGCCTGACCACGCAGCTGCGCGAAGGATTCCCGGGCCGCGAGCCGAGTGAAGTCCACCGCGTTCACCTGGTCAACGACGACCTGCCCGAGGACTTCTTCCTGGTCCCGGAGCACCGCGACCGGTTCGCTGCTGCCCAGAAGAAGTACGCGCGCCGCGGCTGGGTCGTGCAGTCGGTCGAGGAGACGGACCGGGTGGAGGAGGTGTTCTGTGCCGAGGTCGAGCAGGGACACGCCTTCGTCCTCGAGGACAACATCCTCACCGGGAACTGCTTCGGCTGCGGCGAGGGCGGCGACGTCATCGACTTCCTGATGAAGCACGACGGGCTGCCGTTCAACCAGGCCGTGGAGTACCTCGCGGACCGCACGGGCATCCAGCTGCGCTACACCGAGGGCGACGACAACCGCGCCCCACGCGACCGCATGCCCCGGCAGCGGCTGATCGAGGCCAACCGCCGCGCCCAGGAGTTCTACGCCGGGCACCTCACCACCCCCGGCGCCCTGCAGGCTCGCACCTTCCTCAGCGAGCGGGGCTTCGACAAGGAGTCGGCCGAGCACTTCGGCCTGGGCTTCGCACCCCGCGACGGTGACGCGCTCTACAAGCACCTGCGACAGGCGGGGTTCAGCGACGCCGAGCTCGTGACCGCCGGGTTGTGCGCGGTCGGCAACTCCGGGCACTACGACCGGTTCCGCGGCCGGCTGCTCTGGCCGATCCGCGACACCACGCGCGACACGATCGGCTTCGGGGCCCGGCGGATCTTCGACGACGACCGCATCGAGGCGAAGTACCTCAACACCCCGGAGACCCCGGTCTACAAGAAGAGCCAGGTGCTCTACGGCATCGACCTGGCCCGGCGCGAGATCGCGCGCACCAGCCAGGCGGTGGTGGTCGAGGGCTACACCGACGTGATGGCCTGCCACCTCGCCGGGGTGACGACCGCGGTCGCCTCGTGCGGCACGGCGTTCGGCGAGGAGCACGGCAAGGTCCTGCGGCGGCTGCTGCACGACCACGAGGAGTTCCGCGGCGAGATCATCTTCACCTTCGACGGCGACGAGGCCGGGCAGAAGGCCGCGCTCAAGGTCTTCGACGGCGACCAGAGGTTCGTCTCCCAGACCTACGTCGCGGTCGAGCCCGACGGCCTCGACCCGTGCGACCTGCGGATCAAGTCCGGCGACGCCGCGGTGCGCGAGCTGGTCGCCCGGCGGGTGCCGCTCTATCGCTTCGTCCTGTCCAACGTGGTCGCGCGCTACGACCTCGACCGCGCCGACGGTCGGGTCGACGCGATGCGTGCCGCCGCGCGGCTGGTCACCTCGATCCGCGACCGGTCCAAGGTCGACGCCTTCGCCCGTGAGCTCGCCGGCATGGTCGGGGTCGAGATCGAGGAGGCCCGGGCCGAGGTACGCCGTGCGGCAAGCCGCACGGGCAGCGCGCCGGTGGCTGCGTCTGCTCCTGCCGTGACGTCTGCACCGGCCGGGCTCCCGCTGCCCGACCCGCGCGACCCGCGCATCTCCCTGGAGCGCGAGACGCTCAAGCTCGTGCTGCAGCAGCCTGGGCTGGCCGGACCGCTGTGCGGCGACCTGGGCGACAACGACTTCACCCACCCGGCCTATCGCGCGCTGTGGCAGGTGATCGCCTCCGTCGGCGGTCCGGCCGCGGCGACCTCGGAGGACGTCTGGGTGGACAAGGTCCGCTCCGGGCTCGGCCAGCCCTCGGGGGAGACCGGCGACCCGGTGCTGCGGCAGCTGCTCAACGGCCTGGTGGTCGAGCCGCTCCCGTCGACCAGGCCCGACGCCGCCTTCGCCGCGGGGTTCGTCTTCCGGCTCCAGGAGGTCACCGCGATGCGGCGGATCAACGACCTCAAGTCCCGGCTGCAGCGCACCAACCCGGTCGAGCAGGCGACGGACTACAACCGCATGTTCGGCGAGCTGGTCGCGCTGGAGAGCCATCGCCGGACCCTCCGCGAGCGGGCCATCGGCGGGACCCAGTGAGGTCGCTGCGCGACCGTCTCGGTCGTGCGGACGCCCCGCGCCTTCCCGACGCGGTGCGCTCCGCGCTGCCCGACAAGCCGCTCGCGTGGGCGGCCGACTCGGCCGGGGGCTGGGTCGTCGGCAGCCGTGACCGGCTGCACCTGGTCTCCGAGGACGGCACGGTCGAGTCCTGGGGCTGGGAGGTCGTGCACCGGGCCGACTGGGACAAGGAGACCCAGGAGCTCGCCGTCGAGCCGGTCCAGGACTATGCCGCCCCCGTCGTCCGCCACGTGCGACGCCTCGACGAGCCGGGCGACCTCGTGCCGCTGGTGCGCGAGCGCGTGACCGCGACGGTCGTCGTGCAGCAGCGGGTCCAGCTCACGCGCAAGAAGGGCTTCCGGGTGATCGGACGGCGTCCTCCGCGGGGCGGCGAGGTGGTCTGGGCCTTCGAGCTCGACGAGGGCGTCGACCCGGCCGACCCGGTCGTGCGCGAGGCGACGCAGAGGGCCCTGGGTGAGGCACGAGCATCGGTCGGCCTCTGATACGGTTTTCACCGCCATCCCCTGTAGCTCAACTGGCAGAGCATTCGGCTGTTAACCGGAGGGTTGTTGGTTCGAGTCCAACCGGGGGAGCCGATCGAGCCCCTGACCCCGCGTGGGTCAGGGGCTCGACCCTTGTCCGGGGTCGCCTCAGCCGGCGCTGCGGGTGCTCCCGTCGGCCAGGTGGACGGTGTAGGACCACGTCTCGGCAGGGTGCTCGGAGCTCTGCTGGACCGACGGCCACCACGCGGCGAACCGGCCGCCGACGACCGAGGCCTCGATGTCGCGGCCCGAGGACGTGTGCACGGTGACCCCGGTGACGTCACGGCCGACGTAGCCCTCGGTCCAGGTGAACCACCCCTCGCTGGTGCTGCCCTCCATGCTCGTGGACTCGTCGATGCGGTCGGGAGCAGGAGCCGGTGGCGCGACCTCGTCCGGGTCGTAGCTGCCGAAGAAGTCCTCCCGGGCGGAGGGCTCCTGCCCGACGAGGTCGTCGGGCATCAGGCAGCTCGCCTGGGACCGCGGGCCCGCGAGCAGCACGTAGGTCCACTCGCCGCGTCGCTCCGCCACCGCGACCCGCTCGCCGCGGTCAGGGACGTCGAGGACGGCCCGGCAGGTGGCGGCGGCCCGGGCAGCCTCGGCGTCCGTGAGGGACTCGGGCGTCGGCGTCCACGACCCGAAGGCCGTGCCCTGCCCGAGGAGCAGCCCGCCGACGGCGACACCGGCGGCTCCGGTCAGGCCCACGGCCCCCAGGAGCCGTCCCCGACGTCGGCGCGGCCGGTCCGGCTCCACCGGGACGGGGGCGTCGGCGGGCGTCGCGACGATGCGGGCCAGCGTCGCCTCGGCCCGTGCGCGCTCGGCATCGGTCAGGTCGGTCGGGGGTGCGGGGTCCAGGTCGCGCAGGGCGGCGTCGAGGGCGTCGGTGGCGTGCTTGCTCATCGGGGGCTCCTCTCGGAGGCGGGGTGGCCGAGCGCGGAGTCGCGGTCGGGGGTGGTGTCGAGGTGGCGTCGCAGGGAGCGCCGGGCGCGCGACAGGCGGAGGCGGAACGCCGTGGGGGAGACGCCCAGGACCGCCGCCGCCTCGGGCGCGGTCAGCCCGTCGAGGACGGCCAGGGCGAGGGCCTCCTGGTCGGTGGCGCTCAGCCGTGGCCAGGCGGCGGCGAGGTCGACCCGGCCCGCGACCAGGTCGGGATGGTCACCGGTGTCCGCCGGGCCGCGGGTGACCTCGGCGAGCCTGACCGCGACGGCGTCGTGCCGGTCCTCGCGGCGGCGGGCGTTCTGCAGGGTCTTGCGGGCCACGCCGAAGAGCCAGGCGCGCGCGGACGACCGGTCGGCGGGCACGTCGTCGAGGCGGCGCCACGCGACGAGCATGACGTCACCGACGACGTCCTCGGCGTGCGAGGGGTGCACGCGCCTGCGCACGAAGCGGAGCAGGTCGACGTACGCCGCGTCGTAGAGCTCGCGGAAGCGCTGCTCCCGCTCCTGCGGCGACCAGCCGGTGGGTTCCATGCCCTGTACGTGTCGCGAGCGGGGCGAGTGTGTCATCCGAGATCGCGGGAGTCAGACGGCCACGGGCGTGAGGAGGGTCCGCGAGGTCATGCCCACCGTGTGGCCCAGCCCGTCGAGGAAGCGTCCGCGCAGGAAGCTGGTGCGTCGCAGCTCCCAGATCGTGAGCGCCGTGACCCACGCGAGGTCTCGGGCCTTGTCGATGTGCCAGGTGCTGAGCAGGTGCACGACCGGGCCGAGCCGGTCGTCGACCTCGCGCTGGAAGTCGTCGAGGAACGACCGCCGGATCGGGCCCTCCACCTGGGCGAGGACGTCGTTGACCGCCTCGTAGTCGCGGTGGAGGTCGTCCGGGTCGACGCCGTGCGCGCGGCACGTGCCGACCACGGCGATCGGCAGGTCGTGCTCGATGTGGGAGTTCATCCCGGCGAGGGCGTACTGCACGGGCAGCCTGCCGCCGCCGCGCGCCTCGAAGAGCGGCCGCCAGGCGGCCGGCACGGTGCGCCCGGCCCGCTGCGCGTCGTACGCCGAGATCCAGAGGTTGGCGAACCGCACGTCGAGGTCGGCCATGGTGTCGGAGCCGGCGAAGGTCGGTCCCGCCAGACGGCCGGCGAGGATGCCCGAGATGCGCTCGGTGACGGTGAGGTACATCCGGTTGAACACCGCGACCCCGTCGCGCCGCGGGAGCTCGGCGTCGATCTCGTGCAGCCGGGCGATCACGCCCTCGACCGTGGTGGGGTGGCTCACCCGACGAGTATCGCCAGCGAGGACGGGCTTGTCTGCCACCGGTGGGTCGGGAGCGCGCGGCCACCGGCCATGGGAGAGGGTGTGAGCGTGCGTCCCGGCTTCAGGTACACCACGTTCACGGTGCCCAACCAGATCACGTTCGTCCGCACGATCGCGAGCTGCGTGATCTCGTTCCTCGTGCTGGCCGACGCCGTGCCGCGCGACGACCGGACCGAGTGGATGGTGGCGGCGTTCGCGATCTACTGGTTCGGCGACATGGCCGACGGGCTGTCGGCGCGGCTGCTCGACCAGGAGACGCGCGGGGGAGCGCTGCTGGACACCCTGTGCGACCGGTTCTGCATCTGCCTGGCGGTGGCCGGGGCGACCGTCGTGATCGAGCCGCCGGTGGTCCCGGTGCTGCTCTATCTCTTCAACTTCATGGTCCTGGACTTCTGGCTGTCGCTGCGGTTCGTGGACTTCGAGGTCGACACCAACAACCGCTTCTACGAGGTCGACCAGACCGTCTATCGCTTCAACTGGAGCCCGCTGGCCAAGGCCGTCAACTCCGCCGCGGTCTGCCTGCTCGCGCTGCTCGGGCCGTGGTGGCTGTCGACGCCGTTCCTGCTCGCGCTGATGTCGGTCAAGGTCTGGTCCTGGTCGAGGCTGCGCGCAGGTCAGGTGCTGACCCCCGCATGAGAGCGAGCACGTGAGCTGGTGGCAGGCGCTCAGCCTGCTCGGGCAGGGTGCCCTGTCGGCGGTGTGGCCTGTCGCGAACGCCGAGCTGCTCGTGTCCGCGTGGAGCGTGCGCGTGGACGGGTCGTGGGCGCTCGCGCTGGGGACCGTGGTCTTCACCCTCGGCCACGTCGTCGGCAAGTGCGCGCTCTTCGCGGTGGTGCGCCACGAGCTGCGGATGCCCAAGGGGAGCGGCCGCATCGCGACCGAGCTGCGCAAGGCGGAGGAGCGGCTGGACCGCACGGTCGAGCGCGGTCACTTCGTGGTCAGCGGCATGCTGCTGGCGAGCTCGGCGATCGGCATCCCGCCACTGCTGGTCGTCACCGTGCTGATGGCGCGGACGAGGTACTCCTTCCTCGCCTTCACCGTGATCTGCCTGGTCGGTCGGCTGCTGCGGTTCGGCTTCCTGGCGTGGGGCGTCGACTACGTCGGCAACCTCCCCTGGAGCTGACCCGGCGCGGCGACCTGCGGGCAGTGCCGGTCGTCACCCGGCACAGGGTTGCTCGGCCCTGGTGGGGGTGAGCGGCAGCGTTCGACGATGGAGCCACGCCGACCCGGAGGTTCCCGCCATGGCGACGGCCCACAAGCCTGCCCGACTCCCACCGCGCTGGTTCGTCGTCGCGTTCTGGCACGCCCACCGCCTCGTCCTGCGTCTGACACGCGGACGCTGGGGACTGTGGCGGCCCCGACCTGGCGGCTGGGGGACGCTCCAGCTCACCACGACGGGCCGGCGGTCGGGACGCACCCGTCGCGTCGTCGTGGGCTACCTGGAGGACGGCGAGGACCTGGTCACCATGGCGATGAACGGCTGGGGAGCGGCCGAGCCCGCCTGGTGGCTCAACCTCCAGGCGCACCCCGACGCCGTCGTACGGACCAAGGACGGGGAGCGCCCCGTGCACGCCCGGCGGGCCGAGGGCGAGGAGCGCGAGCGGCTCTGGGCGCGGTGGGCGGAGGTCGACGACAACCTCGACGGCTTCGCGGCGCGCCGTCCCGGCCAGACCGCGGTGGTCGTCCTCGAGCCACGGGCCGGCGGCTGACGAGGCTGACGAGAGCACGAGGAGGTGCTGCGATGACGGTGATCTGGTTCGTGGTGTGGGTGATCGCGAACAACGTGGGGAGCCACGAGCCCCTGCGATTCGACCCGGTCAACTTCTGGGCCGGTGCGCTGATCCTCACGATCGCGCTGGACCTCGGCGCAGCGCACGCCCGTCCGAGCGCGGG
>CAZKZQ010000077.1:9762-12956 GCA_964557235.1 uncultured Nocardioidaceae bacterium
TGATCCTCACGATCGCGCTGGACCTCGGCGCAGCGCACGCCCGTCCGAGCGCGGGGCGTCGGTCCGACTGACGTGCCCGAGGGGCGTCAGTCCTCCTCGTCCCCGCCCCAGGTGAGCGAGTAGACCTCGAACGGCGTGCCGTACGTCGTCCCGAGCGCCGCGCCGACGGGGCGGCAGAAGCCCTCGAGCATCTCCTCCTCGTCGAAGTCGTCCCAGCCGAGGCCGTCGATGTAGGCACGGTGCGCGCGCAGCGACTCGACGCCGACGCTGAACGACTCGGTGGTGTCGACGGCGTGCTTGGCCTCAGGTGATCCGGAGGCCCAGACCGCGCGGACGCCGCCCCACTTCTCCAGGCCCTGCGAGAGCTGGTCGGTGTGGATCCACCGGTTCGCCGCGTCGCGGACCCCGTCGAGCACGGCCCGGCCGACCGCGATGTGGTCGGCCTGGTTGAGCGCGCCGGGCCCGAAGGTGTCGCGGAAGTTGCCGGTGATGACGACCTCCGGCTGGTGGCGCCGCACCACCTCGGAGATCGCCTTGCGCAGGGGCAGGCCGTACTCGACCGTGCCGTCGGGGAAGCCGAGGAACTCGACGGTGTCGACGCCGACGATGCGGGCGGACTCGATCTGCTCGCGCTCGCGGACGGTGCGGCACTCCTCGGGGTCGAGCCCGTCGATGCCGGCCTCGCCGCTGGTGACCATGACGTAGACGACCTCCTTGCCCTGACGGGTCCAGCGCGCGATCGCGGCCGCGGCGCCGAACTCCATGTCGTCGGGGTGGGCGACGATCGCGACCGCCTTGCGCCAGTCCTCGGGCAGGGTCTTGAAGGTCGGCTTGTCGGTCATGGCATCTCCCTTGGGTCGGCGCGAGTCGTCTGGCTCCCGGCTGGCAGTCTTGCCGACATGGCGGCCATGGACCAGCACCTGCGACGAGCACGCAACGCCGTGCTCGTGTCGTTCGCCATGAACGGCCTGGCGACGTCGACGTGGGTCTCACGGCTCCCCGACGCCGCGGACCGCCTCGACCTCGACGACGCGGCGCTCGGCGCGCTGCTGTTCTCCGCCGCGGTCGGTGCGGTGATCTCGATGTCGACGTCCAGCCGGTTCATCCAGACCTTCGGTCCGCGTCGCGTCGTCGTCGGCGGCACCTACGGCGTGGCGGCCGGGGTGCTCCTCATCGCCGTCGGCGCGGGCGTCGTGGACTCGGTCCCGCTGACCGCCCTGGGCCTCGCGCTCTTCGGGGCGGGGTACGGCGTCTGGGACGTCGCGATGAACGTCGAGGCGGCCGAGGTCGAGCGCGAGCTGGGCCGCACGATCATGCCGCGCTTCCACGCGTCGTTCAGCATCGGCACCGTCGTCGGCGCCCTGCTCGGCGCGGGGCTGGTGTGGGCGGGGGTGCCGGTCGCCGTCCACCTGCCGGTGGTCGCGCTGCTGGCGATGGCCGCCAGCCTCGGCACGGTCGGCGGCTTCGTCACCCCGCCGGCGGAGACCCACGAGGACGCGCCTGCGCTGATGCGCACCCGCGACGCCTGGCGCGAGCCACGCACGGTGCTCATCGGCGTGATGGTCCTCGGCCTCGCCCTGACCGAGGGCGCCGCCAACGACTGGCTCGCCCTCGGGCTGGAGCGCGGGCACGACGCCGAGCGCTGGGTGGCGGTCGCGGGCTTCGGGCTGTTCGTCACCTCGATGACGGTCGGCCGCATCGTCGGACCCGCGGTCCTGGACCGGATCGACCGCGTCCCGACGCTCTTCGGGTCGGTCGGGTTCCTCGTCGCCGGCGTCCTGACGGTCGTCTACGCCGACCCGCCGTGGCTGGTCGCCCTCGGGATCGTGGTGTGGGGCCTCGGGTCCGCGCTCGGCTTCCCGATCGGGATGAGCGCTGCGGCGGACGACTCGGCCCGCGCGGCAGCACGGGTGAGCGTGGTCGCGCTGGTGGGCTACGGCGCGTTCCTCATGGGGCCGCCGCTGATCGGCTTCGTCGCCCACCAGGTCGGCACCCTGCAGGCGCTGGTCACCCTCGTGGTCGTGCTCGTGCCCGCGGCGTTCTGCGTGCCGGCGGCCCGGAGGGTCAGGCCGGTTCGGACACCTTGACCACGACCTTGCCGAAGTTGCGGCCCGACAGCATCCCGCGGAAGGCCTCGGGCGCGTTGCGCAGGCCCTCGACGACGTCCTCGCGGTAGCGCACCGACCCGTCGCCGACCCAGCCGCCCATGTCGCGCACGAAGTCGCGGCCGTGGGAGCGGGTGAACTCGTCCTGGATGAACCCGCGGACGGTCAGCGACCTGCGCAGCACCAGGCCCATGAAGCCGGGCAGGCGGTCCGGGCCCTCGGGCGCGGCGGTCAGGTTGTAGTCCGCGACCAGCCCGCACACCGGGATGCGGGCGTACTTGTTGAGGTGGCGCGAGACCTGGCGCGCGACGTTGCCGCCGACGTTCTCGAAGTAGACGTCGATCCCGTCCGGCACGGCCGCCGCGAGGTCGTCGGCGAACGTCTCCGAGCGGTGGTCGACGGCCGCGTCGAACCCGAAGTCCTCGATCAGGGCCCGGCACTTGTCGGGTCCGCCGGCGATGCCGACCGCGCGGGCGCCCTTGAGCCTGGCGATCTGGCCGACCGCCGAGCCGACGGGCCCGGTCGCCGCCGCGACGACCACGGTCTCGCCCTCCTGGGGCTTGCCGATCTCGAGGAGGCCGGCGTACGCCGTGAAGCCGGGCATGCCGAGCACGCCGAGCGCGGTCGACGGGGGAGCGACCGCCGGGTCGAGGCGGCGCAGCATCGACCCGTCGCTGATCGCACGGGTCTGCCAGCCGGAGTAGGACAGCGCCCAGTCGCCGGGCTGCCAGTCGGGGTGACGCGACTCCTCGACCTGGCAGACCGTGCCGCCCACCATCAGGCCGCCGACCGGCACGGGCTCGGCGTAGGACGGGGCGTCGCTCATGCGCCCGCGCATGTAGGGGTCGAGCGAGAGGTAGACCACGCGCAGCAGCAGCTGGCCGTCCTCGAGGTCGGGGAGCTGCTCCTCGACGATGTCGTAGGTGTCGTCGTCGGGCATGCCGACGGGACGCTGGGCGAGGCGGACCTGGGTGGTGGTGGGCATCCGTCCAGCGTGTCAGACGGTGGGCCGCACGAAAGAGCTGGCGTACGTGGTCTCGCCCACAGCGATGGAGTACTCCGAGTAGTACGTCGAGATCCCGTGCCGCT
>CAZKZQ010000077.1:13056-15536 GCA_964557235.1 uncultured Nocardioidaceae bacterium
GTCTCGCCCACAGCGATGGAGTACTCCGAGTAGTACGTCGAGATCCCGTGCCGCTGGGCCTCGCGGTGGCGCGGGTGCTCGCGCCAGGCCCGGTGGGAGGCGGGGTCGGCGAACGTCACGATCGTGGCGCGCTCGCCGTCCTCGGCGGTGAAGGTCTTGGTCTCGACGAAGCCCGGCATGCTGCGCGCGAGCTCGGCGACGACGGCCAGCTCGTCGGCGTAGTCCGTCAGGCTCTCCGGCCGGAGCCGGTTGCGGAACACCGTGACCACCTGGCCGACCAGCGGCCGCTCGGGTGGGGTGGTCACGCCGGCCCCTCGGACCGGTCGCCACCCCACTGCAGGTGGAACGCGCCGTCGCCGTCGATGCGCTGGTAGGTGTGGGCACCGAAGTTGTCGCGCAGCCCCTGGATGAGGGCGGCGGGCAGTCGGTCGGCGCGCAGCGCGTCGAAGTACGACAGCGACGAGGCGAACGCCGGGGTGGGCACGCCGGCCGCGGCGGCGTCGGCGACCACGCGTCGCCACGAGTCGAGACCGTCGCGCACGGCTCCGGCGAAGTACGGCGCGACGAGCAGGCTCACCAGCGCGGCGTCGTCCTGGTAGGCCTCGGCGATCCGGTCGAGGAAGCGCGCGCGGATGATGCACCCGCCGCGCCAGATCGTGGCCATGGCGCCGGGGTCGACGTCCCAGCCGTAGTGCTCGCTGCCGGCCATGATCTGGTCGAAGCCCTGGGCGTAGGCGACCACCTTGGAGGCGTAGAGCGCGCGGCGCACGTCCTCGACGTAGTCCTCCCGGCCACCGGGCGGGTCGTCGACCTGGGGCTGGTCATCGGCGAACTCCCGGCGGGCCGCGGCCCGTTGCTCGGCGTGGCCGCTGAGCGAGCGGGCGAAGGTCGCCTCGGCGATGCCGGTGACGGGGACGCCGAGGTCGAGCGCGGACTGCACGGTCCAGCGGCCCGTGCCCTTCTGCTCGGCCTGGTCGAGGACGACGTCGACGAAGGCGCGCTCGCCGTCGCGGGGGTCGAGCTGGCCGAGGACCTGCGCGGTGAGCTCGATCAGGAACGACTCGAGGTCGCCCTCGTTCCACTCGGCGAAGACGTCGCCGATCTCGGCGGGGGTGAGGTCGAGGCGGTGGCGCAGCAGGTCGTAGGCCTCGGCGATGAGCTGCATGTCGGCGTACTCGATGCCGTTGTGGACCATCTTGACGAAGTGGCCGGCGCCGTCGGGACCGACGTGGGTGCAGCACGGCGTGCCGTCCACCTCGGCGGCGATCGACTCGAGGATCGGCCCGAGCCGGCGATAGGCGTGCTCGGAGCCGCCGGGCATGATGCTCGGCCCCTCGAGGGCGCCGATCTCGCCACCG
Source organism: uncultured Nocardioidaceae bacterium (assembly GCA_964557235.1). Taxonomy (GTDB): domain Bacteria; phylum Actinomycetota; class Actinomycetes; order Propionibacteriales; family Nocardioidaceae; genus Marmoricola_A. The sequence continues at coordinate 14,415 of CAZKZQ010000077.1, forward strand.
GAGACGCCGCAGCCGACGAAGTGCACGCCGTGCTCGCGCAGGGCCGCCTCGCGGCGGCGGGTGTCGTCGAAGTGCGCGTTGCCGCAGTCCACCACGACGTCGTCCTCGTCGAGGAGTGGGACGAGCTCGTCGATCACGGCGTCGGTGCCCTCGCCGGCCTTGACCATCACGATGATCGCGCGCGGCCGCTCGATCGCCTCGACCAGCTCCTCGAGCGTCTCGCACGGGACGAACGCGCCCTCGTCGCCGTGCTCCTCGACCAGCGATGTCGTGCGCGCGACGGTGCGGTTGTGCACCGCCACCTTGTGGCCGTGGCGGGCGATGTTGCGTGCCAGGTTGCGTCCCATCACCGCCAGCCCGGTCACGCCGATGGTCGCCTTGTGGTCGGTCTCGCTCATGGGTTCCTCTCGTGGTCGGGTCAGCGCAGGGCCCAGTCGATGGCCGCCTCGACGTGCAGGCGGGTGGTCGGGAAGACCGGGACGGGGGAGTCCTCGGGCCCGACGAGCAGCTCGATCTCGGTGCAGCCGAGGATCACGCCCTCGGCCCCGTCGGCGACGAGGCCGTCGATGACACGGGCGTAGTCGGCGCGCGACTCGTCGCGGACGACACCGTGGACGAGCTCGTCGTAGATCACGCGGTGCACGAGCGCGCGGTCCTCGGGCGAGGGCAGGTGCACCCGCAGGCCGTGGGTCTCCAGCCGCTCGCGATAGAACGGCTGGTCCATCGTGAAGCCCGTCCCGAGCAGACCGACCTCGGTCGTGCCGGTCTCGCGCACCACCTGGGCCACGACGTCGACGAGGTGCAGGAAAGGTACGTCGACGGCCGCGGCGATCTCGTCGGCGACCAGGTGCATCGTGTTGGTGCACAGCAGGACGCACTCGGCGCCCGCCGCCTCGAGCTCGCGCGCCGCGTCGGCGAGGAGCCGGCCGGACTCCTCCCACGCACCGCGGCGCTGCTGCTCCTCCACGTCGGCGAAGTCCACCGACCGGAGCACCAGGTCGGCGGAGTGGTAGCCGCCGAGGCGCTCCGCGACGAGCCGGTTGGCCAGGCGGTAGTACTCCGCCGTGCTCTCCCAGCTCATCCCGCCGATCAGGCCGATCCTGCGCACGCCGCCAGCCTAGG
>CAZKZQ010000078.1:0-1896 GCA_964557235.1 uncultured Nocardioidaceae bacterium
CTGAGGAACGCCACGAGGTCGTCGATGTCGTCCATCGTCACGCGCGGCAGCGAGGCCTGGCCGTGGGCGAAGCCGATGCCGGCGTAGGTCAGCAGGCCCGCACGCATGCGAGCAGCGCCGGCGGGGTGGCCGAGCTCGAGGAAGGCGTCGTTGAGCAGGCCGAAGACGTGCTGCTCGCTCTCTCCGATGGTGGCCGCGACGGTCGGGTCGGTGCGGGCCCACTCGCGCAGCGTGCGCTCGACGTTCCACGCGCGGTCCTCGACGAGGCCGGCCGCCATGATGCGGATCCGCTCCAGCGGCGGCAGCGTGCCGAGCTCGCGCAGGCCGTCGAGCTCCTCGCGGGTCTTGTCGCACCAGCGCTTGGCCACGGCGGTCTTGAGGGCCTCGAGGTCGGCGAAGTGCCAGTAGAAGCTGCCCTTGGTGACGCCGAGCTCGCGGCACAGCCGGGCGATCTTGAGCGCACCGATGCCCTCGTCCATGAGGAGCTGGAGCGCGCGCTCGGTCCAGTCGTCGATGGACAGGCGTCCCGAGGCGGTCGTGGTCACGTCCCCATCTTGCCAGACATCCGGACCATACCGTACGGTATGGAGCATTCCGAACGGGCGACGGAGGACGCATGACGACCCAGCAGACGGTGGCACCCGGCACGAGCGATCCCGACCGCGAATGGCGCTGTCCCAGCCACTTCCGCTACTGGGAGGGCAAGCAGGAGCCGACGTGGACCCGGCTGGAGAAGCTCGCCGCCCGCTTCGGCCACCAGCTCTTCCCCACCGAGGAGCAGGCCCGGATGCTGTGCGACGACCACTACGCCGGCGACCCCGTCGCGGAGCGGTTCGTCGCCGACGTGCTCTTCGGCGAGATCGGCCACCGCCGCGGGCGCCAGATGCTCGACGAGGCGCTGCGCAACGGGATCGACTCCGTGCCCGACGCGCCGGAGTCGATGCGCGCAATGTTCGCCGAGTTCGACACCGTCCCCGACTGGGTCGACCGCGACATGGTCGAGCTCGGCGCCGCGATCTGGCGCCGCTGGGGCACGATGCTCTTCTCCGTCGCCGGCGCGATCACCCTCGAGGTCTACACCGAGGCCGGCGTCGCCACTCCCCTGTCGCTGTCGGGCGGCTATGCCGGTGACAACGCCCTGCGCCGCTTCCTCGAGACCGGCAGGTTCTGGATCGACGTCTCGGAGCCCGGCGCGCTGTTCACCCCCGGCTCGGCCGGGCGGACCACCGCGATGCAGGTGCGGGTCATGCACGTGGCCGTGCGCAAGCGGGTCGGTGACCACGAGGAGTGGGACATGGAGGCCTACGGCCTGCCGATCAGCCAGACCTGGGCGATGCTCACCCAGATCGGCGGCAGCGTCGCCCCCTCGCTCGCCCTGTCGCTGCTGGGCTACCAGACCACCCCGCGCGAGATGCGCGCGCTGCAGCACTTCAACAAGTACATGGGGCACCTGCTCGGCGTGCAGCCGCAGTGGATCCCCGAGACGGTCCGCGAGTGCCTCCAGGTGCTCGCCATGTCGACGGCCGCCCGCTCCTACGACGCCGGAGACCACGGCAAGGAGCTGATCGAGTCCTTCCCCCGGGCCTTCGCCCCCCGCGAGCACCACACGGGGCTCGGGCGGCTGCGAGCGGCGTACAACTACCGCATCTACAGCGCCTACTGCGCGCTCTGGATGGCACCGGCGACGCGCAAGCAGTACGACATGCCGCCGGCGTTCCCGTGGATCCTCATCCTCGCCGCGCGCTGGCCGCTGGTGTTCGTGACCGAGCTCGCGCGACGCCTGCCGGGCCTCAAGCAGCTGCACGACCGTGCGATGCGCGCCCACCGGCAGAACTGGTGGGACTTCCAGATGCAGGGCCGCCAGGCCGAGTTCGACGCCAGCAGCGCGCTGCGTCG
>CAZKZQ010000078.1:1996-15341 GCA_964557235.1 uncultured Nocardioidaceae bacterium
GCCTTCGAGCACTGGTACTTCGACGCGCGGCTCTCCGACGGCCACATCGTCGTCGGCTTCATCCAGACCCGCGAGCTGATCCAGCGCAAGCCCGGCGTCGAGCTGCACGTCTACCGTCCCGACGGCACGCGCCTGGAGGTGATCAAGCACTACGCCGACGCCGACGCGAGCGCCTCGCGGGAGCAGTGCGACGTCAAGGTGGGCCACAACTGGGCCAAGGCGGAGTTCCCCGAGGGCGGCCTGCCCGTCCACCGGCTCTTCCTCTCCGAGGACGGCATCACCTTCGACCTCACGTTCACCAACGAGGTGCCGACCTGGATGCCCGGCGGCGGCCGCACGACGTACGGCGACCGCGACTACTTCGCGTGGTGCGTCGGGGCGCCGCGCGCCCGCGTGAGCGGCACCGTGATCATCCACGGCGAGACGATCCGCGCCGAGGGCATCGGCTACCACGACCACAACTGGGGCGTGGGCGACATGAAGCGGATCATCGACCACTGGTACTGGGGCCGGCTCTACACCGACGACCTCACGGTGATCTACGCCAACGTGCACACCACGAAGAAGTACGGCACCCACTCGTCGATGCCGCTGATGGTCGCGCGCGGGTCGGAGATCGTGATCAGCACCGGCGAGGTCACCTCCATGGAGGGTCCGCGGGTGTTCGACGAGGTCGCCAACCGCGAGTACCCCTCGACGCTGTCGCTGCAGGCCGACGAGGTCGACCTGACCTTCGACGTGCGGCGCATCGTGCACGCCCAGGACCTGCTCGAGATGATCCCGGTGGTCCGCAGCCGGTTCGTGAAGCCGATCGTCAACAGGCTCCTCGGACGGCCGGGCTACTTCCGGTTCGAGTCGGACTTCGACCTCACCGTCCGGCTCGACGACGAGGTGCTCAAGGAGACCGGCCGCACGATGCACGAGATGGTGGCCCTCACCTGAGTCGGTGGAGGCTCACTCGTCGCGCTCGAGGTGCCAGCCGTCGTCGTCGGTGACCACGTCGGGCCCGTGGAGGTCACCCTGGAGCCCGGGTGTGTCCAGACGGACCCGCAGGAACCCTGCCGCCCCGCGCTCGACGGTCACCTCGAAGCGGGCGATCCCGCCCGGGGCGTCGGCCATCCGGGCTCGTCGCGGCGTCACGTCGATGCCGGTCCCGTCCGCCTGGATCCTCAGCGTGCCCTCCTCCGAGGGCGAGGCGCAGGCCAGCACTACCGCCTTGTCGCCGTAGTCGTGCTCCTCCCCCGACCAGTCCGTCCCGAGCAGGATCCCCGGGTCGCCGTCGGTGTGCGGGAGGTCGAGGCAGTCGCCGGACGACGTCGGTTCCGCGTGCGGTGACGGACGGTCGGTCGTCCTCGAGTCGTCGTAGCCGCAGCCCGTGAGGAGCAGGACGAGGACCGCCGTGCAGGCTCTCAGCCCCACCGCAGGACCGCCTCGGCGTAGGTCTCGGCCGCCGCCGGCAGCTCGACGAGGTAGAGCGACGGCTCGGTCAGCTCGACCTCCATCACGAGCGGACCGTCGTCGCCCCACACCAGGTCGACCCGGGCGTAGAGCAACGGGCCCGGGCACGCCGCGAGCGCCGCCCGTGCCACGTCCACCTCGGCCGGGTGCGGCTCATGCACGGTGTTCACGCCGCCGTACTCCTCGTGCACGCGGTAGTCCCCCGGCGCCGGCACCTTGCGGACCGCGTGGCTGAGCACGTCGGCGGCGAACAGCAGCGAGACCTCGCCACGGTCGGCGACCGAGGCGACGAAGGGCTGCACGAGCATGTCGTGGGTCGCGAGCATCGTGGCGAGGTGCTCGGCCAGCGCGGGGTCGTCGTGACGTGCGCGCATGGCCCCGATCGCGCCGACGGAGACCGCCGGCTTGACCACGACCTCCCTGCCCGCGCGGGCGAACCAGTCCACGTCGGGGACGGGCGTGCCCATCGTGACCAGGCGCGTCGGGACGACCGGGACCCCCGCCTCGTGGAGCTCGGCGAGGTAGCCCTTGTGCGTGTTCCAGCGCAGCACCGCGGCAGGGTTGGCCAAGGGCGTGACCCGCTCGACTGCTTGTGCCCATGACAAGAACTCGTCGCGCCGCGGCGTGTAGTCCCACGGCGTCCTGACCACGACGAGGTCGGCGGCGGCCCAGTCGGTCCCCGGACCCCACGGCACGATCTCGCAGTCCGCTCCCCTGCTCAGCAGGGAATCGCGGAGCAGCTGCGTCTCGTGGTCGTAGTCGAGCTCCTCGATGGAGGTGACGAGGAGGACGCGCACCTCAGGCGTAGGCCTCGTCGCGGGTGCCGACCTTGCGTGCGATCGACAGGTGCCCGCCGAGGTACGCCGCCGCGCCGGCCACGCCCGCACCGGCGAGACCGAGCACCGCGCCCTTGACGTGCTTGCCCTGGCGACGGGCCCGCCACGACGCGGTGTAGACACCGGCCGCGGCGGCGTTGGTCGCGACGTGCACCAGGCCGACCCGCTTCTCGCGCGCGCCCGCTTCGGACCACTCCGCCCACCCGGTCCACGCGGTGGGCGGGAACGCCAGGAGCCCGAGGCCGACGAGCCGCTGCGCCGCCTTGGTCGTGTCGCGACCGCCGAGCACGTCGAGCAGCGTGGCCGAGGTCCAGGCGCCGATGGTCAGGTCGGTGAGGACGGGGTGCAGCGCGTGGCCGAGCCAGTCGCCGCGCAGGGCGGCCCCACGGGCGCCGCTGCCGAACACCTGCCGGATCGTCGGGGAGATCGCGTCCACGACCGGGTCGAGCCCCTGCGCCTCCTCGAGCCTGAGGGTGAGTCCGACGGGCAGGGAGGGCGTGCTGTCCGAGAGCGTCATCTCGTCATCGTTGCCGCGCCCACCCACACGGTCAACCAGGTGCCCCGTCGAGCGTGCTGCGGTTCGGGCCCACCAGCAGGGCCCGAACCGCAGCATGCCTCAGGCCGCGATCGGGACGACGCACGTCAACGAGCAGGGTTGAGGAGAGCCTGACCAGCCCCGACGCTGGAGCACAGCGCCCACGTGGACGGCCGTCTGGCACGGAGCGAACTCACACTGCTGCCACCCCATCCGGAGCGTGAGGCGCCCACTCGCAGCAGCCGCCTCGAGATCACGCGTCATGTCAGCACCGCGGTCAGCCCATCGCTCGTGACCGATGCGCCCGTCGAGCTCGGCCAAGACGCCGAAGGCTCGGTAGAGGACGTCGCGATGCACGACACCCTGCGTGGACGACTCGCGCCGCTGACGCTCGCCGACCGGCAGCCCGTGCGCTCGCTCGACCCGGAGGTAGGCGCTCTCCAACACCGACTGCACGCCGGACGCCGCATCGTCGAGCACACCGAGCAACCACGCACGGTCGGCGAGGTTGGAGCGACCGAGCAACTCCTCGTGCAGACGGCAGGGCGTGGTCCTGCGACTCCGGACTGCCTCACTGATCAGCTCGATCGCCCTGACCCTCGTCAGCCCGGGGCACACGGACAGCACCGCGTCGTCGTACAGCTGGCTCGGCGGGCTCTTGTCCAGCCGCACCCTTGCCGCGAAGTCCGACAGGCCGTGCACCCGCACCCGCTTCTCCTCCACGATGGAGGTGCGGCTGCGATCCACCACCACGTGGATCACGTCGCCAGCCAGGTTCACGGCGGACTCCATCCCGAGTGCGGCCGGCCAGTAGCGCTGGACGCCGGCCCACGCCCGCGAGGACCAGGTCAGGGGTCCCGTGTGGTTGACGTAGACGCCCTTGTGCACCTCGACGATCTCCCGACCACGCAGCCAGCGCCTCAGGTCGGCTCGCGTCCCTCCCTCCTCGAGCACCTGACGCCTCGACACGATGCCCGACTGCGCGTCGGTCAGGTGACGCAGGTCGACGAGGTCCACGCGATCATGGTGGACCAGTCACGAGCGGCAGCGCGGCGCGGACGACGGCGCTGTGGAGAAGCGCGTCAGCGGGTGTGGCGGCCCTCCGGGTCGCGGTCGAGCTCGGAGTTGGACCCGCGCGGGAGGGTGTTGCCGCGCTGCGTGCAGCCCATCCGGTCGTCGGCCGGGCGGTAGGACGTGTCGTGCGGCGAGCGCCATCGCCGGGGCGGGGTGTAGCCCCGCTCGCAGACCTTGGGGTCCTGCGTGCCCTGGAAGGAGAAGTGCGCGCGCTCCCCCCGACCCGGCGTGATCGCGCTGGCCAGGGCGTAGGGGATCGTCACGAGCCCCTCCTCCAGGCCGGCGATCCGGTCCGTGGTGACCGAGGCCAGCGACGCGAGGTTGCCCAGCAGCGGCGGCAGCACGGGCGTGAGCCCGCGGAACATCGGCGTGAGCTCCTGCGCGGCAGCCACGGAGTCGCGCAGGATCCTGCCCAGGTCGCCGCGCTGGTCGGCGAGCACGAGCGTGAGGGAGTCGAGGTTGCGCAGAGCCGTGGCGATCACGACCGCCTGGTCGGACTGGGTCTGCAGCACCGTGCCGCCGTCGCGGAGCAGCGCCCTCGTCGCCGGCAGCGCGCGCTGCGCCTCGGTCAGGATCGTCCGGGCGTTGGTGACGAAGCGCTTGAAGTCGTCGCCCGTGCCCTCGAACGCCGCCGACATCTCCGCGACCGTCGTGCGCAGCGCCTGCTGCGGGACGGAGTCCACGAAGCGGTCGAGCGACAGCAGCAGCTCCGCGGTCGACACCGGGACGCTGGTGTCGGCCGCCTCGATCACGTCGCCGTCACGCAGCGACGGGCCGGTCCGCGTCCGCGGCACCAGGTCGACGTACTGCTCGCCCACGGCCGACCGGTTGTGCACGGCGGCCCGCACGTCGGCGGGGATCGTCCACCGCTCGTCGATGTCGAGGCGCACCACGACGCCGTCGCGCCGGAAGTCGACGTCCTGGACACGGCCGACGGTCACGCCTCGATAGGTCACCTCCGCGCGGTCGAAGATGCCGCCGGAGCGCGGCATCTCCACGCGGACGGAGTACGTCGGCGAGCTGACCAGGCTCCACAGGCCGGCGTACCTCACCCCGGCCACGACGACGGCGAGCCCGCCGACGAGGGCGAAGACGAGGAGCCTCAGGCGGATCGACCTCGTCATGGTCGCCTCGCGTCCTGCGGCACGATCGCCCGCAGCCCGAGCTGGCCGCCGAGTCCAGAGGGGTCGAGGCCGGTCGCGTTGCCCAGCAGCGTGAACGGCGTGAGGTCCATCTCGACGGCGAGGTTGACGTAGTCGCCGCGGGCGGCGGTGAGCACCTCGTCGGGGAACGGGAACGACAGGATCGCCTCGACCGACTCGGGCAGCTCGTCCCCCGCCCTCTGCAGCTGGGTCAGCACCGGCTCGAGCGCACGCAGGTCGGCGACGAGGTTCGCCCCGGACTCGCGCACGACCCGGGTGGTGACCTGGGAGAAGCGACCGAGCTTGCCGAGCATGCGGACGAGCGGCTTGCGCTGCTCGGTGAGCACCCGCAGAGCGGGGCCGAGCTGGTCCAGGGCGCGGTCGACCACCTCGGGGTCGCGGTTGACCTGCCTGGCGAGCCGGTCGAGGTTCGCCATGATCGAGATGATCCGGGTGCGCTGCTGGTCGACGGTGGTGATGAACTCCGTCAGCTCGCGCAGGAAGCGCCGGGTGTCGACGTTGCCGCTGTCGAGGGCGGTGTGCAGCTCGGTGGAGATGGTGCGCACCTGGTCGAGCCCGCCGCCGTTGAGCAGCATCGACGTCGCGCCGAGGACCTCCTCCACCTCGACCCCGCGGCTGGTGGCGGGCAGGCCGATGCGGTCGCCGTCAGCCAGCGGCGTGCCGGAGCCGGACCCGGGGTCGAGGGACACGAACTTCTCGCCGAGGAGGCTGGTCTGCTGCACGCGGGCCGTGGCCGCCGGTGTGAGGCGCACGTCGCCGGGCAGGCGCAGCACGACCTCGGCGTGCCAGCCCTCGCGGCGGATCTCGTCGACCTCGCCGACCGTGACGCCGTCGAGCTTGACCGCGGAGTGCTCCGCGAGCCCGAGCACGTTGGAGAACTCGGCGGTGACCTCGTAGGGGCGGTCGCCCAGGTCCGGACCGCCGGGGAGCGACATGTCCTGGAGGCCGGCGAAGTCGCAGCCGGTCAGCAGGACGCAGCCGGCGAGCAGGGCGAGGAGCCGCTTCACCGCACACCTCCCGACCGCAGGAACGGCACGCCGAGCAGGTCGCCGAGGTCGTCCGACGACTGCGACTGTCCACCGGGCAGCGGCAGGCCAGGGAGGTCGGGGAGGCCGGGCAGGCCGCCTCCCCCGCCACCGCCACCGCCACCGGTCCCGGGGAGCGGCAGCCCGCCGACCAGCGCCGAGATCACCGCACAGGAGTCCTTGACCGCGGACCCGAGCTGCTTCTCCAGCTCGAAGCAGATCACCTTGTCGGCGGCCTGCGCGATCTCGCCGAAGTTGGCGCGCGTGCGCACCGAGGCAGTCCTGGCGTCGTAGGTCTCGATCAGGTTGGTGAAGCCGAGCGGCACCAGGTCGGTCACCTGCACCAGCGCCTTGCGCTCGGAGCGGAGCCTGCCGGTCACCGACCGCAGCCCGTCGACGTTGTGGCGCAGCGCCTGGCGGTTGTCGCGCACGAACACCGCGACCTCGCCGAGCGACTCGGCGAGGCTGGCGAGCAGCTCGGACAGGTCGCCGCGGTCGGCGGCGAGGTTGCGGGCCACGCGCGACAGGCGGGTGTCGAAGGAGCGCACGGCGGCGTCGTACTCCGCGAGCTCGCCGGTCAGCCCGGCCCCGCTGCGCACGGTGCGCCGCAGACCGGGAGCAGCCTCGGCGAAGGTGTCGCTGGCCGCGCTGACGTCGCGCAGCGAGGCGTTGAGGTCGTCGCCGAGACCGGTCAGCGAGGACGCCGCGACCCGCAGGAGCCGCGAGACGGCGCCGTCACGGTTGGCCCCACGCGGGCCGAGGGCGTCGGTGAGCCGCGTCGTCGAGGCGACCATGTCGTCGAGCTCGACCGGCACGGCCGTGCGGCTCTCCGGGATGGTCGCGCCGGCGTCGAGCCGGGCGCCGTCGACGTAGGCCGGGGTGAGCTGGACGTAGCGGTCGCCGATGACCGACGGGGAGATGACGATCGCCTGGGCGTCGGCGGGCAGGGAGTACTGGTCGTCGTACTCCATCTCGACGAGGACCGAGTCCGCGCGCGGGGTGACCGCGGTGACCTTGCCGACGCGGACGCCCATGATCTTCACGTCGGACCCCGGGAAGAGGCTGACCGCAGAGGGCAACACCGCCTTGACCGTGCGCGTGCCGTCGCCGCGCAGGAACGCGAACGCCCCCACGAGCACCAGGGCGAGCGCGACCACGAGCACGACCGGGCGCCTCATCGCTCGGGTCCCGTCGTCGAGACCTCGTCGGGCACGTTGGCGATGTAGGAGTCGAACCACGGACCGCTGCCGATCGTGTCGACGAACACCCGGGCGAACGTCGCCAGGTTGTGCACGGTCTGCGCGAGCTCGTCCTGCCGGTCGCGCAGCAGGTCGACCACCCGCGTGATGTTGGCCAGGGCCGGCTCGATCTGCTCCTCGTTGTCCTTGATCAGGCCGCGCACCTCCTGCGACAGCGCGAGGCTGTTGTCGATCAGGCGGCTGATCGTGGTGCGCTGCCGGTCGACCTCCTCCAGCAGGAGCGAGGCCGCGCGGACGAACCGCGACAGCGACTCCTTGCTGTCGTCGAGCGAGGACACCACCGTCTCGGTCCCGCTGAGCAGCGAGCGGAGCTCGGCGTCGCGCGAGGCGACCACGCGGCTCAGCCGCGAGACGCCCTGCACCGCCCGGCGCACGTCGGGACCAGCGCCGCGGAACGTCGTCGCCACGGTGTCGAGCGCCTGCGCGAGCTGGTCGGTGTCGATCTCCCCCACGGTGTCGCTGAGGTCGCTGACCGCCTGCACCACGTCGTACGCCGGGGTGGTGCGGGTGGTCGGGATCGCGCCGGACAGCGAGCCCTGGCCGGCGGGCTGGAGCTCGAGGTACTTGCTGCCCAGCAGGTTGCCGACCTTGATCGCCGCGGTCGTGCGGTCGCCCAGGCGGACCGGGTCGTCCACGCGCGCCTCGACACGGATGCGCGGACCGTCGATCTCGACCGAGGTCACCCGGCCCACCGCGATGCCGGAGACCTCGACCCGGTCGCCGGGAGACAGGCCCGTGGAGTCGGTGAAGTACGCCGTCACCTCGTCGCCGCCGCCGAGCGCCTGGGCGAGCGCGTCGAGACGCTGGGTGAGCAGCAGCAGGAGCACCAGCCCGACCGAGCCGTAGAGGCCGAGGCGTGCGCGGGCCGTCACGCGTCCACCGCCTTCGCTGCGCTCGGCGGCGGAGCCACGCGTGATCCATTGGTTCGCTCGCTACGCTCGCTCACGGGTCGCACCTCTTCGCCGAGTCGTTGAGCGTGATGCGGTTGAGCAGCTCGCGGACCTGGGGGTCGACGGGCGTGCCGCCGTCGAGGCGGAACTTGACCGAGCAGACGTAGTAGTTGAACCACGAGCCGTACGACGCGGTGCGCGCCAGGCGCTCGAGCTTGCGCGGCAGGTGGTCCAGCGCGTGCTCGACCTCTCCGCGGCCCTTGCCGGTGCCGAGCAGGCGCGCCACCAGCCGCAGCTGGGCGATGTCCTCACGCAGCGACGGCCGTGCCTCGTGCAGCAGGTCGGCGGACAGGTCGGTCATCACCTCGAGGTGCTCCAGCGCGGCCCCGATCGACCTGCGGTCAGCGGCGAGCCCGACCGCGAAGGCGGACACGTCGTCGATCAGGCGCTCGAGCTGGTCGTGACGCTTCGCGACGGTGCTCACGGTCGTGCCGAGGCTCTCGATCAGCGACCCGATCAGCTGGTCGCGCTCGGCCAGGCCGGAGGTCAGCGAGCCGGTGCGGGCGATCAGCTCGCGGACCGTCATGCCCTCGCCCTGGAAGGTGCGGACGATGTCCTGCGCGAGCGCGTTGACGTCCTCGGGGTTGAGCGCCGAGAACAGCGGCTTGAACCCGTTGAGCAGGGCGTTGAGGTCGAGCGCGGGCTCGGTGCGGTCCGTGGGGATCACCTGCTCCGGGCGTTGCCGGGCCGAGGGCGCGGCCCCCGTCTCGGCCGGATCGGTGAGCGCGAGGTAGCGCCCGCCGACGAGGTCGAGGTAGCGGATCGCCGCCCGGGTCCTCGTCGTCACCGGCACGTCGTCGTCGACCTCGAACGACACCCGGGCGGTCGCGTCGCGGTCGAGGCTGACGTCGCTCACCCGGCCCACGCGGACGCCGCCGACCATCACCGGGGCGCCCGGCCGGATGCGGCTGGCCGAGGTGAAGAGGGCGGTGAACGTCTCGTCGCCGCCGCCCAGGCGCAGCGGTCGGATCGTCGCGACGAGGACGAGCACGACGGCGATCGAGAGCGCGGTCGTCAGCACCACGCGCACCAGCGAGCCGCGGGTGCCGGGGCCGAGCTGTCGGGCGCCGGTCATCGCTGGCCCGCCGTGATCTCCGGGGAGACGCCGTCGTCGACGTCGACCGCGGGATAGGGCACCTTCGGGTCCGGCAGACCCCGGCAGGACGGTCCGGTGCCGACGTCACCCATCCGCAGCCGGTCGCGCGGGGTGTAGCCGCGCACCTGCTGCCCGGTGGTGAAGTAGCCCTCCACGGACGCGCCCTTGATCTGCGCGGCCGAGCTGTCACGCACGCCGAGGAAGCCGCTGATCACGCAGGGGAACTCCGGGGAGTACTCCGCGAGCAGCTCCAGCGTGGGTCGCGACAGGGCAGCGGCTCGCGCGGCGTTGCGGCGGGAGGCCGCCATGAGGGCCGTGCCGGCGTCGGCCGCCCCCGAGACCTCGCGCAGCGCCTTGGCCAGGGCGGCCCCACGGGTGATCGTCGCGAGGGTCGCCGTCGACTGGTCGAGCACGCCGAGAAACGCGGGCACGTTGCGGGAGTACTGACCCGTCACCTCGTCGAGCAGTCGCAGGTCGCGCACGAGCTGGGGCTTCTCCTGGTTGAGCTCGCCGAGGTAGAGCCCGCCCTGGTCGATCAGCGCCGCGATGGTGGCGCCCTGCCCGTCGAGCCCGGCCGCCGTCTCGTGCAGCAGCGTCGCCAGCTCGGCGGGACGCACGGCGGTCAGCAGCGGCTGCAGGTCGTCGAGCACCTCGGTCAGCTCGACCGACGCGCTGTCCTGGGTCGCCCGGAGGCGGGTCCCGTCCACCACGTGGCCCGCACCCGGATCGGCGCTCGACCGCAGCTCGACGTACTTCTGGCCGAAGAGGGTGGTGGGCAGGATCGTCGCCGTCGCCGTGCGCGGGATGCGGTCCGCCTTGTCGCCCTGGAGCTGCAGCTCGACCCGCGCGCCGTCGTCCGTCGCCTCGACGTCGGAGATGCGTCCGACGATCGCACCGTTCATGCGCACGTCGCCGCCGACGTTGAGCTGGAGCCCGGTCCGTGGTGCGTCGACGGAGACGGTGACGTGGCCGTCGAAGGCCTTGGCGTACGTCGCGATCGACAGCGCGACGAGCAGCGCGAGCACGAGCAGCCACGCCACCCCAGTGACGCGCAGCGCACGCGCCTCCGCCGGGGTCTCGGGCGGGAAGGCGTGCCTCATCCGGTGATCCTCACCGTGGTGGTCGAGCCCCAGATGGCGAACGACATGAAGAAGTCCATGACGACCAGGGCGACGATCGAGGTCTGGATGGCCTTGCCGACTGCGAGGCCGACGCCTGCCGGCCCGCCCTTGGCGTGGAAGCCGTGGTAGCAGTGCACCAGGATGATGACGGCCGCGAAGACGAGCACCTTGCCGAAGGACCACAGCACGTCGACCGGGGCGAGGTACTGCAGGAAGTAGTGGTCGTAGGTGCCCGGCGACTGGCCGTAGCTCAGCGTCGTCACCGTCCTCGTCGCGAGGTAGGAGGCGAAGATGCCGATCGCGTAGAGCGGCACGACCGCGATCACCGCGGCGATCATGCGCGTGGTGACCAGGAACGGCACCGACGGGATCGCCATCACCTCGAGCGCGTCGACCTCCTCGCTGATCCGCATCGCGCCGAGCTGGGCGGTGAAGCCGCAGCCGATGGTCGCGGCGAGGGCCACCCCGGCGATCAGCGGCGCGGACTCACGGGTGTTGAAGTACGCCGACAGGAACGCCGTGAAGTTGCCGGCCCCGATCTGGTCGAGGGAGGCGTGGCTCTGCAGGCCGACCTCGGCGCCGACGGCGTAGGACAGCGCGATCATGACGCCGACGGTGCCGCCGACGATCGCGAGGGCACCCGTGCCGAAGGTCGCGTCGGCGAGCACCGACCAGATCTCGCGGCGGTAGTGGCGGATCGTGCGCGGCGTCGCGACGACGGCGCGGCCGTAGAACCGCACCTGGTGGCCCATCAGCTCCAGCCGCTCGAGCACGCTCATCGCGCCCCCTGCGGGACGACCTGGAAGTAGACGGTGGTGATCAGGTAGTTGAGCGTGAAGAGGAACAGGAAGGTCAGCACGACCGACTCGTTGACCGCCTGGCCGACACCCTTGGGGCCGCCCTTGGTGTGGAGGCCCTTGTAGGAGCCGACGATCGCGGCGACACCGCCGAAGATCATCCCCTTGAGCAGCGAGACGAAGACGTCGGCGACCGCGGCCAGCGAGCTGAACGACTGCACGTAGACGCCGCTCGTGCCGTTCTGCAGCACGACGTTGAAGAAGTAGCCGCCGGCGATGCCGACGCCCATCACCAGGCCGGTGACCACGCCGCCGACGAAGATCGCAGCCACGACGCGCGGCACGATCAGGCGGTGCACGATGTCGATGCCGAGCACCCGCAGCGCGTCGACCTCCTCGCGGATCACTCGGGCGCCGAAGTCCGCGCAGATGGCCGATCCGCTCGCTCCCGCGAGCAGCAGGGCGGTCGCCAGCGGCGCTCCCTCGCGCACGATCGCGACGACCGACGCGGCGCCGGCGAAGCTCTGCGCGCCCAGCTGCTGGGTCAGGCTGCCGATCTGGAGCGCGACGACCGCTCCGAGCGGGATCGCGACGAGGCCGGTGGGGATGATGATGACCCGCATGATGATCCAGGCCTGACGCGTGGCCTCGGTCGTGTTGAACGGCCGCTTGGGGGTCTTGGCCACGACGGACCCGACGAAGGCGAAGAAGTCCCCGAAGGACTCCAGCACGGACACCGTCCGCGCGCCCGTCGTCGCCATGCGTGCCCCCGTGACCTGTCGAAATGTCTCCATACCGTACGGTATGGTCGTGGATCCGGGCAAGGCCTCCGGGTGCTGCGGCCGCTACTCCTCCGGGTTGAGCATGAGCACCACGGACTGGGCGATCATGCCGGGCTTGTCCTGCCCGTCCACCTCGATCACGTAGTCCAGGACCACCCGCTTGCCGATCTCCACGTCCTCGACCGAGGCGATGGTGACCGAGCCCCGGATCTTGGAGTCGACGGGCACCGGAGCGGGGAAGCGCACCTTGTTGACGCCGTAGTTGAGCTTGGCGCCGCGGTGCTCGATCACGAACAGGTTCGAGGCGATCATCGGCAGCAGCGCGAGGGTCATGTAGCCGTGGGCGATCGTGCCGCCGAACTGGCTCTTCGCGGCGCGCTCCCGGTCGACGTGGATCCACTGGTGGTCGTCGGTCGCGTCTGCGAAGGCGTTGACCCGGCGTTGCGAGATCGGGATCCATCCCGTGGGCCCGATCGTCTCGCCGACCGCCGCCGCCAGCTCGTCGAGGTCCTTGAACACGCGCATGACCGGCCTCCTGGTGCTGTGTCCGGCGCCTCTCCGACGAGCGCCGGGTCGTTGACGAACCTAGTGGAGGTCAGCCGACGCGGTCGAGGACGAGCGGTGTCGTCTCGGGGACCGAGTCGCCGAGGTCCCATCCGCCCTCGAGCGAGGCCAGCGCGCGCTCGACGCGGTCCTCGTCGTCGGTGTGCAGGGTCAGCAGGGGGTCGCCGGCCGCGACCCGCTCCCCCGGCCGGGCGTGGATCTCGACCCCGGCCCCCGCCTGGACCGGCTCCCCCTGCGCCGCTCGGCCCGCGCCCAGGCGCCAGGCGGCCAGCCCGACGGCCATCGCGTCCAGCCGGGTGACGACGCCGTCGGCGGGCGCGGTGACGACGTGCGTGTGGCGGGCCGTGGGCAGCGTCGCGTCGGGGTCGCCTCCCTGCGCGGAGATCATCCGGCGCCAGGCGTCCATCGCGGAGCCGTCGGCCAGCCGGTCCGCCGGGTCGACGTCGTCGCGACCGGCCCCGGCGAGCATCTCGCGGGCCAGCGCCAGGGTCAGCTCGACGACGTCCTCGGGGCCTCCCCCGGCCAGCACCTCGACGGACTCGCGCACCTCGAGCGCGTTGCCCGCCGTACGCCCGAGCGGGGTGCTCATGTCGGTGAGGAGCGCGACCGTGCGCACGCCGGCGTCGGTGCCGAGGGCGACCATCGTCTCGGCGAGCTCGCGGGCCCGGTCGAGGTCCTTCATGAA
>CAZKZQ010000079.1:0-15180 GCA_964557235.1 uncultured Nocardioidaceae bacterium
CGGTCCACGGTGGAGGTGCGGGGAGCCCTCTGCTGAGCCTGGGAGGTCGGGATGCTCGAGCTCGTCGGCACGACGAAGCGGTTCGGCACGGTGCTCGCCCTCGACGGGTGCACCTTCACCGCACGGCCCGGGCGCCTGACCGGGTTCGTGGGCCCGAACGGTGCCGGCAAGACCACGGCGATGCGCGCGGTGTTCGGGTTGGTCGAGCTCGACAGCGGGTCGGTGCAATGGCGGGGAGCCCCGATCGGACCGGAGACGCGCAGGCGGTTCGGCTACATGCCGGAGGAGCGCGGGCTCTATCCCCGGATGCGGGTGCGCGAGCAGCTCGTCTACCTGGGCCGGCTCTGCGGCGGGACCACCGCCGAGGTCGGGCGCAGCGTGGACGGCTGGCTGGAGCGACTCGGACTGGCCGACCGCGCCCGTGATCGCCTGGATACCCTGTCGCACGGCAACCAGCAGCGGGTCCAGCTCGTCGCGGCCCTGGTCGGCGCGCCCGAGCTGCTGGTGCTGGACGAGCCGTTCGCCGGCCTCGACCCCCTGGGCATCGCCGCCATGTCGGACCTCCTCGCGCAGCTCGCGGCCGACGGTGCGGCCGTGCTCTTCTCGAGCCACCAGCTCGACCTCGTCGAGGACCTCTGCGAGGACGTCGTCATCATCGACGGCGGCAGGGTCGTCCGCGCCGGCGACCTGGCGGAGCTGCGGGCCGAGGCGCCGCAGCGGTTCGTGCGCGTGCGCTACCGCGGCGCTCCGCCGGACTGGTCGGGACTGTCCTCGGTGGAGGTCGCCGAGGAGCTCGACGGACAGGCCCTGCTGCGGGTCGGCCACGACGTCGACCTCGGCGCGCTGGTCGACGCGGTGCGCCGGTCGGCCGAGCTGGTCTCGTTCGCCTACCAGCCGCCGACGCTGTCCGAGCTGTTCCGCTGGGCGGTCGCGGCATGAACGGCGTGCGCCTGGCCTGGCTGGTCGCAGCCCGCGAGCTGCGTGAGCGGGGACGGTCGCGGTTGTTCCTGGTCTCGGTGCTGCTGATGCTCCTCGGAGCGGCCGGGGCGATCGTCCTGCCCGCGCTGCTGGACGACGGCCCGGAGGCCAGGACCGTGGCCGTCACCGGAGCGGCGCCGGCGCAGCTGGCCCCCGCCCTGCGCGCCCAGGGGGAGGCGGTCGACACGAGGATCACGGTCCGCCGCTTCGACTCCGTCGCCGACGGTGAGGCGGCTGTCCGCGGACGCGACGCCGACGTCCTGCTCGTGGACGCGCGGCGGCTGGAGTGGCCCAAGCGCGTCGACGAGAAGCTGCAGACGCTGGTGACGGGGGCGATCCAGCAGGTCACCGTCCGGCAGCGGGCCACGGCTGCCGGGCTCGGTCCTGCGGAGCTGCAGGCGATGCTGGCCCCGGTGACCGTCAGCAACGTCGAGCTCGGGCAGGTGGACGGGCGCGGCCCCGACGACGAGAACGCCGCCTTCGTCATGACCCTGGTGCTCTTCAGCGCGATCAGCACCTTCGCCGGCATGGTCCTCACCGGCGTGGTCGAGGAGAAGTCCAGCCGCACGGTCGAGGTGCTGCTGGCGCGGATGCCGGCGCGCAGCCTCATGGCCGGCAAGATCGTCGGCATCGGGATGCTCGGGCTGGCGCAGATCGTCGCGCTCGCGGGGGTCGCGCTCGTCGCCGGGTCGGTGGTCGACTCGGTCGACATCCCTGCCGTCCGGCCGGTGGTGGTGACCTGGGCCGTGGTCTGGTTCCTGCTCGGCTATGCGCTCTACGCCACGATGTACGGCACGCTCGGCGTCCTCGCGACCCGGACCGAGGAGGCCTCCAGCGTCACCGGACCGGTCACGATCCTCCTGGTGCTGGGCTACCTGGTCTCCTTCGCCACGTTCGGCAGCATCGACGCCACGTGGTCCCGGCTGGTGTCGTGGTTCCCGGTCACGGCACCGCTGGCCATGCCGTTCCGCGTGGCGATGGGGGCCGCGACCTGGTGGGACCTGGTCGTCGCGGTCACCCTCGCCGTCGCCACCATCGCGGGCCTCGTCGCCCTCGGTGGCCAGGTCTACACCCGGGCCATCCTCAACACCGGTGCCAGCCTCAGCCTCCGCGACGTGCTGGGCCCCTCCGGTCGACGTACGCCGCGGCCGCGACGAGGGCGACGAACAGCACCAGGACGCCGAGGCACGTGAGGAGCACCGATGCCCAGCCCTCCTCGCGGAAGTCGAGGAACGGATAGGGGACCCAGGTGGTCAGCGCAGCGACCGTGAGCGTCCAGGCCAGCCAGGCCAGGGGCCAGGCGAACGCCACCCGGATGGCAGCTCGGTCGATGCGTCCGCGCGGACCGAGCGCGACCCAGCCGGCCACGGCGAGCAGCGGGACCACGACGTGCAGCGCCTTGTCGGCGACCCAGCTCCACCCGTGCAGGTCGAGCAGCGGTCTCAGCAGGAAGAAGTGCACGAGGCCGGTGACCGTGATGCCGATCAGCCCGGCGAGCCGCACCGCGCGGAACGTCGCGTCGTCACGGTCCGGACGCAGCGCGAGCATCCAACAGCCGACCGCGACGAGCAGGTTGCTCTGGATCGTGAAGTAGGAGACGAAGCGTCCCAGCCTCAGCCCGAGCCCGGGCGGGTCCTCGGTGACCAGGACGCTGGCGCCGTCCACGACGAGCGCGAGCTGGAGGAGGAGGGCTGCCGTGGCCACCAGGGCCGTGAGTCCGGCGGTCAGGCGCGTCCACGTCACCCGACGATCATCGCGGGTGCCTCAGGCCGGGGCCAGCACCGTCGTCCGCCGGCGGGCCACGTTGTCGAGGCCGCGGAAGAAGCAGCCGGTGAAGTGGTTGCCGAACACCCGCATCGCGGGGCCGGACAGCCGCGAGACGAGCCCACCCACCGTGGCGTCGGCGACGTAGGTCAGCGTCGTGGTGCGCTCGCCGTCGAGCTGCACCCGGAGCACGAGCTCGAGCCTGCCGCACCGGCCCTTGGCCCGGACGACGACGCGGAGCTCCTCGCCGTCACGGACGTCGTCGATCGTGAACGTGCCGCGATAGGTGTCGCTCATCGGGCCGACCCGGGCGGCCAGCGTGGCGGCGAAGGTGTTCTCACCCACGGGCGTCATCGACTCGCAGCCGGTCACCAGCCGTCGCAGCACCTCGGGGTCGTGCAGCGCCTGCCACACGACCTCCCTGGACACCGGGACCTCACGCTTGCCGTCGAACATCATGACCGCACCCTCCCTCCGCTGGCTCGCACTTCACTTGACGTCGGCTTGCCCTGCTGTCGTTCCCGCCGGACGTCCTCAGCCTGCGCGCCGGGGCGTCCCGGGCAGAAGGTGCGCGCGTCCCGTCGCAGTCCCGGATGTGTCCCGGGAGAGGAGGACGTCGGGCGGCCGGTGATACGTCGCGGCGTGAGGAGCCGGCCCCCACCGGAGCCGCCCCGTGACGGGGTCAGGCCCCTCCCGAGACGTGCAGCACCTCGCCGGTGACGTAGGCCGCCTCGTCCGAGAGCAGCCAGGACACGGCCCCGGCGACCTCGTCCGCGGTGCCGGGACGACCGAGCGGGACCGCGCCACCGAGGCGCGCCGCGCGACCGGGCTCGCCGGCTCTCGCATGGATCGTCGTGTCGACGTACCCCGGTGAGACGGCGTTGACCCGCACCCCTCGCGCGGCGGACTCCTTCGCGAGGCCGACGGTCAGGGTCTCCAGCGCAGCCTTGGTGGCGGCATAGACGACGTACTCCCCGGGCGAGCCTGTGCGGGCTGCGACCGAGGTGACGGTGACGATCGAGAGCGGGCCGTCCTTGTGCCGGCGCAGGACCTCTCGCGTGAGCCTGATGGGGGCGTCGAGGTTGACCGCCAGGACGCGGGCGAGGTCGTGGTCCTCCAGAGCGGTCAGCGGGCCCAACGGCCCGGTCACCCCGGCGTTGTTCACCAGGGCTGTGACCGGTCCGATCGCCTGGGCGACGTCGAGGATGTGCGTGGCCGCCCCGTCGGCGGTGATGTCCTGCTGCAGCGCGATGACGGTGCCGACCTCGGCCGTCCGGGCGACGAGGTCCAGGGCCTCGTCCGGTGAGGACGAGTGGGTGAGCAGGACGACGAAGCCCTCGCGCACGAGTCGTTCGACCACCGCCGCACCGATGCCGCGCGACCCTCCGGTCACGATCGCCACTCCCCTGAAGGTGCTCACCTGGGTGCCGCCGGGAGCAGTCCGGTCGCGGGGTCCCTGTCCGTGACGCAGACGGGAGGCCCGGCAGGCGTGCGGAACGCCGTCCACAGCGCGCCCTCGAGCTCTCGGACCGCGCCCAGCGACTCCAGGCGCGCGACCTCCGCCGCGCGGTCGTCCGTGGCGATGTCGACGTGCCCGGTGGTCGTCCCCTCCTCGCGCCGCTGGAGCAGCACGCGGACCGGGAGGTCCGCAGGCGTGTGCAGCCGGGCGAACCCCGGCGCGCTGCTGGCGCGCACCTCCCACCCGGTCAGCTGCGCCCAGAACTCGAGCTCGCGTTCCCAGGCGTCGTGCGCGAGGTCCACGCAGAGCTGGTCGGGCCGCGAGCGGTGGCCCGAGGGCCAGGTGCGGACCGGGACGTCCCGCCGCGGCGCGTCCTCGCCGAGCAGGTGGATCGGGAACCCGCTGGGTGACCCGAGGACGTCGCCGGAGCCGGTGGCACCCACGGACCGGGCATGGGCACGTGCCTCCTCGCGATCAGCGGCGGTGATGCCCAGCGCCACGCCGGCGTGTGCCGAGGTCGGCGTCAGCCCGACGTCGGTCCAGAAGCGGCGACCGGCTTCGCGCTCGAGGTCCTCGGGACCGAGCCGGATCTCGAGCCACTCGATCCTCATGCCGGCCTGATCGCGTCGAGGACCGAGATCATGTCGGTCCCGCCGAGCCCGGCGGCGTGCGCCTGCTCGAGGAGTGCTGCGCAGACCGACATCAACGGCAGGTGCATGCCTTGCAGGCCGGCCGCGTCGAGGATGAGGCGGTTGTTGTAGAGCACGTCGCTGAGCGCCGCCTGCGCCGAGCGGTCGTCCTCGGCGAGCTTGGCGAGCTTGCCGCGTGACACCGGGCTGGCCATCGGACCGGCGTCCAGGATGCTGCGCAGCACAGCGGTGTCGACGCCGACCCGCTCGGCGAAGGCCACGGACTCGGCGAGCGCCGTGACCAGCCCGATCAGGAAGACGTTCACCGCCAGCTTGGTCTCGAGCGCGCGGGGGACGTCACCGCAGCGGAAGACGGCCGCGGTCATCGGTGCGAGGAGGGGCTCGACGTGGTCGAGGGTCCGGCTCTCTCCGGCGAGCATGGCGACCAGGGTGCCGGATTCGGCCGGCACGCGCGACCCGGAGACCGGCGCCTCGCAGTACGCCGCTCCGGCTGCGAGCAAGCGGTCCCGCAACCTCTCCGAGGAGCGGGGAGCCATGGTGCCCATGGCGACCACCGTCCGGCCGGCGAGCGGGATCCGCGGGCCGTCGAGCACCTCGTCGATCGCCCGTGCGTTCGCCAGCATGACGACGACGGTGTCGCACTGCTCGAACACCGCGGCGACCGAGCAGGCGTGACGCGCCCCGCGGACGGCCAGCCTCTCGGCCTTGTCGGGACTGCGGTTCCAGACGACCAGGTCGACACCCTGGTCCACGAGCCGCGTCGCCATCGGCTCGCCCATCCGTCCCAGCCCGACGAACCCGAGAACGGTCATCGGGCGCGCGCCAGGAACGCGTCGAGCCCGTCACGCACCCCGTCGGTCGGCACGGTCGTGGCGAACCAGGCCGCCTCGATCGCCAGGCCCTCGTCGATCGAGACGTTGAGGCCGCGGGTGACCGCTGCGAGGCACGCACTGACGGCGCTCGGCGCGTGCCGCATGATCCGCTCGGCCAGGTCGCGCACCGAGTCGGTCAGGCTCGCTCCGGGGACGACCAGGTTGACCAGTCCGATCTCCTCGGCCCGCGCGGCGCCGATCACGTCGCCGGTGAGGATCATCTCCAGTGCCCGCTTGCGACCGACATGGCGCGGCAGGCGCTGCGAACCGCCGAAGGGTGGCGGAAAGCCGAGGCTGATCTCGGGCTTGGAGAACGTCGCGTGGTCGGCGGCCACGGCCAGGTGGGCGGCCTCGGTCATCTCGCAGCCCCCGCCGAAGGCGAGCCCGTTCACCGCGGCGATCAGGGGCTTGGGGAAGTTCTCGATCCGACGGGTGAGCCCCTGCCCCCGGCCCACGACCTCGAACAGCGCCACCTCGGTGCCGCGACGGATGCTGGAGGCGATCCCCGGGATGTCGGCCCCCGCGCAGAAGGCGCGCTCGCCCGAGCCCGTGAGGACGACGACGCGCACGCCCGGGTCGTGCTCGCAGGTGTCCAGGGCCTGCCGGAGCAGCTTGATCGTGGGCTGGTCGAGGGCGTTGAGCTTCTCGGGCCGGTTGATCGTGATCGTGGCGACTTCCTCGTCGGTGGCGAGGTCGACCGTCATCGGCGTTCTCCGTTCGTCGTCGGGCCGACCGGGTCCGGCCAGCGCGGCTGGTCCTCGCCCCAGGCGGTTGCCAGGGCGGGGTAGGCGGCGGGTGCTCCGTCGAAGGTGAGCGGCGGAGCGGCACAGGTGATGACCCCGGCACTGGTCCGGCCGGTCTGGAGCGTCGGCTCCGTGGGAGCACTCGGCAGTGGCTCGGTCGCGCCTGCTGCGAGGAGCGCCCGGGCGAGGGTGGCCAGCGAGACGCGCACCGTCCTGCTGCCTCCCTCGCGTCGCTGCTCGACGAGGGCGGTGCAGATCGCGGCGGTGAGCAGGTGCCCGGCGGAGTGGTCGAGCGCCTGGGCCGGCAGCGCTCCCGGGCGGACACCGTCGTCGCTCTCCACCAGGGCGATCCCCGTCACCGCCTGCACGATGCTGTCGAAGCCGCGGCGCCCGGCCCACGGGCCCGTCGTGCCCCAGGCGCTGACCGAGCCGACGACCAGTCCCGGCCGGCGGGTCACCAGAGCAGCGGGAGAGAGCCCGAACGTGTCGAGGCTGCCCGGTCGGTAGCCGGTCACGACGACGTCGGCGGTCGCGAGCAGGACCTCGAGGATCCGTCGGTCTCCTCGGGAGCGCAGGTCCAGGGTGGTGGAGGCCTTCCCGGCGCCGGTGTCCAGGTGGATCCACCCGATCTCCGGGAGGTGGGGCGGGTCGACGCGCAGGACGGAGGCGCCGGCGAGAGCGAGGTTGCGGGTGGCCACCGGGCCGGCCAGCACCCGCGTCAGGTCGAGGACCCGCACGCCGTCCAGCGGTCTGCGGGCGTCTGTGCTCCAGGAGCCCGGTGCGGCACTGCCCTCCCGGACCACCTCGACCAGCGGCAGGGACCGCACCGCCACCGCTTGTGGGTGTGCCGCCCACTCCTGCGGCGTACGAACGGCTCCGACGACGGCTCCCGCCTCCGCAGCCGCCTGCTCGAGGTCGCGTGCCGACCAGCCGGCGACCGCGTCGGCGACGCTCTCCCGCGACGCCCCGACGTCGAGACCCAGGAGGCTCGCCAGGCTCGCGGCGTGGTGGGGGTAGTTGGCGTGCGTCCGGACCCAGCCGTCGCAGGCCCGCCAGAACCCCGACATCGGCGCCCACACCGAGGGTGCCTCGCCGTCGAGGCGGAAGTGCTGCTCGCTCCGGGCGGCCGTGGCCACCCGGTCGCCGTCGACGTGCACCGGCGACAACGTGTCCCGGAGGCCCCTCGCCACCAGCACGCGGTGGATCGCCAGCGTCGCGAGGGACACGCAGTCGCCGAGCAGCCCCGCGACGTCGAGCCGGGCCGGGAGCGGGAGGGGCGGGTCCGCCGGCGCCACGACTGCGAGGTCGGGCTCCTCGCCCCCCAGGTCCCGCCAGGCCGCTCGGGCCACGGCGGCGAGCTCGTCCCTCATGACCCTGATCCCACACCGATACCCGAGCCGGATCGTGGGCCACCTGCGGCCGAGGTGGACGGTATTCGCGCGCCCGCGGCCCAGGACGCGCCTCGGCGCGTGGGCCGTGGCTACGCTCCCGCACGATGAGGCTGTCCCGTTCCTGCGTCGTGTCGACGTGTGTCGCCGCCGTGGTGCTCGCGGGGTGCACCGGTGGCACGTCGGCCCGCAGGGCGCCGTCGGACACCGTCACCGTGGCGTGGACGCGCATCCGGCTGCCAGAGGCGGGATCGCCCTCGCTGCTCGCGAACGGCCCGGAGGACTCGGTCCTGGTGGGAGTCGACGGCGACTCGGGCGGCCAGTCGCCGCCGCAGGTGCTCCGGCTGCGTGCGGGACGGTCACAGCCCGTGCCGGTCCAGGCGCGCACGTACTACGGACGTCGGGCTGTGTGGGGAGCCCTCGCCTCGGGTGGGCGCGCGCTCTACGCCTTCGGCGGCCGCTCGGGTGGCGCGCACGGCAACACCCGGTGGAGTGCCTGGGCGGGGCGGGAGGCGCTGGAGGAGGAGCCGCAGGCCTTCGAGACCTTCGGCGGCCCGAAGGCGGGCGGGCTCGCGGGGCTGGCGGTGGTCGGCGACCGTCCGGTGCTCCTCGGCTCCCACGTCGGTGCCGACGGCACCGGCCTCGACGTGGCGGTGTGGACCAGGTCGGGGTCGCGGTGGGCACGTCGGGACTCGCGTGGCACCCCGCTGGCCGCGAGCGACGACGCGCAGCCGTCCGCGCACGCGATCGTGGCCCGCGGGTCGGGGCTCCTCGTCGCGGGCTCGCTCACCGAGCTCGGGCCTCGTCCGCGGACCGTCCCGGCGGCGTGGACGGCCACCGCGCCCGAGGGGGCTTGGACACGACTCGAGCTCGTCGGTGCGCACCAGCCGGTCGCCGAGGCGCACGCCGCCGCGTGCACACGGGCGGAGACCTGCCTGGTGGTCGGGGACGACGGCGGACGGCTGGTGGGCTGGCAGCTCTCGTCCGGGGGTGGCGTCACTGCCGCCCACCTCCCGAGGCTGGCGGTCGACCCGGAGCACCTGGCTGTCGCCTTCGCGGGCCGGGCCGACGGGGACGACCGGTTCGCACTCGCCGTCGCCACGCCGGGAGGCGGAAGCCGGGTGCTGGTGGGAGGGGACGGCCGGTGGCGTGAGGTGACCGGGCCTCCGGGCGCGATGACCTCGTGGGTCGTCGTCGACCGCACGATGTGGTCCGTGACGAGCCAGGACTCGCGGTCCGGGTTGTGGTCGGCGCCTATCCCCTGAGCCGGGTCCGCGCCTCCGCCGGGTCCGGCGGGAGGTCGACGTCGCACCGCTCGCAGCTCGGCCTCAGCTCGAGCACGCTCAGCTCCTCCCGCCGGCCACGGACAGCCGTGCCCGTCCGCGGTGGTCGTCCCAGGCCAGCCGGAGCCGATCGGCCGCGAGCTCCAGCACGTCGGGGTCGAGGGCGAAGGCCAGGCGCACGTGGGAGCGTCCGTCCCCGTCCGGGCAGTGGTCGCGCCCTGGACTGATCGACACTCCGCGCCGCAGGGCGTGCTGGGCGAACACGTCCGCGTCGGTCTCGGGGAGCCCGATCCACAAGGAGAGTCCTCCGCGCGGGGCCGGGACGTCCCACTCGGGGAGCAGCTGCGCGAGCCGGGCTCGCAGCACGTCCGCGCGTCGCTGGAGCTGGGCCTGGCGGAGGGCGGTGACCTCCGGCAGCGCCCGGAGCGCACGCAGCCCGAGCAGCTGCCCCGGGGCGGACAGCCCGAGGTCGTGGGCAGCCTTGGCCCGCACCGCACGGTCGGCGACCGCCGGCGATGCCCGCAGCCAGCCCAGCCGCAGTCCGCCCCAGACGCTCTTGCCCAGCGAGCCGATCGTCATCGTGAGCGGTGAGCGTGACCAGCTGGAGATCGACCGCGGCCTCGTCCCGTCGAAGACCAGGTCCGCCAGGCTCTCGTCCTCGAAGAGGTAGAGGTTGTGCTCGTCGACCAGCCGTGCGATCGCCCGGCGCCTGGCCTCCGACATCACGCTCCCGGTCGGGTTGTGACAGGTCGGGATGAGGTAGAGCCCCGCTGGTCGGTGCTGGTGGATCGCCGCCCGCAGCTGGTGGACGTCGGCCCACCCGTCGTCGGACGGCACGGTCACGACCCGTGCTCCTGCTTGGAGGAAGGCGTCGACCGCCCCTGGGTAGGTGGGGCTCTCGACCACCACGACGTCGCCTCGTCGCATGGTGACCGATGCGGCGATGGCCAGTGCCTGCTGCGCGCCGCCGGTCACGACGACGGACGTGCTGTCGCACGGCTCGCCGTGCTCCGTGTGCCGGGCGGACAAGGCCTCGCGCAGCATCGGCAGCCCCGCAGGGCGATAGCCGTGCTCGTCGCCCAGGAGGGCCAGGTCCGAGGCGTCGAGGGTCAGCAGCCCCTCGGGGAGTCCACGCGGGGACGGCAGGACGCTGACGCCCAGGTCGATGCAGCCGGCCGGACCGTCCAGGAGGCTGCTGGTGAACCGGCGGAACGCCGAGCCGGCGTCGTTGGGCTCGGCATCGGGCCTCAGGCCACGAGGGGCGTCGGGGCGGACCCACGTGCCGCTCCCACGCCGCGACTCGACCCACCCCTGCTCGCGGAGGGCGGCATAGGCCGCCATGATCGTGCCGCGGCTCACCGCGAGCAGCGCGGCTGCGACGCGCTCGGGCGGCAGCTTGGTGTCCGGGGCGAGGTCGCCCCGCCGGATGGCCTGCTGGACGGCATGGGTGAGCTGGAGGTAGAGCGGCCCCTCACCGGCGGACCACGGCCCGATCGCGGCGGCGAACGCCGGAGCAGAGACGGTCGACGGGACCTGCATCCTGCACCTCCTCCGGGGCGAGGGTACGCCGTCGCTCGCCCCTCCATGGTGGGCCGTGCGTGACGTCAGGTCCCGGTCCACCTGCCTCCGAAGTGGCCCGCGACGCGGCCCGGTCCCGCCCCCATGCTCGGTCCATGGCCTTGCGAGACGCGCTGATCGGCACGACCGTGGCGATCGCCTGGGGGCTCAACTTCGTCGCCATCGGGGCTGGGCTGGAGGACCTGCCGCCGATGCTGTTCGTCGCCCTGCGCTTCCTGCTGGCGGCGTTCCCGGCGGTCGCGTTCGTGGGTCACCCGGGTGTCGGCCGACGGTCGGTCGTCGCCCTCGGTCTGCTGGCGGGCGTGGGCCAGTTCGGGCTGCTGTTCCTCGGGGTCTCGGCGGGGATGCCCTCCGGGCTGTCGTCGGTCGTCGTGCAGGCCCAGATGCCGTTCACCGTGCTCCTGGCCGTCGTGCTGCTCCGAGAGCGACCCCGTGCCCTCCAGGTCGTCGGGCTCGCCGTCGCGGTGGCCGGACTGGCGGTGATCGCGGTTCATCGCGGACATGACGTGCCTGCCGGTGCCGTGGCACTGGTCGTCGCCGGGGGCGCGAGCTGGGCGGGTGCGAACGTCCTGGCCAGGGCGCTGAGCGCCGAGCGACCCTTCGCCCTCCTGGTGCACTCCTCGCTGGTCTCCGGCGGCTGCATGCTCGTGCTCTCGCTGGCGTTCGAGGGGCCGGAGCGGGACCTCGAGGCACTCCGCTCGATCGGGCCCCAGGCAGCCCTCTCCCTGGCCTACATCGTCGTCGTCGCCACGCTCGCCGGGTACGGCGCGTGGTACTGGCTGCTGGGCAGGTACCCGTCGTCGACGGTCTCCGGCTTCCCCCTGCTCGCGCCGGTGGCCGGTCTGTCGTCGACGTGGTGGCTGCTCGGCGAGGCGGTCTCGGGCTGGCAGCTGACCGGATCGGCGCTGGTCATCGGCGGCGTCGCGCTCGCGATCTGGTGCGCGGGCGGGGTCGAACGCGGCTCAGGAGAAGGTGAACCAGGCGCCGACGACCGCAGGAAGGAGGCCCAGCAGCGGCCACGCGCTCACCGGTGACCTGCGGTGGATCAGCAGCCCGGCCGACACCGCGAGCACGCCGATGCAGGCCGAGATGACGAGGAGGACCGACTTGCCGATCGTCGAGATGTCCTCGCGCAGCACGGGGACCAGGGCCGTGCCCGCGGCCAGGTGCAGGATCGTCGTGACGATGAGGATCGACAGCACCCACTGACGGACGTGCTCGAGGTGCTCGGCCGAGCCCTGCGACCGGACGTGGCTGGCCCGCAGGTCCGCGGGGTCGAGCAGGCCGCGTCGGCGAGGGGGAGGAGAGGTCATCGTGCAAGGCTCCCAGGGCCGGTCGGAGCGTGGGTGAGGCCCTCGACCCAGTCGCTCAGCACCTGC
Source organism: uncultured Nocardioidaceae bacterium (assembly GCA_964557235.1). Lineage (GTDB taxonomy): Bacteria > Actinomycetota > Actinomycetes > Propionibacteriales > Nocardioidaceae > Marmoricola_A. The sequence goes on from CAZKZQ010000079.1 coordinate 12,095, forward strand.
AGGGCCGCGGGAGTGATCCCGTGGCCGCCGGGGTCGCGGTGCGCGACGGTGGTCGAGCCCGCCTCGTCGTGCAGGTAGGCCCACGTGCGGTCCAGCAGCTCGCGCGGGATGACCTGGTCGGCGTCCCCCTGGGCGACGAGGACCGGCACACCGGTCAGTCGCCCCGGCGTCACCGGGACCCCCGCGTCGAACGGCAGCGTGCCGTGGAGGATCGCCGCGCCGGCGTACCTCTCCGGGTCGGTCAGGACCAGTCCGCCGGCGAAGGCGGCACCGCCGCTGAAGCCGACCAGGACCACGGGTCGACCTGCCGGCGCGACCTCGTCGAGCCACGCACGGAACCACGCCATGGTCTCGGCGAGCGACTCGGCCACCGGGCGGCCGATGCCCCGGTTGGCGAACCAGGCGAAGCCGCTGCCCTCGGCGATCGGCGCCCGCACCGCGGCGTACGACGGTCCCTCGGGCAGGTGCGACGCGAGGCCGATGATCTCCTGCTCGTGCGACCCGCGCCCGTGGAGCAGCACGACCAGCGGTGCCTGCGGGTCGGTGCTGCCGTGGGTCGCGACGTGAGCTGCGGTCACGAGGAGACCGGCTGGTTGAGCTCGGCGGCGGTGCTGACCCCGGTCCACCGGGCGAGGTCGCCCTCGAGGTCGAGCCGGTCGACGGGGGCGGCGTTCTCGAACTCGCCCCACTGGGCGCGGGGAACCATCCACATCACCTCGAACTCGTTGCCGTCGGGGTCCGCGCCGTAGAGGCTCTTGGTCGCGCCGTGGCTCGACTGCCCGGTGAGGGCGCCGAGTCCGGCCAGCGTGCGTCGCGCCTCGGCGAGCTCGTCGATCGTGTCGACCTGCCAGGCGAGGTGGTAGAGCCCGATCGACCCGCGCGGCCGCGGCGGCTGGGCACCCACGCCGAAGAGCCCGAGGTCGTGGTGGTTGCCCGAGCGGGGGAGACGCAGGAACGCCGCGTGGGCACGCGGCTCCCGGGCCATCACCTCCATGCCGAAGGCGGCCTCGTAGAACGCGATGCTGCGCTCGACGTCGGCGACGAACAGGACGGCGTGGTTCAGGCGGACGGGACTGGCGCTCATGGTCGGGACTCTCCTCGTGACGTGGCCTCCAGCCTACGCCAAGAAAGTTGAAGCATCAAATGAAGGGCGGGACGTGCTCATCGAACCGTCGCCTCGGCCCGGGTTCCCACGATGCGGCCGGTGAAGAACAGCGCGAGCACCGTCAGGAGGGCGAGGAGCCCGAGGGCGACGCGCAGGCCCTCGACCCGCGCCGCCTTGTTCTGGTCCAGGACGGCTCGTGCCAGCCGGGCTTCCACCCCGGCGTCGTCCAGGGCGGCCTCGAGCTCGGTGTCGGAGAGGAAGGGCGCTCCGCCCGACAGCGACACCTCCGCCTGAGCCACGACCTCCTGCGGCACGTCCGGGTTGTCCTGGATCCCGGTCAGGAACGAGCCGGCCAGCGCGGCGAGGAGCACCGAGCCGGCCAGGGCCGTGCCGAGGGAGGCCCCGAGGTTGGTCGCGGTGTTCTGCAGCCCGCCGACGTCACCGGTGTCCTCCTCGCTCACCGACGACACGGTCACCGCGCCCAGCTGCGATGCGAGGACGCCGATCCCGAGGCCCATGCACACCATCGGCACGGCGACGACGGCCGCGGAGGCATCCAGGTCCAGGCCCGACCTGAGCACGACGATCGCGGTCAGCATGAGGAGGAGGCCGACCCGGACGGCGAGCCGCGGGGAGATCTGGGGCCACAGGCGCGGGACGCCGAGGGCGGCGACGAGCAGGGCGAGCGACAGGGGAAGGATCCGCACCCCAGTCTGCAGTGCCGGCAGCTCCAGGACGACCGACAGGAAGAGCGGCACGACGAAGAAGAACCCCGACTGGATCAGGAACTGGAACGCGCACATGGTCAGGCCTGCCATCAGGCCACGGTTCCCGAGCAGCGAGGGCCGCACCAGCGGTTCCTGACCTCGGTCCGACAGGCGTCGCTCCCAGAGCAGGAAGCACCACAGGAGCAGCAGGCCGCCCGTGATGCACCAGAACGACATCGAGGTGTTCAGCAGCTGCGGCGCGTTGGGCCGAGGAGTCAGCCAGCCCCACTGGCTCGAGCGCAGGACGCCGAAGACGGCGATGCCGATCCCCGCGGACGAGAGCAGGGCGCCGACGACGTCGAGGCGTCCGGGTGCACGTGTCGCGGCGTCCTGGATCCGCCGGGAGAGCAGGAGGGTCACCAGCACGATCAGCAGCTCGCTGAAGAACACCCAGCGCCAGGAGAGGTACGACGTGGCCGCGCCGCCGAGCAGCGGCCCGACCGCGACGGCCGCCGCGCCGGCGGCGGCGACCGAGCCGTAGGCGCGCGGGCGCTCGGCCTCCGCGAAGTTCACCGCGATCAACCCGACGATCGCGGGCATGATGAGCGCCGCTCCCAGGCCCTCCAGCAACGACCAGCCGAGCAGGAGGACGGGCAGGCTCGTGGCCAGTCCGGTGACGAGCGACCCGGCGCCGTAGACGACGCAGCCGATGGCGAACGCCCGCCGACGCCCGATGATCGTCCCGATCTTCCCGCCGACGACCATGCAGGACGCCATGACCAGCGTGTAGCAGGTGATCGCCGTCTGGATGCCGGAGATCGAGGTCCCGACGTCACGCGCCACGGTCGCCATCGACACGTTCATGACCGAGCTGTCCAGGGCCATGAGGAACTGGCTCGTCGCCAGGGTCGCCAGCACGAGGCCGGCGCCCGTCTCACGCGTGTGTGGGGCAGCCATCGGGGGAGTTCAGCGAAGGCCGACTCCAGGCCGCAACGTCCCCTGCTCCGCGGACTAGACAGACGGCCGTCAGCGGAAGTCGCGGGAGGAGGCCCGCGCCTGCAGCACGGCCCCGGCGCCGGGGACGACGACGTCGATGCCCTCGACGCGGTCGGCGACGAGGTTGGTCACGCCCTCGTTGCGCTCGAGCCGCCCGCGGATGATCACCGCGACCCGGTTGCGCGCGGCCTGCCGATGGGCCTTCATCACGCCGATCGAGCAGACGACGTTGAGCATGCCGGTCTCGTCCTCGAGGTTGAGGAAGGTGACGCCCATGG
>CAZKZQ010000080.1:0-15090 GCA_964557235.1 uncultured Nocardioidaceae bacterium
CCCAGGCAACACCCCCGGGCAAGCCTCAGCCGCGGCGGGTGCTCAACGCGTGGGCCACGTTGACCCCGACGATGCCGATCCAGGCCGTGATGATGCCCGGCAGGTCCGCGATGCCGCCGGCGATGGCGGTGATCGGGATGCCCGTGCCCAGCGAGACGACGCCGATCACGAACTGTCGGCCGCCCGAGTCGTCCTCCAGGGGTGACGGCACGGCCGCGGCGCGCGCCTGGACGACCTGCTCGATCCGGTCGGCGAACTGCTCGACGAACGCGTCGTCGTAGTCCGTCCCGAGCTCGCGGCGTGCGGCGAGGGCGGCCTCGACCTCGGACCGCTCGATCTCGTCCCCCATGCGGTCCTAGAGGTACTGACCGGTGTTGGAGACCGTGTCGATCGACCGACCCGGCTCGGTGCCCTGCTTGCCGGTGATGAGCGTGCGGATGAAGACGATCCGCTCGCCCTTCTTGCCGGAGATGCGGGCCCAGTCGTCGGGGTTGGTGGTGTTGGGCAGGTCCTCGTTCTCCTTGAACTCGTCGACGCAGGCCTGGAGCAGGTGCTCGACGCTGATGCCCTTCTGGTCGTGCTCGAGGAGGTCCTTGATCGCCATCTTCTTGGCGCGGTCGACGATGTTCTGGATCATCGCGCCGGAGTTGAAGTCCTTGAAGTACAGGACCTCCTTGTCGCCGTTGGCGTAGGTCACCTCGAGGAAGCGGTTCTCCTCGGTCTCGGTGTACATCCGCTCGACGGTCGCCCGGATCATCCCCGCCACGCACGCGTCCTTGTCGCCGCCGAACTCGTCGAGGTCGCGCTGGTGCAGGGGCAGGTTGGCGGTGAGGTACTTGCTGAAGATGTCGCGTGCGGACTCGGCGTCGGGCCGCTCGATCTTGATCTTCACGTCGAGGCGGCCGGGCCGCAGGATCGCCGGGTCGATCATGTCCTCGCGGTTGGAGGCGCCGATCACCAGGACGTTCTCCAGCGTCTCGACGCCGTCGATCTCGCTGAGCAGCTGCGGGACGATGGTGTTCTCCACGTCGGAGGAGACGCCCGAGCCGCGGGTGCGGAACAGCGAGTCCATCTCGTCGAAGAACACGATGACCGGCGTGCCGAGCGACGCCTTCTCCCGCGCCCGCTGGAAGACCAGGCGGATGTGCCGCTCGGTCTCGCCGACGTACTTGTTGAGCAGCTCGGGGCCCTTGATGTTGAGGAAGTAGGACTTCCCCTCCTGGCCGGTCTTGGCCGCGACCTTCTTGGCCAGCGAGTTGGCCACCGCCTTGGCGATGAGCGTCTTGCCGCAGCCGGGCGGGCCGTAGAGCAGCACGCCCTTGGGCGGCTTGAGCTCGTGCTCGAGGAACAGGTCGGGGTGGAGGTAGGGCAGCTCGACGGCGTCGCGGATCGCGTCGATCTGGCTCTTGAGGCCGCCGATCGACTCGTAGGCGATGTCGGGCACCTCCTCGAGCACGAGCTCCTCGACCTCGCTCTTGGGGATGCGCTCGAAGACGTAGCCGGACTTGGCGTCGTGGAGCAGCAGGTCGCCGGCACGCAGCGGCTGGTCCTTGAGCGTGTCGGCCAGGCGGACCACGCGCTCCTCGTCGGCGTTGGCGATGCACAGCGCGCGGTCGCCGTCGGCGAGCAGCTCCTTGAGCATCACGGTCTCGCCGACCGTCTCGAACTCCAGGGCCGCGACGACGTTGAGCGCCTCGTTGAGCATGACCTCCTGGCCCTTGCGCAGCTCCTCGGCGGCGACGTTGGGGCTCACGCTCACGCGCAGCTTGCGCCCGGAGGTGAAGACGTCGACGGTCTCGTCCTCGTTGCGCTGGAGGAACACGCCGAAGCCGGAGGGCGGTTGGGCGAGCCGGTCGACCTCCTCCTTGAGCGTGAGGATCTGCTCCTTGGCGTCGCGCAGCGTCTGCGCGAGGCGCTCGTTCTGCGCCGTGACGCCCGCGAGGGAGCGCTGGGACTCGGCCAGGCGCTGCTCGAGCGCGCGGGCGGACCCGGGTGCATCGGCGAGGCGACGCCGCAGGGCGGTCACCTCACGCTCGAGGTAGGCGACCTGCGCCTCCCAGTCCTGGGGAGTCCGCGACCCACCGCCGGAACTGCTCTCGGATGTCATCTCCACATCACCTCCAGCTGGTGTGCGTGTCTCCTCCAACCTACTCGCGACTGGGAAGCAGGTGGCCACTCTTTCTCCCGTGTCGGGACGGAAACCACCCTTCTGCGCCACTCCGGTCCGGGTCCGACAGGGCCCGGATCAGTCCTCCAGGGGCTCCTCGGCCAGCTGCGGGGGCAGGTCGAGGGGGCGCGGACCGCTGTAGTCGACGCCGTAGGCGCCCGGTGCGGGGCGCCTGCGCTTGGTCGGCGGGCGCTGCCCGGGAGCCATCCGGCGGGCGGTGACGAGGAAGCCGGTGTGCCCGACCATCGAGTGGCCGGGGCGGACGGCGAGGCCCTCGACGTGCCAGTCGCGCACCAGGGACTCCCAGGCCTGCGGGTCGGTGAAGCCGCCGTGGGCGCGGATCGTCTCCACGGTGCGGCTGAGCTGGGTGGTGGTGGCGACGTAGGCGCAGACCAGTCCACCGGGCACGAGGGCGTCCGCCACGGCGTCGACGCACTCCCACGGGGCGAGCATGTCGAGCACGACGCGGTCGACGCGGGCGTCCTGCCCGCCCGGGCCGCCCGTCGGGAGCTCCTCGGCGAGGTCGCCGACGGTGAGCGTCCAGGCCGGGTGCTCCCCGGAGTACCACTGGGTGACGTTGCGTCGCGCGACGTCGGCGAACTCCTCGCGACGTTCGTACGACGACACGCGGCCGGTCGGACCCACCGCGCGCAGGAGGTAGCAGGTCAGGGCGCCGGACCCGACCCCCGCCTCGACCACCCGGGCCCCGGGGAAGACGTCGGCCATGGCGACGATCTGCGCGGCGTCCTTGGGATAGACGACGGCCGCCCCGCGCGGCATCGACACCACGAACTCGTTGAGCAGCGGGCGGAACACGAGGTAGTCCGCGCCGAGCGAGGAGGTGACGGTGAAGCCCTCCTCGCGGCCGATCAGCTCGTCGTGGTCGACGTGACCCTTGTTGCTGAAGAAGCGCTTGCCCGCCTCGAGGCAGAAGTTGTTGCGGCGGCCCTTGCTGTCGGTGAGCCGCACCCACTCCCCTGCGCGCAGAGGGCCGGTGTGGACGCCCGAGAGCTCGGGCTGGTGGGTCGGGGGCATGGCCCGGAGTCTAGGAAGCCGCTCAGTCGCGGGAGAACGCGGCATCGACGTCGGCGGCGACGAGGACGCCGTAGACGGTGCCGTCGGGCTCGACCAGGAGGTACTCGTTGGCCGGGCGCCGCGCCATCGCGGTGATGAGCTGCTCCCCGGCGATGTCGGCGGGCAGCGAGAGGTCGGGCTGGAGGCTGCGGCTGACCGCGCTCAGGGGCACCCAGGAGCGCCGCTCCTCCGGCGTGGCCAGGACGGCGTCCTCGCTGACCAGACCGGCGGGACGGCCGGCCGAGTCCAGGGTGACGATCGAGCCGGCCTGGGCCTCGCGGGCCTGGCGCACGGCCTCGGCCAGGGTGACGTGCTCGGACAGGGCGAGGCTGCGCCGGGCGAGCCGGCGGGCGTCGAGCCGGGGCAGGCGGGCGCGCACCTTGGCGGCCAGGATCGCCCCCGACGCGGCCGACCACAGGAACCAGCCGATGATCACGGCGAACAGGAAGTCGAAGACGTCGGGCTCGATGCCGAGCCCGGCCATGATCAGCGGCGAGCCGAGCATGAGCACCGCGACGCCGCGTCCGGCCCAGCCCGCGGCGGTCAGGCCCTTGTTGGCGTCGCCGGTCGCCTTCCAGACCCCGGCGCGCAGCACGCGACCGCCGTCCAGCGGCATGCCCGGCACGAGGTTGAGCACGCCGACGACCAGGTTGGCCCAGGCCAGCCCTCCGACCACGAAGGACAGCAGGCCGTCGGGCGTCACCTGGAGCAGGGCGTAGGCGACCCCGGCTACGCCGAGCGAGGTCACCGGCCCGATGCCGGAGATCGCGAACTCCTGCTTGGGGGTGGCCGGCTCGGCCTCCATCGCGGTGACGCCGCCGATGAAGTGCAGCGTGATCGAGCGGACGGGGATGCCGAAGTGCTTCGACATGAGCGCGTGCGACAGCTCGTGCAGGAGCAGCGAGAGCGTGAGGAGCACGGCGAAGGCCGCGCCGGCGACGTACTTGAGGCTGCCGAGGCCGGGCTGGACCCGCTCGATGCCGGGAGCGACGAGGTAGGCGACGAGGGCCGCGATGAGGAACCAGGACGAGCGGACGAGCACGTCGACACCGCCCAGCGACCCGACCCGGATCGTCCCGGGGTCGTTGCGCTGCGCCGGACCACCGAGTCTGTCGCTCACGTCTCCCAACCTACCGGGCGGGTCTCCCGGGATTGTCGGACCGCACGCCTATCGTGCTGGGCATGACGACAGAGCTGATCGAGAGCGCGGTGGAGGGCCCCGTGGCGGAGCTCCCGCTCGACCGGCCGGCGCGCAAGCAGCGCGGTGACGGCGCCCGCGTGGTCGACGGCGTCGAGGTGGTCGGGTCCCTGTCGCCCAGCCGCGCCGGCGACTTCATGACCTGTCCCCTGCTCTACCGCTACCGCACGATCGACAAGCTCCCCGAGGAGAGCTCGCCGGCGGCCGTCCGCGGCACCTTGGTGCACAAGGTCCTCGAGGACCTCTTCGACCTGCCGGCCGCGCAGCGCACGCCCGAGCAGGCCCTCTCGATGGTCGAGCCCGCGTGGGCCGAGCTGCTGGAGTCCGAGCCGGTGCTCGCGGAGATGTTCGCCGAGGAGGCCGAGGGCGAGGCGCTCGACCTCGTCGAGTGGCTGGGCAGCTGCCGCGAGAGCGTCGAGCGCTACTTCACCCTCGAGGACCCGAGCCGCCTGGAGCCCGCCGAGCGGGAGCTCTACGTCGAGACCGTGCTCGACAGCCGGCTGCTGCTGCGCGGGTTCGTCGACCGCATCGACGTCGCCCCGACCGGCGAGGTCCGCGTCGTCGACTACAAGACGGGCCGCGCGCCGGGGCCGATGTGGGAGGCCAAGGCGCTGTTCCAGATGAAGTTCTACGCCCTGGTGCTGTGGCGCCTGCGCGGCTCGATCCCGACGATGCTCCAGCTGATCTACCTCGGCTCCGGCGAGGTCCTGCGCTACCGCCCCGACGAGGACGACCTGCGGGCCGTGGAGCGCAAGGTCGACGCCCTGTGGGGCGCGATCAGCAAGGCCGCCGAGGCCGGCGACTGGCGCCCCAACAAGACCGCGCTGTGCGCGTGGTGCTCCCACCAGGCGATCTGCCCGGAGTGGGGTGGCACTCCCCCGCCGCTCCCGGTGGTCAGCGCCCAGCAGATCGCCGACCCCGGGCTCGCGCCCGAGGACGTCGACTAGCTCCGGGGCTCGTCGCCGTAGAGCACGCAGGCGACGTCGACCCCGCCCGCTTCGCGCAGGGCCGGGTCCTCGCCCTCGGCGAAGCGAACCGTGACGCCCGAGCCGGAGACGGAGACGTCCTCGACGCCCTTCCACAGCGGCTCGTCTGGCCGCTCGGCGCGGATCTCCTCGACCAGGGCACGGGCCTTCTCCGGGTCGCCGGACCCGAAGGTGACCTCGCGGGCCGGCTTGTCGAAGACCTCGAGGTTGCCGACCAGGTCCCGCTCGCGGAGGTAGACCTCGGCCTCGCGCCGGGTCCAGTGCTCCTCCAGCAGCGAGCGCAGGTCACGCGACTCCCAGCCGCACCGCGAGGTGGCCTCGGGGCACCGCGGGTGGAAGGAGCAGCCGAGCGGCGGGCTGGCCGCGTCGGGGATCTCGCCGCGGGGCAGGTCGCGCGGGACCATGCGGGTCGGGTCGGGCTCGGGGATCGCCTTGAGCAGCGCCTTGGTGTAGGGGTGCTTGGGGTCGTCGAAGATCTCCTGGGTCGGCCCGATCTCGACGATGCGACCGAGGTACATGATCGCCACCCGGTCGCAGAAGAACTTCGCCGTCGCCAGGTCGTGGGTGATGTAGACGTAGGTCAGGCCGAGGTCGTTCTTGAGGTCGAGCATGAGCTCGAGGATCTTGGCGCGCACGCTCATGTCGAGCATGGAGATCGGCTCGTCGGCGACCAGCATCTCCGGGCCGAGGATCACCGCGCGGGCGATGACCGCGCGCTGCTTCTGGCCGCCCGACAGGTCGGAGGGGTACTTCGACATGAACTGCTCGGCCGGGGCCAGCCCCACCCGCTCGAGCGCCTCGACGACGCGCTTGCGCAGCTCCTCGCCCTTGGCGATGCCGTGGATCTTGAGCGGGTGCCCGATCGCGGTCTCGAGGTTCATCGAGGGGTTGAGCGCGGCGTGGGGGTCCTGGAAGACCATCTGCAGGTCGGTGCGCACCGCGCGCAGCTCCTTGCCGGAGATCTCCGCGAGGTCGGTGACGCCGCCGTCGTGGTGATAGCGGATCGCGCCCTCGGTGGGCCGCACGAGCCCGAGCAGCGCGCGACCGAGGGTCGTCTTGCCGGAGCCCGACTCCCCCACCAGGCCGAGCACCTCGCCCCTGCGCAGCTGGAGGTCGACACCGTCGACGGCCTTGACCGTGCCGGTGTCGCGGCCGAACAGGCGGGCCAGGGTGCCGCCGCGCAGCTGGTAGTGGACGGCGAGGTCGTCGATGTCCAGGAGGACGCCGGTGCTCGTGTCGGCGGTGTCAGGCTTCGTCGGCAACGGACAGCTCCTTCTGCTCCAGGGGCTCCTGGCCCGCGGCCGGGATGTCGACCAGGCCGGCGTCGCGCGCGGCGGCCCAGCACTCGACGCGGGTGCCGGAGTCCAGGGACTCGACCGGCGGGTCCTGCTCGGCGCACACCCGCATCGCCTTGGGGCAGCGCGGGTGGAAGCTGCAGCCCGAGGGCGGGTCCACGAGGTCCGGTGGGGCGCCCGGGATGTAGTGCAGCCCGGTCGTGGTGAGCGAGATCGTCGAGCGCAGCAGCTCCTGGGTGTAGGGGTGCTGCGGGTTCGCGAAGACCTCGCGGGCGTCGCCGATCTCGACGATCCGGCCGGCGTACATCACTGCGACCCGGTCGCAGGCCTCGGCGATGATGCCGAGGTTGTGGGTGATCAGCAGCAGCGAGGTGTCGAACTCGCGACGCAGGTCGTGCAGGATCCGGATGATCTGCGCCTCGACCAGCACGTCGAGGGCCGTGGTCGGCTCGTCGGCCACCACGAACCGCGGACGCAGCACGAGCGCGAGCGCGATCATCAGCCGCTGGCGCATGCCGCCGGAGAACTCGTGGGGGTAGGACCGCCAGCGGGTCGGCGGGATGCCCATGCGGCGCAGGACCTCGAGGGAGCGCTCCTGCATCTCCTCCTTGCGGAGGTCCGGCTCGTGGGTGCGCAGCGTCTCCAGGAAGTGCTCGCTGACGCGCATGAGCGGGTTCAGGCGGGTCAGCGGCTCCTGGAAGATCATCCCGAGCTCGGCGCCGCGACGCTTGTAGAGCTCCTTGCGGTCGACGGCCAGGAGGTCCTCGCCGCCGAACGTCAGGGCACCGTCCATCGCCGCGCCCTCGGGCAGCAGGCCGAGGAGCCCACGACCCAGGGTCGACTTGCCGCAGCCGGACTCGCCGACCAGGCCGAGGATCTCGCCGCGCCGCAGGCTGAAGGAGACACCGTCGACGGCGCGGACGGGGCCGCGCTCGGTGCCGTACCAGACCCGGATGTCGTCGGCCCGGATGACCTCCTCCGCCGGGGCGGAGGGGGTCGCGGGGGTCGTGCTGGTCATCGGCTCGCCTCCGTCGTCTCGCGCTCGGCGTCGCGGGGCGGCAGGACCACCTCGCGCAGGCGCCGCTTGCGCAGCACCGGGTTGATGGTCTCGTTGAGGCCCTCGCCGACCAGCGTCAGCCCCAGGATGAGCAGCACGATGGCCGCGCCCGGGAAGGCTGCGGTCCACCAGATGCCGGCCGAGACGTCGTCGAGTGCCCGGTCGAGGTCGTAGCCCCACTCGGCCGCCTCGTTGGGCTGGATGCCGAAGCCCAGGAAGCCCAGCGCGGCGAGCGTGCCGAGGGCGTCGGCGGCGTTGAGGGTGCCGATCACCGGCACCGAGCCGATCACGTTGCCGAAGAGGTAGCGCCACATGATCGTGGAGTCCTTGGCCCCGATCGCGCGCGCCGCCTCGACGTACGTCGCCTCCCGGGCGGAGACGGTCGTGTTGCGGACCACGCGGAAGTACTGCGGGATGTAGATCACCGTCAGCGAGACCGCGGCCGCGAGCACGCCTCCACCCAACCGGTCGCTGAGCAGGAAGCTGAACACGATGGCCAGCAGCAGCGTCGGGAAGGCATAGATCGCGTCGGTGAAGAAGACCAGGAGCCGGTCGGTCCAGCCGCCGACGTAGCCGGAGATGAGGCCGAGCACGACGCCGATCACCACCGAGAGCAGCACCGACAGCACGACGACCTCGAGGCCGGTGCGCGCGCCCCAGATCACACGGGACAGCACGTCGTAGAACTGGTCGTTCGTGCCGAACAGGTGGGCACCGGAGGGTGCCTGGAGCTTGGGCAGCCGCTGGCCGTCGACGCGGGACTCGTCGAAGCCGTTGGGCGCGACCCAGGGGGCGAAGACCGCCATCACCACGAAGGCGGTGGTGATGATCAGCCCGGTGACCAGCAGCCAGCGGGCCGTGCCGGTGGTGGTGCGGAACGGCGTGGTGAGCGAGCGGACGAAGCGGGGGGTGCGCGAGTCGGCCATCAGTACCTCACTCTCGGGTCGATGAGGGCGTTGGCGATGTCGACCAGGACGCTCATCACCACCACGATCAGCGCGAAGAAGGTGACCAGGCCCTGGACGGCGGCGTAGTCACGAGCGTTGAGGTAGTCGATCAGCTCCGTGCCGAGGCCGGGCCAGTTGAACGTGCTTTCGGTGAGCACCGCGCCCGACAGGGTCAGTGCGACCTGGAGACCGATCACGGTGACCACGGGGACCAGCGCGTTGCGGAAGGCGTGGCGCCGGATGACGTAGCGCTCGGGGATGCCGCGCGCCCGTGCCGCCTCGACGTAGTCGCCCTTGAGCGTCTGCAGCAGGTTGACCCGCACCAGCCGGATGAAGACGCCGCAGAGCAGCAGGCCGAGGGTGAAGCACGGCAGCACGTGGTGCTTGAGCACGTCGGTGACCGCGGTCCCGTTGCCGGACAGGATCGCGTCGACCAGCAGGATGTGGGTCTTGGGTTGGACCTGGAACTTGGTGATCGGCGAGGCGATGTCGTACGTCGGCCAGCCGGTGCCCGCGCTGGCGACGATGAGCACGAGCACCAGGCCCACGACGAAGATCGGGGCGGCATAGGTGACGATGCCGAACAGCCGGATCACGATGTCGGCGACCGAGTCGCGCCGGCGACCCGCCATGAGGCCCAGCGGGATGCCGATGCCGAGCGCGAAGATGAAGGCCCCGAGCGTCAGCGTCAGGGTCGCGCCGCCGTTGTCGCGGATGATGTCGATGACCGGACGGTTGTCCGACAGGGCCTTGCCCAGGTCGAGCCGGGCCACCTGGCCGAGGTAGTCGGCGTACTGCACCCAGAGGGGGCGGTCCAGGCCGAGCGAGGCACGTCGCCGATCGAGCTCGTCCTCGTCGAGCCGGCCTCCGACCGCGGCGGACACCGGGTCACCCGGGGCCACGCGGAGCATGAGGAAGACCAGCGTGAGGACCAGCCAGATCATCGGGACGAGCAGCAACAGCCGCTGGGCGATGTAGCGCGGCAGCGAGCCACCCGCGACAGCCATCGGTTCTCCTTCGAGCAAGCAAGGGGGACGGGGTCCAGACAAGCACAGAGGGCCCGGGACTCGCCCGGGCCCTCCGCTTGGTTCCTACACGGTGCTCAGGACTTGCTGATCGTCCAGAGGCGGAAGATGTAGGTCGGGTCGAGGGTCTCCTTGACCCCCGAGACGCCCGGACCCGCCACTGCGACGTTCTTGCCGAACCACGACGGGATCAGCGGGACGTCCTCGGCGACGATGTCCTGGAGCTGCCCGATGATGGCGTCACGCTTGCCCGTGTCGGTCTCGGCCAGCTCCTTGGTGAGCAGACCGTTGACCTCCTCGCTGGAGTAGTTGTTGGCGAAGAAGCCACCGTCACGGATGAACGGCGTGAGGTAGTTGTCGGCGTCCAGGATGTCGGGGTACCAGCCGAGCGCGAAGATGTCGTAGGCGTTCTTCTTGTAGAGCGTCTGGTACTGCTCCCACTCCGCGCTCTTGAGCTCGACCTTGAACAGGCCGCTGTCGTTGAGCTGCTCGGAGAACTGCTTGGCCTCGTCCACGAGGTTGGGGCCGTAGTGGGTCGGCGTCCAGCCCATCGTCAGGTCGACCGGGGTCTTCACACCGGCGTCGCTGAGGATCTTCTTGGCCTTGTCGACGTCGGGCGTGCCGTACTTCTCCTCGAAGGAGTCCTTCTGGCCACCGAAGCCGGGGGGCACGATGGAGTACGCCGGGGCGGTGGTGCCGTCGTAGGCGTCCTTGGTGATCGCGTCGCGGTCCATGATCTGCGCGACGGCCTGGCGGACGGCCTTCTCCTTCACCGTGGGGTTGGCGAACTGGAAGACCCAGTAGCGGAACTCGGAGCCGCCGCCCTCGATGACCTCGGCGTCGCTGTTGTCCTTGAGGTCCTGCAGGTCCGTCGGGGACAGGGTGCGCCAGGCGATGTCGACCTGACCGGTCTTGATCGCCTCCTTGAGCGGGGCCGGGTCCTTGAAGTACTGGACGAAGATCTGGGCGGCCTTGGACTTCTTCGCGCCCGTGTAGGACTCGTTGGCCTCGAGGACCGCCTGCTCGCCCGGCTTGTACTGCGACAGCTTGAGCGGGCCGGAGCCGATGACCTTGTCGTCGTCGAGCAGCTTGTCGGCCGGGAAGACGTCCTCGTCGACGATCGACGTGGTCGCCGTCGAGAGCAGCTTGAGGAACGTGGTGTCCGCCGCGTTGAGGTGGAACGTCACCGTGGTGTCGTCCGGGGCCTCGATCGAGTCGGCGCGGAACTTGCCGTCCTTGTCGGTCAGCTGGCCCAGGAGGACCGCCGAGCCGTTGGGGTCGGCGATGTCGAGGTTGCGCTTGAAGCTGAACAGCACGTCGGACGAGGTGAGCTCGTTGCCGTTGGAGAACTTCAGGCCCTCCTCGAGCTTGCAGGTGACGGTCTGCGGGTCGTCGTACTTGCAGTCCGCGGCGTCCGGCGTCGGCTCGCTGGCGTTGGCGTCGATCGTCATGAGCTGCTGGAAGATGGAGTACTGCATGTTCCACGAGCCGAAGTCGTAGGAACCTGCCGGGTCCATCGCGGTGACGGACTCGGTCGTGCCGAGGATGTAGGAGCCTTCGCCGCCACCTCCGCTGCCGCCGTTGCCGCCCTTGTTGCCACTGCCTCCGTCGTCGCTGCCGCACGCGGCGAGCGAGGCGACCATGACGCCCGCGCTGATCGCGGCGAGCATGCCCCTCTTGCGCAACACTTCGTTACCTCTTCAGGTCGGTGGTCGAGTCCAGGGCTCGCTGGCAGCGCGCCCGGGTCGCAACGTAACGCCGGGGCTGGCGGGAAGCCACCACGGGAACGGCACGGGAAGGTCGCGAATCGGCAACGATTCCTGACCGGGGGTCGGTTTGTCCTGAGCCGGGTCCACAGGACCTCGGTCGAGATCAGGCCTCGAGCGCGACGATCTGGTCGACTCCGACGACGGCCAGCGTGTCGCGGAAGACACGCCGGTTGCCCGGCGCCACCGGCACGTGGTTCTCGATCACGAGCACCAGGCAGCCGGCCGCCTCGGCCGACCTGGCCCCGGTGTTGGAGTCCTCGATCGCCACGCAGTCCTCGGCACGCACGCCGAGCTGGCGCGCCGCCTGGAGGTAGGGCTCGGGGTGGGGCTTGCCGAACTCGACCTGGTCACCGGTCACGACGACGTCGAAGGTGCCCTCGGGCAGCGCGTCGAGGACGGGGGCGACGAACCGCTGGTAGGACATGGTGACCAGCCCGCACGGGATCCCTGCCTCGCGCAGCTCGCGCAGCAGCTCGCGGGCGCCCGGTCGCCACGGCACCGCCCGCTCGACCCTGGCCACGACGCCGTCGAGCAGCCGCTCGACGATCACCTCGGGCTCCAGGTCGATGCCGGACCCGTCGCGCAGCATGGTCGCCGAGACGATCAGCTCGTTGCCGACGAGGTCGAGCGCCTGGGCGTGGCTCCACGTGCCCCCGTGCGACTCGACCAGCTCGGTCTCGACCGCGATCCAGTAGGGCTCGGTGTCGACGAGGGTCCCGTCCATGTCCCACAGGACCGCGGCGGGGAAGCGCACAGGCTCGGTGCTCAGGGTGCCCTCCAGGAGGCTTCATGCAACGGCGTTGCGAGGAACCACCCTAGATCGACGCAGTCCGGTGCCGGACATCACCACCTGGACCAGCGATCAGAATCCGAGGATCTTGCCGACCGCGGAGAAGACGGCGTCGAAGGCCTTGGCGATCGGGTTGCTGGGGCCGCCGGTGGTGGACTTCTGCCAGAAGATCGGGTGGGCACCGGTGAACTCGTCGTCGACCAAGGGCTTCCTGCCCCACAGGTACGGCCAGAACACCTCGGTCCGGTTGACCCCGTAGGCCAGGCGCGAGTCGAAGCCCATGAGCAGGTTCTGGTCCATCCGCATGGACCTGTCGCCGGGCGTGTCCGCGACGACGTCGCCGACCCCCTGGACGATCAGGCTGCCGGTGCCACTGAACATGATGTAGCGGACCTGCCACGTCGCGAGCGCCTGCAGACCCCACCGCCACCGCGTCGAGAGCCCGGGCCGGCCGATGACGCCGACGACGTGCCGGGGACGCATGACGAGGCCCGGGTGGTCCGTGAAGTCGATGCGCATCAGGTAGGAGTCGGGATCGTCGGGCGTCGCCAGTGTCGCCGCGGTGCCGTCCTCGTCGCCCGTGACCCGAGTCAGTCCGTACAGACCGGCCGCGAAGCTGATGAACGGAGAGGACCAGTCGTAGAGGAGCCTCCCGCGCGTCTTCCCCCGCACAGGTCTGACGTGTTCGGACCGGGCGGACAGCAGCTCTCCTGGGGGCAGCTGGACCGGCAGGGTCCTCACCGCGGGGTTCGGGTCGAGACTCGCGCCTGCGGGTTCGGATCCCTCCGCCAGGTGGATCGGCTTGTGGAGCCGGGTGACCAGAGGCATCAGCACGAAGTAGCTGACGATGCGCAGGACCGGCGGGAGGAAGAGCGCGATCGCCGCTACCCACGCCAACCACGTCCAGGACTGGGTCCACCTGTCCACGACCCACCCCACACCGGATCCGCGGGCCTGCCGCAGGTCCTCCGCCTCGGCCCTGACGTCCCCGAGCCTCTCGCGGACGTCGGCCTGCTCCCTCCTCACCGCATCGAGCTTCTCCTGGGCGTCCTTGCAGGGAGTCCCTGGGCGGAGGGCGTCGCCCACCCTCCCGACGAAGCCGCAGATGTCGTCCGCGCGCTTGGCGGCGGCGTTCTTCGCCTCCTCGAGCCTGTCGAGCTTCGCATCGAGTGCCGCCTGCTCCTCGACCACCTCGCCCAGGCGCTCACGATCCGCCACGGACTGCTGGAGGGACGGGACCAGGGTGTGGATCAGGAGATACGCGAGGAACAGCGACAGGAGGAGCGCTGCGAACAACCCCATCTTGCGCAGCAGGAAGCCGAGGACTGCCGAGAACAGACGCACCCGCGCGATGTTAGCGGCGTCTCTAGTCCTCGGGCTCGTAGCCGAGGTTGGGCGCCAGCCACTTCTCGGCCTCGCGGAGGGTCCAGCCCTTGCGACGGGCGTAGTCGGCGACCTGGTCGGTGCCGATGCGCCCGAGCACGAAGTACTGCGACTCCGGGTGGGAGAAGTACCACCCGCTCACCGACGCACCCGGCCACATGGCGAGGCTCTCGGTGAGGCGGATCCCGAGCCGCTGCTCGACGTCGAGGAGGTCCCAGAGGGTCTGCTTCTCGGTGTGGTCGGGGCAGGCGGGATAGCCCGGGGCCGGGCGGATGCCGGCGTACTCCTCCTTGAGCAGCTGGCGGTTGTCCAGCTGCTCCTCGGGGGCGTAGCCCCAGACCTCGGTGCGGACCCGCTCGTGCAGCCGCTCGGCGAACGCCTCGGCGAGCCGGTCGGCGATCGACTCGAGCAGGATCGCCTGGTAGTCGTCGAGCTCCTTGCGCAGCCGCGCGACCTCCTCGGCGACACCGTGGCCCGCGGTGACCGCGAAGGCACCGATGTGGTCGGTGAGCCCGGTCTCTCGCGGAGCGACGAAGTCGGACAGGCAGCGGTGCGGCAGGCCGTGGCGCTGCTCCCCCTGCTGGCGCAGGTGGTGCAGGACCGCACGGACCTCGGTGCGCTCCTCGTCGGTGTAGACCTCGACGTCGTCGCCGACCGAGGCGGCGGGGAAGATCCCGGCCGCGCCGTCGGCCCGCAGCACGCCGGAGGTGGCGAGGGTGTCGAGCAGCTCCTGCGCGTCGTCGTAGAGCCTGCGGGCGGCCTCGCCGGACGTGGGTGCGTTGAGCAGGTCGGGGAACCTGCCGCGGATCTCCCAGGCGTTGAAGAACGGCTGCCAGTCGATGTAGCCGCGCAGCTCGGTGAGGTCCTGGCCCACGACGACCAGCTCGTCGGCCTTGGGCTGCGGCGGGAGGTACGTCGACCAGTCCAGCTTGGGCGCGTTGGCGCGGGCCTTGTCGACCGGCGTCAGCGGGCGGGTCTTCTGCCGCTTGGAGTGTCGCTCGCGGATCGAGTCGAAGTCGGCGGTCACGTCGGCCAGCAGCCCGTCGCGACGCTCGTCGGACAGCAGCGACGCGACCACGGGCACCGAGCGGGAGGCGTCCTTGACCCACACCACCGGGCCGTCGTACGACGTGTCGACCTTGACCGCGGTGTGGGCGCGGCTCGTGGTCGCGCCCCCGATGAGCAGCGGGATCTCGAAGCCCTGGCGCTTCATCTCGGTGGCGACGTTGACCATCTCGTCCAGCGACGGGGTGATCAGCCCGGAGAGGCCGATGATGTCGGCCTTCTCCTCGCGGGCGGCGTCGAGGATCTTCTGCACCGGCACCATCACGCCGAGGTCGACGACGTCGTAGTTGTTGCACTGGAGGACGACGCCGACGATGTTCTTGCCGATGTCGTG